>JAPUEM010000084.1 GCA_027492575.1 Propionicimonas sp.
GGCCGATGCCGAACGGCACCTTCACCCGGGCCGAGTTCTCGACGTTCTTGAAGTTGACGAAGATGCCCTGCGCGGTCTCCGGACGCAGGTAGTGCAGCCCCGACTCGTCCTCGATCACGCCGAGGTAGGTCTTCAGCATCATGTTGAAGTCGCGCGGAGCGGTGAACTGGCCGAGGTTGCCGCACTCGGGGCAGTTGATCTCTTCCAGCCCGGCGGGCTTGCGGCCCTTCTTGAACTCGAAGTTCTCCTCGAGCTGGTCGGCCCGGAACCGCTTGTGGCAGGAGAGGCACTCGGTCAGCGGATCGGAGAAGACGCCCACGTGGCCCGACGCGACCCACACCTGCCGCGGCAGGATGATGGACGAGTCGAGGCCCACCACGTCGTCGCGGCCCTGGACGACCTGACGCCACCACTGGCGCTTGATGTTCTCCTTCAGTTCCACGCCGTAGGGACCGTAATCCCAGGCGGCGCGGGTGCCCCCGTAGATCTCGCCGCACGGGTAGACGAACCCGCGGCGCTTGGTGAGGGCGATGACATTGTCGAGGCGGCTTGCCACGTGTGCTCCTTGTCGCACGGCGTTGCCCGGCTGGCAACGCACATCAGCCCGCGAGTCTACCGCGCGGAAACCCTCCAAACGCACGCGGGGTGGGGTGAACGATCCGATGTCGGGTAATCGGCAACACCGTGCCGGCTTCGGGGCGGAGGAAGGTGGGTCGAGGTGGGCTGAGGGGTCAGTCGAGCCAGGTTCCGGAGCGGGGGAAGTTCTCCCCCACCTCGTCGGGGGTGGCGTAGGCGCTGGGTTCGTCGATCGCCTCGCTGAGCAGTTGCACCAGCACCATCTTGGCCTCGTAGCCGTTGAACGAGCGCCGGTAGGAGCCCACATCGGCCCACTTCGAGGTGATCGTCCACAACGTCGGCTCGTCCAGGTTCTGCAGCAGCAGCGCGTCCTGGCAGCCGCGGCAGCCCGCGAAGAAGGCGACGGCGGCCTCGGCGCGGGCCCGGAAGTCGGCCGTCCGCTCGTCCGGCACCTGGAAACGGCTGATCGCAAGCACAAGCGCGATGATAGCCAACCGGCGTGGACGGAGTTGGAGCCGTCCCCCACTTCGTCCAATGGCGAAGGGGGCCCCGCCGTGATCGGCGGGACCCCCTTGGCTGAATCTGCGTGTTACTTCAGCAGCTCCAGGCGACCGGGATCGTCGGCGAAGACTTCCTGCGCGTTGTCCTTGGTCACGATGATCGGATCCAGCTGGTAGATCGCGACCTCGGTCTTGCCGTTGTTCTCCTTCACGTCGGTGGCGGGCATTCCGCTACCGGCCTGCAGGCTGTTGATGATCTCGACGGTCTTGGCGACCAGAGCATTGGTCGGCTTGTGCGTCGTGGACCACTGCACGCCCTGCCACACCAGGGTCACCGACTCGTTCTCGGCGTCGAGGCCGGTCACGACCGGAACATCCTGGCCGGCGTTCTTGGAGGAGGTGATGATCGCGCGGGCGATGCCGTCGTTCGGGGAGAGCACGCCGTCGATCTTCTTGTCGGAGTAGAAGCCGGAGAGGATCGAATCCATCCGGGACTGTGCCTTGGCGTTGTCCCAGTCGGGGGTGGCCGCCTGCTGGAAGTCGACCTGGCCGGACTGGATGACGATCTTGCCCTCGTCGATCAGCGGCTGCAGCACGCTCATCGCGCCCTTGAAGAAGTTCGGAGCGTTCGGGTCGGCCGGGCCGCCACCGAAGAGCTCGACGTTCCACGGGCCGGCGCCCTTCAGCTTGGTGAGACCGTCGATCAGGGACTGGCCCTGCAGTTCACCGGTGCGCAGCGATCCGAACTGGACGACGCCATCAACGGCGGCGGTGTTCTCGATCAGGCGGTCGTAGCCGATGACGTAGGCGCCGGCGGCCTTGGCCTTCTCGAGCACCGAGCCCAGCTGGGTGCCGTCGATCGGGGCCACCACAACCACCTTGGCGCCCTGCTCGATCATCGACTCGATCTGCTGCTGCTGGTTGGGCACCTTGTTGTCAGCGGCCTGGATCAGCGGCACGTACCCAGCTGCTTCGAGCTGGGTCTTGAACATGTCCTGGGCTTCCTTCCAGTTCTGGGTGCCCAGCCACGGCAGCGCGACGCCGATGGTCGCGCCGGCCTCGAAGCCACCCGTGCCACCGGTGCCGCCCTCGGTGGAGGAGGCTTCGGGGCTCGGTTCGCCACGGCCACCACCGCCACAGCCGGCGAGGGCCATCGTCGAGGCCAGCACAAGGGCGGCGAGGCCCTTGGTCCATTTCTTCATGTGAGTTTCCTTTCCGGAACGGCCGCTTTGGACGCTCCGAGTCTGGGGTGTTGTGATTCGGATGAAAGTTACGCGGCGGCCTTGGCCGGCTCGTCCTTCTTCTTCTTGCTGAACATGCCGAGGATCGACGGCTTGCCCTGCTTCTTGCTGTAGACGTCGAAGGCGACGGCGGCCAGCAGCACCAGGCCCTTGATGACCTGGGTGCGGTCGGCGCCGATGCCCATCAGCGACAGGCCGCTGTTCAGCACCGCCATCACCAGGCCACCGACCATCGACCCGACCACGGTGCCGATGCCGCCGGAGACCGCGGCGCCGCCGATGAAGACCGCCGCGATGGCGTCCAGTTCCCAGGCCGTGCCGTCGGACGGGCCGGCAGCCGTCGACCGGCCGACGAAGAGGATGCCGGCCAGCGCCGCGAGCACCGACATGTTCAGCATGACCAGGAAGTAGGTGCGCTGGGTCTTGACGCCGGAGAGCGCGGCCGCCGCCCGGTTGCCGCCGACCGCGTAGATCGAGCGACCGAACGGGGTCCGCTGGGTGAGGACGTGGTAGACGATCACCAGCACCATCAGGATCAGGCCGGGGATCGGGAACGAGGTGCCCGGACGTCCACTGCCGAACAGCCAGGTGACGTAGCCCAGCACGGCCGCACCGGCCACGATGCGGAGGATCACGGGCCACAGCGGCGGCGCCTCGGTGCTGGTCTGGACCAGGTGGTTGTGGCTGCGCCACTGGCTCCACGCGTACCAGCCGATGCCGAGCAGGCCCAGCACCAGGGTCGAGTTGTTCATCTGGGTGAAGGCCGGGCCCCACTCCGGCAGATAGCCGGAGCCCAGCACTGAGAATTCGGACGGGACCGGCACCGAGATCGAGCCGCTCATCCAGATCACCGCGCCGCGGAAGATCATCATGCCCGCCAGGGTCGTGATGAAGCCCGGGATGCCGACCTTAGACAGCCAGAAGCCGTGCCAGGCGCCGATGAGAACGCCGAGCACCAGGCCGGCGATCATGCCGAGCCACCACGGGAAGCCCAGTTCCGAGATGCTCATGGCGGCGGTCATGCCGACCAGGCCGGCGACCGAGCCGACCGACAGGTCGATCTGCCCGATGACGATGACCATGACCATGCCGATCGCAAGGATCAGCACGTAGGCGTTGCCCGAGATCAGGTTCTGGACATTGGACGAGGTCAGCATCTTGCCACCGGAGGTGATGTGGAAGCCGATCAGGAGCGCGACCAGCGCAAACACCATGGTGAGCTGGCGGATGTCCCCGCCAAAGATCTTCTTGAGGTTCTCCACTGTTGGATTCCTTTTCTGGGTCTCAGGCGGCTTGGGTCGTGGACGAGGACAGGGTCATCATCCGCATGAGCTTTTCCTGGTCCGCGTCGGCGGCGGGGATCTCCCCGGTGATCCGTCCTTCGCAGATGGTGTAGATGCGGTCGGAGATGCCGAGCAGTTCCGGCAACTCCGAGGAGATCACGATCACGGCCTTGCCGGCGTCGGCAAGTTCGTCGATCAGCTTGTAGATCTCGTATTTGGCACCGACGTCGATGCCGCGCGTGGGCTCGTCGAGGATGAGCACCTCAGGCTCGGTGAACATCCACTTCGAGAGCACCACCTTCTGCTGGTTTCCGCCCGAGAGGGTGGCGACGCCGACGTCCACCGTGGCGGTCTTGATCCGCAGCGCGACCCGGTACTCCTCGGCGACCCGGCGCTCGGCCGCGAAGTCGAGCAGGCCACCGGAGAGGATCCGCTTCAGATTGGCCGCCACGATCGTCTTCTTGACGTCGTCCAGCAGATTCAGGCCGAGGATCTTGCGGTCCTCGGAGACGTAGGCCAGACCGGCGGCGATCGCGTCCGGAACGGTGTCGACATTGATCTCGCGACCGTTGAGCTTGACCGACCCGCCCTGCCAGATGCCGTAGCTGTGACCGAAGATCGACCGGACGAGCTCGGTGCGGCCCGCCCCCATCAGCCCCGCGAAGCCGACGATCTCGCCGCGCCGCACCACGAAGTTCGAGTCCTTGCAGACCAGCCGGCCCGGCAGCTCCGGGTGCTCGACCCGCCAATCCTTCACCTCGAAGATCACCTCGCCGATGGTCGGCTCGTGCTCGGGGTAGCGGTTGTCCAGCGATCGGCCGACCATCGCCCGGATGATCCGGTCCTCGTCGACCTGGCCGGCGACCACGTCGTAGGTCTCGACGGTGCGGCCGTCGCGGATGATCGTGATGGCGTCGGAGACGGCCGCGATCTCGTTCAGTTTGTGGGAGATCATGATGCAGGTGATGCCCCGGGCCTTCAGGCCGCGCATCAGCTCCAGCAGGTTCGCCGAGTCGTCCTCGTTCAGCGCCGAGGTCGGCTCGTCCAGGATCAGCAGCTTCACATCCTTGGAGAGCGCCTTGGCGATCTCGACGAGCTGCTGCTGACCGACGCCGAGGTTCTTGATCGGGATGTCGGGGTCGAGGTTCAGCCCCACCATGTGCAGCAGTTCGGCCGTCCGGCGCCGCTGCTCACGGAAGTCGATGAGCCCGCGGTTGGTGATCTCGTTGCCGAGGAAGATGTTCTCGGTGATCGACAGCTCCGGGATCAGAGCCAGTTCCTGGTGGATGATCACGATGCCGGCATGCTCGGAGGCCTTGATGTCCTTGAACTCGCACTCCTTGCCCTCGAACAGGATCTCGCCGGTGTAGCTGCCGTGCGGCCACACTCCCGAGAGCACCTTCATCAGGGTGGACTTGCCGGCCCCGTTCTCACCGCAGATCGAGTGGATGTCGCCGCGGCGGACGGGCATCGTGACGCCGTCCAATGCCTTGACGCCGGGGAACTCCTTGACGATATGCCGCATCTCCAGGATCAGTTGCTGGTCCTGCGCCATCTGCACCTCCATTGGTCCCGAACTATCGGCGGCAGGCCTCATTGCTGCAACCAGTCGCTCAGCCTGCCATGACTCCGGGCTCCACGACAATCATTGTGACCAACCCGTTATCCGGCGTGTCGCGGCCTGTCCTCCGGCGGCCGGTGGGCGAGCTGACTAGGCAAAGCGGCCGATCGGGTCGGGCTCGCCGGGGCGTCGGCGGCCGGATCCCTAAATCGTGCGAGGGTGGCGCCGGAAAATTCATCGCTCGACGTACGGAAGCGAGCGCAGCCCGCGTTCCAGATGCCACGCGGTGAAGGCCGCGACCAGCCCGCTGCCCTCGCGCATCACCGGTTCCGACACCTGGCGGGTGGCCGGCCAGTCGCCGGTCAGCAGGGCGGCCAGGTATTCGATGGTCGACAAGCCCGGACGGGCGGACGCGGGGGGCCGGCAGCGCAGGCAGACCATGCCCCCGGCGGCCGGCGAGAAGGCCTGGTGCGGGCCGGTGGCGCCGCACCGCGCGCAGTCGCTGAGACTGGGTGCGTAGCCGGCCATCGAGAGCGCGCGCAGCAGGTAGGAATCCATCACCATCGCCGCCGGACGCGTCCCGTCGCTGGTGCCATTGGCCAGCGCGTGCAGCGCGCCCACCAGCAGGTGGTACTGCTGCCGGGCCGGTTCCCCTTCCTCGGTCACCAGCCGGTCGGCGGTCTCGACGATCACCTGACCCGAGGTGTACCGCTGGTAGTCCTGACCCAGCGGCTCGGAGTAGGGGTCGATGGTGACGGCCTGGGTGATGACATCCAGGCTCCGTCCGGTGGCGAACTGCAGATCGACGTGGGTGAACGGCTCCAGCCTGGCGCCGAATTTCGACGAGGTTCTGCGCACTCCGCGGGCCACCGCGCGCAGCTTGCCGTGCTCGCGGGAGAGCATCGTGACGATGCGGTCGGCTTCACCCAGTTTGTGGGTGCGCAGCACGACCGCCCGGTCACGATAGGTAGGCACCCGACCATTGTCGCCGCAACCTTCCGCCGTGCCTCGCAGCCATGCCGGTTCGGTGTTAACGTTCAGCCACCGCATCCATGCCATCAGCAGGAGGATCGATGTCGATCGAATCGTCGGTGCGCGCCGCGATCGAGGCCGGCCGGACCGCACTGGGAATCGAGTTGGGTTCGACCCGCATCAAGGCGGTGCTGATCGGGCCGGACCGTACCCCGATCGCCACCGGCAGCCACGATTGGGAGAACCAGTTCGTCAACCGGGTCTGGACCTACTCCCTCGAGGCGGTGTGGCAGGGCTTGCAGGCCTGCTTCGCCTCGCTGGCCGCCGACGTCCACGCGAAGCACGGAACCCCGCTCACGAACGTGGGCTCGATCGGCATCTCGGCGATGATGCACGGTTACCTCGCCCTCGACGCGGACGGCGAACTGCTGGTGCCGTTCCGCACCTGGCGCAATACGATCACCGGCCCCGCCTCGGGCGAGCTTTCCGCGCTCTTCGACCACAACATTCCGCAGCGGTGGAGCGTCGCGCATCTCCACCAGGCCATCCTGAACGGCGAGGAGCATGTCGGCCGGATCGCCCAGCTGACCACCCTGGCCGGCTACGTGCACTGGCGGTTGACCGGCGAGCGGGTGCTGGGCGTGGGCGACGCCTCGGGCATGTTC
This sequence comes from Propionicimonas sp., assembly GCA_027492575.1. GTDB lineage: Bacteria > Actinomycetota > Actinomycetes > Propionibacteriales > Propionibacteriaceae > Propionicimonas. Next base: position 6,799 of record JAPUEM010000084.1, read on the forward strand.
CCGATCGACATCGCCACCGGCAGCTTCGATGCCGGCATGCTGGCCCAGTTCGACGCCCTGGTCGCCGATCGCGGCTTCGGCTGGAAGGTGGGCGAGATCCTGCCCACCGTGCTGACCGCCGGCGCCGAGGCCGGACGGCTCACCGCGGCCGGGGCCGCGCTGCTCGACCCGAGCGGGTCGTTGGAGGCGGGAATTCCGTTCTGCCCGCCCGAGGGGGACGCGGGCACCGGCATGGTCGCCACCAACTCGGTCGCCCGCCGCACCGGCAACGTCTCGGCCGGGACGAGCATCTTCGCCATGGTGGTGCTGGAAGGGGTGCTCTCGCGCCGCCACGAGGAACTCGACCTGGTGACCACCCCCGCCGGCGACCTGGTCGCCATGGTGCACTGCAACAACGGTGCCAGCGAACTCAATGCCTGGGCCGGGCTGTTCGGCGAGTTCGCCCGCGCGCTGGGCTCGGACGCCGGGTCGGGAGCCGTCTTCGAGGCGTTGTTCACCGCCGCCCTGGCCGGTGAGCCGGACGCCGGCGGGCTGGTCTCGTACAACTACCTTTCCGGCGAGCACATCACGCACCTGGGCGAGGGCCGTCCGCTGCTCGTCCGCACCCCGGAGAGCTCGTTCTCGCTGGCGAACTTCATGCGCGCCCACCTCTTCGCCGCGCTCGCCACGCTGCGGATCGGCATGAACGTCCTGCAGCGCGACGAAGGCGTCGCGCTGGATTCGATGTTCGCTCACGGCGGCCTGTTCAAGACCGAGGGAGTCGCACAGCGGTTCCTGGCCGCCGCCATCGACGCCCCGGTGTCGGTCGGCGAGATCGCCGGCGAGGGCGGCGCCTGGGGCATCGCGCTGCTGGCTGCCTTCGCCGCCGACGGCGCCCCCGGCCAGAGCCTGGGCGACTTTCTTGCCACCGAGGTCTTCGCGTCCGCGCCGTTGACGACGCTGGCGCCGGATCCGTCCGACGTGGCCGGCTTCAGCGCCTACATGGAGCGCTGGACGTCCGGACTCGCCGTCGAACGCGCCGCGGTCGCGAGTCTCTAGGCTGGGGCGATGGGAACTATCCGCATCACCATCGACGACACCGTGCGGGTCGAGGCTCGCTCGGCCCGGCTGCACGTCAGCGTGAAGGGCAGCGCCACGGTCTTCGGCAACGCGGCGACCAAGCAGGCCGCCGAGGTCCGCTCGCTGGTCGGCGCACTGGCCGCGGCCGGCGTCGGGGAGGACGCGATCGAGGTCACCGGCGTCCGGCTCGAATCCTCGAGCGGGCTGGGCCGGAGCCGGGCCGAGTACCTGCTGGTCGTCGCCGTCGAGCTGGAGCAGCTGCCCGCGGCGCTCGGGGTGCTGACCGATCAGTCGGTGACCCTGTCGGAGCTGGAGTGGGTCTTCGACTCCTTCGAGGAGAGCATCCCGGCCACCGCCGCGGCACTCGGCAAGGCTCGCCGCAAGGCGGAGGCCATCGCCGCCGCGGCCGGATCGTCGGTGGCCGGCATCGCCATGATCAGTGACTCGTGGAACCTGCCGACACCGCGCGTCGCGTTCGCCGCCGAGGACGCCGCGGTCTTCCGTTCGGCGAAGGCGTCGGCGCCGATCGATCTGGGCGTCGAGATCAGCGCCACGCAGGAGTTGTACGTCCACCTCACGGTCGACTTCGACCTGGCCTAGGGTTACGTCATGCAGCGCATCTCCACTTTGCGGGTGTCTCCGTTGTGCCTGGGCGGCAACGTCTTCGGCTGGACGGCGGACGCGGCGGCGTCCGAACGCATCCTGGACGCCTTCTGCGAGGGCGGCGGCAACTTCATCGACACCGCGGACGCGTACTCCACCTGGGTGCCCGGCCACCGCGGCGGCGAATCGGAGAGCGTGATCGGGGCCTGGTTGCGGCACAGCGGCCATCGCGACCAGGTGGTGATCGCCACCAAGGCGGCCAAGCATCCGGTGCACCGCGGGCTGCGTCCGGCCAACCTGAAGATCTGCCTGGACGGCTCGCGCCGCCGGCTGGGCGTGGAGACCATCGACCTCTACTACGCCCACGAGGACGATCCGCACGTGCCGATCGTGGAGTGGGTGGGCGCCTTCGACGCCATGGTGAAGCAGGGCGCGATCCGGCACTGGGGGTTGTCGAACTTCACCGCCGCACGGGTCGCCGAAGTGCTCTCCGTCGCCGCCGCCGAGGGTCTGACCCCGCCGGTGGCGCTGCAGCCGCAGTACAACCTCGTCCATCGTGCCGAAGTGGAGGGTTCCGGCCTGCGCGACCTCGCCGTCGAGCACAAGCTCGCGCTGGTGCCCTATTACGGCCTGGCCGCCGGCTTCCTGACCGGGAAGTACGCCCGCGACGAACTGATCCACGGCCAGCGGGCCGCCCGGGTGAAGACCTTCGCCACCGAACAGGGCTTCGCCGTCCTCGACGCGGTGCTGGCGGTCGCCGAGGAACTCGGCGTCGAACCCGGCACCGTGGCCCTGGCCTGGCTGCGGCAGCAGCCCGGGGTCACCGCCCCGATCGCCAGCGTCAGCGACCCCGATCAGCTGCCGGCCCTGCTGGCGGCCATGACCCTGAAGCTGGGCCGCGCGCAGGTGAACCGGCTGAACAAGGCCTCCGCCGGGCTGTAGGACGGCCGCGGGCGCGCCTGCACCCGCTTCACCACCCGGTCGGCGAACAGAACTACTCGGAGATCGCGAGCGGCCCCGACCCAACTCCGAATCGCAATCCGGCGGCGGCTCCGTTCACTAAGCTCTGCAACGTGCCGAAGATCCCACGTCCGCCCATCCCGCACCCTTCCGGGGCCCGTCCGCCGGTGCTCGACCGGACGCTGCTCCCCCGTCACGTGGCGATCGTGATGGACGGCAACGGACGCTGGGCGAAAGCCCGCAAGCTGCCCCGCACCGAAGGGCACGCGCGTGGCGAGGACGCCCTCTTCGACGTGATCGAGGGCGCCATCGAGATCGGCATCCCGTACCTGTCGGCCTACGCCTTCTCCACCGAGAACTGGCGGCGCTCCCCCGACGAGGTGCGCTGGCTGATGGGCTTCAACCGGGACGTCATCCACCGCCGCCGGGACCAACTGGACGCGATGGGCGTCCGGATCCGGTGGGCAGGCCGCGTCCCGAAGCTGTGGAAGTCGGTCATCCGGGAACTGCAGGAGGCCGAGGAGCAGAGCAAGGAGAACACCGTCCTCACCCTGCAATTCTGTGTGAACTACGGCGGACGGGCCGAGATCACCGACGCCGCCCGAGCCATCGCCGAGGCGGCGGTGCGCGGCGAACTGGACCCAGCCCGGCTCACCGAGGAGCGGTTCCGCAGGTTCCTGGACGAGCCGGAGATCCCCGACGTCGACCTCTTCGTCCGCTCCTCCGGCGAGCAGCGGACCTCCAACTTCCTGCTGTGGCAGTCCGCCTACGCCGAGCTCGTCTTCCTCGACACCCTGTGGCCCGACTTCGACCGCCGCGACCTGTGGCGGGCCGTGGAGGCCTACGTCCGCCGCGACCGCCGTTACGGCGGCGCCCTCCCCAACCAGGTCACCTGATCACCGCCCGCTGACCCACGCAAGGTGTGGCGAATTCCCCGATATCGGCGATTCGGCCACACCTTCGCGGGGTGAGACTCCAGAGTCCCGCCAGCCCGCACAAGGTGTTGCCGATGGTCCGTCCACGGGACAGAAGGCACACCTTGCTGGGTGGACTGGCAGAAGGGGGCGCGGTGGGCAGGACCGGCGTTGAGGCGGGCGGGTAGCCTGAAACCGGCGTCCGCCAGGGGGTGACGAGCCCGACTCGGGAGGTGAAGGCGGGCGCGATCCGGAGAGGTCACGATGCTCACGCTGCAGGACGTCCGCAAGTCGTACACGACCGGCGGGTTCACCCAGGTGGCGCTGGACGACGTCTCGATCTCCTTCCGCGACAACGAGTTCGTCGCGATCCTGGGGCCTTCGGGTTCGGGCAAGACGACCATGCTGAACATCGTCGGCGGGCTGGATCACTACGATTCGGGCAATCTGGTGATCGATGGCGTCCCGACCGAGAACTACCGCAGCCGCGATTGGGACAGCTACCGGAACAACCGGGTCGGCTTCGTCTTCCAGAGCTACAACCTGATCCCGCACCAGAGCGTGGCGGCCAACGTCGAGTTGGCCCTCACGCTCTCCGGGGTCTCCCGGGTGGACCGTCGGCAGCGCGCGTTGGCCGCGCTGGAGCAGGTCGGGCTGGCCGAGCACGCCCACAAGCTGCCCAGCCAGCTCTCCGGCGGGCAGATGCAGCGGGTGGCGATCGCGCGGGCGCTGATCAACAACCCCGAGATCCTGCTGGCCGACGAGCCCACCGGGGCGCTGGATTCGAAGACCAGCGTGCAGATCATGGGCCTGCTGACGAAGATCGCCGGCGACCGGCTGGTCATCATGGTCACCCACAATGCCGAACTCGCCGAGCAGTACGCCACCCGCGTCGTCCAGCTGAAGGACGGCGAGGTCGCTGCCGACTCCGACCCCTATACACCTGTAGAGACCGAGTTGGACGAACGGCGGACGCGGCGCACCGCCATGTCCTTCCTGACCGCGATCGCGCTCTCGTTCAGCAACCTGATGACCAAGAAGGGCCGCACCCTGATGACGGCCTTCGCCGGCAGCATCGGGATCATCGGCATCGCGGCAATCCTGGCGCTGGCGAACGGGGTGAACGCCTACATCAAGCACGTCGAGGAGGACACCCTCTCGGTCTATCCGCTGACCATCCAGAGCCAGGGCTTCGATCTCGGCTCGATGCTGGCGGCCTCCGCCGGTGGCAGCCAGGAGCCGACCGATTCCCCCGAGCCGGAACCGGACGGCAACGGCGGCGACGGCAAGGTGCGGGAGGCGCGCATGCTGAAGCGGATGTTCTCCAGCATCGGCTCGAACGATCTGGCCTCGCTGAAGAGCTTCCTGGACGCCGACGGCGGCGGCATCAACGCACTGGTGAACTCGATCCAGTACTCCTACAACGTGACGCCGCAGATCTTCAGCGTCGGCGACTACGGGGCGCGGCAGGTCAATCCGGATTCCTCGTTCGGCCCGCTCGGCTTCGGCTCGGCCGGGGCGACCAATGCCTTGGTGGCGTCGGCGATGAACACCAATATCTTCGCCGAGATGCCGGACGACACCCGGCTGGTCGAGGAGCAGTACGACGTCCGCGCCGGCCACTGGCCCAGCCGGTACGACGAGACGGTGCTGGTGCTCAGCCCGTCCGGGCGGGTGAGCGACTTCATGCTGTACTCGATGGGGCTGCGGGACCCCGCCGAGCTGGACGAGATGGTCAAGCAGCTGGCCGAGGACGAGGAGATCGTCACCCCGTCCGACACCCGGGAGTACAGCTACGAGGAGTTGTTGGCGGTCACCTTCAAGCTGGTGGAGGCCACCGGCTACTACGTCCACGACGACGAGTTCGGGGTCTGGACCGACAAGAGCGGGGACGAGAAGTTCCTGCGGCAACTCGCCGAAGCCGGCGACACCCTGCGGATCGTCGGCATCGTCCAGCCCAAGGAGGACGCGAACGCGACGGCGCTCAGCTCGGGTATCTACTACACCCCCGCCCTGGTCGGGCACCTCATCGAGCGGGCGGCGTCCGCTCCGATCGTCCAGGCCCAGTTGGCCGAGCCCGAGGTGAACGTCTTCACCGGACGGACCTTCGCCGACGAGGAGGAGAACCCGCAGCGCGAGGACTTCGACCTGAGCTCGCTGATGGACATCGACGAGGAGGCGATCGCGAAGGCCTTCACCTTCGACTCATCCAAGCTCAAGCTCGACCTGTCGTCGCTGGACCTGAACATGTCGGGCCTGAAGATCGACCCGTCGGCGATGCCCTCGCTCGACTTCGGCGACCTGCTCGGCGGGATAGACATCGCCGGCCTGGTGTCCGGAATCGATCTGGGCGAGATCATCGCCGCGGTCGATCCGGCCCACCTGCTCACCGGCATCGACCTCGGGCTGGACGCCGACGCGGTCACCGACCTGGCCACCCGGTTGCTGCAGGGCTACCTGGAATTCTGCGTGGCCGGCGGGCTCGACCCGGCCGACGCCGAGGCCAACTTCCCGCTCTTCCTGGAATCGGACGCCGGCCAGGGCCTCGCCGCCGAAGCGGAGGCGAGCCTCACCGAGGTGCAGGAGAACCTCGGCCGTCAGCAGGAGAAAGTCGTCGAGAAGCTGACCGCCAGCATCGGCAACGCGGTGGCCAAGCAGCTGACCGCCAGCACAGACAAGATCCAGCGCCAGCTGCAGAAGAGCATGGCCGGGTATATGACCAAGGCGATGAAAACCGTCTCCAAGCAGATCTCCACCCAGCTGGGCACCGCGCTGAAGACCCAGCTCGGCGCAGCCATGGAGCAGTCGATGAGCCGGCTCGCCGACACCATGTCGGACGCCATGGGCATCGATCAGGACGCCTTCGCCGACGCCTTCCGGTTCAAGATGAGCTCCGAGGAACTCGCCGAACTGCTGGCGTCGATGATGACGACCCGCCCGACCACCTTCGACGCGAACCTGGTGAAGCTCGGCTACGCCGACTACGCCAAGCCCTCCCGGATCGACATCTACCCGATCGACTTCGAGAGCAAGGGCCGGGTCATCGAGATCCTGGACGGCTACAACGACCGGGCCCGCGCCGCCGGCAACGAGGACCAGGTGATCACCTACACCGACATCGTCGGCACCCTGATGTCGTCGGTGACCGACATCGTGAACATGATCAGCTACGTGCTGACCGCGTTCGTCGCGATCTCGCTGGTGGTCTCGTCGATCATGATCGGGGTGATCACCTACATCTCGGTGCTGGAACGCCGCAAGGAGATCGGCATCCTGCGTTCCATCGGCGCGTCCAAGCGCGACATCCGCCGGGTCTTCAACGCCGAGACGCTGATCGTCGGCTTCATCGCCGGCCTGCTCGGCATCGTCGTGACCCTGCTGCTGACCATCCCCGCGAACGCGATCGTGCTGGCCCAGTTCGACGTCCCGAACATCGCCCAGCTCCCCTGGCAGCCGGCCCTTCTGCTGGTGGGGGTCAGCATGGCGCTGACCTTCATCGCCGGCCTGATCCCCGCTTCTGCGGCTTCCCGCAAGGATCCGGTCGAAGCCCTGCGCAGCGAGTAGGTTTCGGGACGTGCACGAGCTCACTCCCCTGGAATCGGTCGAACCCCTGGCGCAAGGCTGGAGGCCGATTCCGGTCGGCGAGCTGGCCGAGCGCTTGATGGCGGCCCGGCGGACGCAAGCCGCCCCCTGTCTGGTCGCCGTGGACGGACGCAGCGCCGGCGGCAAGTCGACCTTGGCCGCCTTGCTGGCCGCGTCCGTGCCCCGCTCCGCCGTGCTGCACACCGACGATCTGGCGTGGAACGAGCCACTCTTCGCCTGGGCGCACCTGCTGGACGCCCTGCTGAGGTCGGCGCGAACCGGCGAACCGGTGCGATTCCAGCCACCGGCCTGGCCGCGGCACGGCCGCAGCGGCGCGATCGAACTGCCGTCCGGCCTCGACCTGATCGTCGTCGAGGGTGTGGGCGCCAACGACCGCGCGGTCGCCGGGCAGTACGACACAGCCGTCTGGGTGCAGTCGGACGGCGCCACGGCGCGTCACCGCGGGATCGAGCGCGACGTCGCCTCAGGAGAGAACGGGGACCGAGCCCAGTCGATCGCCTTCTGGGACGAATGGGACCGCGCCGAGCGCGTCCACCTCGCCGATCAGCGCCCCTGGGAACGCTCGGACGTCATCGTGCTCGGCACCCCGTCCGAACCCGTGCCGCCGGGGTGCATTGCTGTGGCACCCGGTCCGCTGCCCCAGCTACCCCTCTGACATGCAGCGAGATCCCGGGTCTTCGCCCGGGATGACGGTGGAGGAGTCGCCCCGGGTCTTCGCCCGGGATGACGGTGGTGGAGTCGCCGCGTCCACGACAGCCAGCGACACCAGACCGCACTTAAGCCCACTTAAGCCCGCCTCCCCACCCGGTCATCCCGGACTTGATCCGGGATCTCGCAACGCCGCCACCGCAGGGCGAACACCGCGGCGGCCAGCGATGGACGGGGATCAGTCGGTGCCGAGGTCGAAGGCTGCGCCCTCTTCCGCCTCCGCGATGGCTTCGGGGACGTCCGCGCCGAGTTCGTTGATCGCGGACGCGGCACCGGATTCCACAACGCCGACCAACTGCGAGATCGCGCCGCCGACCAGACCAAGGCCGGCGTACTGCTCCAGCCGGGTGCGGGAATCCTCGATGTCGAGGTTGCGCATGGTGAGCTGGCCGATCCGGTCCAGCGGACCGAAGGCGGCGTCCTCGACCCGCTCCATGGAGAGCCGGTCGGGGTGGTAGCTCAGGTTGGGGCCGGCGGTGTCCAGGATCGAGTAGTCGTCGCCGCGGCGCAGCCGCAGCGTGACCGTCCCGGTGACGGACGCGCCCACCCAGCGCTGGATGGATTCGCGCAGCATGAGCGACTGCGGGTCGAGCCAGCGTCCCTCGTACATCAGCCGGCCGAGCTTCAGCCCGAAGGCGCGGTAGTTCTCCAGGGTGTCCTCGTTGTGGATCGCGCTCAGCAGCCGCTCGTAGGCGATGTGCAGCAGGGCCATGCCGGGGGCCTCGTAGATGCCGCGGCTCTTGGCCTCGATGATCCGGTTCTCGATCTGGTCGGACATGCCCAGCCCGTGGCGTCCGCCGATCGCGTTCGCCTCGTAGACCAGGTCGACCGCGGTCGCGAACGTCTGACCGTTGAGTTCGACCGGACGTCCCTGCTCGAAGCGGACGGTCACGTCCTCGGTCTCGATCTGAACCGAAGGATCCCAGAACCGGACGCCCATGATCGGGTCGACGATCTCGATGCCGACGTTGAGGTGCTCCAGTTCCTTGGCCTCGTGGGTGGCGCCCCAGATGTTGGCGTCGGTGGAGTAGGCTTTCTCCTTGGAGTCGCGGTAGGGCAGGTTGCGCTCGGTGAGCCACTGGCTCATCTCGGCGCGGCCGCCCAGTTCGGTGACGAAGGCCTCGTCCAGCCAGGGCTTGTAGATCCGCAGCTTGGGGTTGGCCAGCAGGCCGTAGCGGTAGAACCGCTCGATGTCATTGCCCTTGTAGGTGGAGCCGTCGCCCCAGACCCAGACGTCGTCCTCGCGCATCGCGCGGACCAGCAGGGTGCCGGTCACCGCCCGTCCGATCGGGGTGGTGTTGAAGTAGGCGCGTCCGCCGGTACGGATGTGGAAGGCGCCGCAGGTCAGCGCGACCAGACCCTCCTCCACCATCAGCTCGCGGCAGTCGACCATCCGGGAGATCTCGGCCCCGTACTCCAGCGCCCGGCCCGGGACTGAGTCGATGTCCGGCTCGTCGTACTGGCCGAGGTTGCCGGTGTAGGTGCAGGGAATCGCCCCCTTCTCGCGCATCCACGCAACCGCGACCGAGGTGTCAAGACCGCCGGAGAAGGCCAGGCCGACGCGTTCGCCGACCGGAAGTTCGGTAAGGACTTTGGGCATGGCCGCGATCCTATCGGCTCAGCCATAACCGCTCCGACCGCGATCACCCACGCAGCCGGTCGCCAGAGATCCCGGATCAAGTCCGGGATGACGTGGTTGGGTTCGCGCCCTCTCCACCACCGTCATCCCGGACTCCGATCCGGGATCTCTAACTGGACCCAACGCAGAGGTGGGCCAGGGAACTCATCCCCGGCCCACCTCGTTGCTACGTCAGGGACGCGGGGCGGGCTCGTCCTCCATGGCGAGCTCGCGGTCGCGGGCGTCGCGGTTGATGGCGGAGATGACGGCCTTCAGCGAGGCGTTCACGATGGACGAGTTCAGCCCGACACCCCACAGGACGCGGGACTCGTCGCCCTCGCCGATCTCGGTCTCCACATAGGCGGCGGCCATGGCGTCGCCGCCGGCGGAGAGGGCGTGCTCGGTGTAATCCAGCACCCGGACGTGGTGGCCCAGGATGCCCAGGGCGTCCACGAAGGCCGAGACCGGGCCGTTGCCCTCGCCGGTGATCTCACGCTCGGCGCCGTGATCCTTGACGGTGGCCGTCACGACGTAGCCGTCACCGTTGGACACCGACCGCACGGTCACCAGTTCCAAGGGCTCCGATGGCATCAGGTACTCGGTCTCGAAGACCTGCCACAGCTCGGCCGGCGAGACCTCGCCGCCCTCGCTGTCGGTGTGCTGCTGCACCACCCGGCTGAACTCGATCTGCAGCCGGCGCGGCAGATCCATCTTGTGCTCGGACTTCATGATGTACGCCATGCCGCCCTTGCCGGACTGGCTGTTCACCCGGATCACGGCCTCGTAGGTGCGTCCGACGTCGAACGGATCGATCGGCAGGTAGGGAGCCTCCCAGGCAACCTCGTGGATCGTCTGGCCCTGGGCGGCGGCCTGCTTCTCCAGCGCTTCCAGCCCCTTCTTGATGGCGTCCTGGTGGGAGCCGGAGAAGGCGGTGTAAACCAGGTCCCCCGCGTATGGGTGGCGCGGGTGGACCGGCAGGTTGGTGCAGTACTCGACAGTGCGACGGATCTCGTCGATGTCGGAGAAGTCGATCTTTGGGTCGATGCCCTGGGTGAACAGGTTCAGGCCCAGGGTCACCAGGCAGACGTTGCCGGTCCGCTCGCCGTGGCCGAACAGGCAGCCCTCGACGCGATCGGCCCCGGCCATGATGCCCAGTTCGGTCGCGGCCACCGCGGTTCCCCGGTCGTTATGCGGATGCAGCGAAATCGCGACATACGGACGGTTCTTGACGTGCCGTCCGAAGTACTCGATCTGGTCGGCGTAGGTGTTCGGCGTCGAGCGCTCGACGGTGGCCGGCAGGTTCAGGACGATCTCCCGTCCCTCGCCGGGCTGCCAGACGTCCATCACCTTGTTGCAGACCTCGATGGCGAAGTCGGTCGGGGTCTGGGTGAAGATCTCCGGGCTGTACTCGTAGCCGAACTCGACGTCGGTCAAGTACTGCTCGGCGTACTTCATCACCAGCTCAGTGCCCCGGGTGGCCAGCCCGATGCACTGGGCCTCGTCGATGCCGAATACCACTCGCCTGAACAGTTCCGCGGTCGCGTTGTACAGGTGGATGGTCGCCCGCTTCGCCCCGATCAGGGACTGGGCGGTGCGTTCGATCAGGTCCTCACGGGCTTGGGTCAGGACACTGATGGTTACATCGTCAGGGATGGCGCCCGTGGTGATCAGGCTGCGCACGAAGTCGAAGTCGGTCTGCGAGGCGGAGGGGAAGCCGATCTCGATCTCCTTGTAGCCCATCCGGACCAGCAGGTCGAACATCTTCCGCTTCCGCGA
>JAPUEM010000085.1 GCA_027492575.1 Propionicimonas sp.
TTGCACCGCGGCGGCCACCGGCTGCACGACGGTGGGTTCGGTGGCGGGGTCGACCGGCTGCACCACGGCCGCCTCCGGCTGGGAGGCAGGTGCCGGACGTGGCCCGGCCGCGGGCGCTGCCGGCCGCACCGGGGGCTGCGCCGGAGCGGATGGTGCCGCCGGCGCCGGTTCGGACGCGCCTGCGGCCCGCTTGGCGAGTGCGGCGTCCACCTGCGGATCGTGGCGGTCGCGCAACCAGCCGAGCATCGGATCGTCCGTGCCGGGGTAGGCGGCGACCGCCGGCCAGAGCTGCGGGTAGGTCACCACGATCTCGCGCAGGTCGACGGGTGTCGCCTGTCCGCTCGTCAGCGCCGCCAGCGCTGCGCGTTCGTCGGCAAATGTCATCGGGGCCTCCGGTTCTACCAGCGGGTCAAGGCTAGTCGGTCGCCACCTGCTGGAGTAGCTCCTGGGCATGGGCAAGCGCGGATTCGCTGGATTCCAGGCCGCCCATCATGGTGGCCAGCACCGCCAGCCGGTCGTCGGCGGTGACCAGCCGGACGCCACTGGTGGTGACCTGGCCGTCGTCGGCCTTGGCGACGACGTAATGCCGGTCGGCGAAAGCGGCCACCTGCGCCAAGTGGGTGACCACGATCACCTGCGAGTGCTCGGCCAGCCGGGCCAGCCGGCGTCCGATCTCCAGGGCCACCGCGCCACCGACCCCGGCGTCGACCTCGTCGAAGACGAAGGTCTGGCCGCGGGTGGCGCTGGCCAGCACCACCTCGAGCGCCAGGCGGACCCGGGAGAGCTCGCCGCCGGAGGCGACCTTCGCCAGCGGCGCCGGCTCCGATCCGGGGTTGGCCGAGAAGAGCAGGGTCACCTGATCGGCGCCGAACGGGCCCGGCTCGGGCAGCTCGGCCACCTCGAAGCCGAGCCGGGCGCGCGGCATCGCCAGCGCGGCCAGTTCGACTCCGACGGCGGCGGCCAGGTCGCCCGCCGCGGCGCGGCGCAGCGCGGAGATCCGTCCGGCCCGTTCGCCCAGCTCGCTCTCCAGGCCGGCCAGTTCCACGGCGAGTTCGGCGATCCGGTCGTCCGCCGAATCCAGCACGGCCACCCGGGCGGCCGATTCCGCGGCGTAGACCAGCACCTCGTCGATCGTCCGGCCGTACTTGCGGGTCAGACCCTGCAGTTCGGCCAGCCGGCCGGCGATCCACTCCAGCCGCAGCGGGTCGGCGTCCAGCCCGGCCTCGTAGCCGGCCAGCCGGGAGGCGACGTCGGCCAGCACCCCGGCCGCCCCCTCCAGTTCGCCGGCGAGCTCGGCCAGCGAGGCGTCCGCCGGCACGGCGTGGGCCAGCGCCTTGCGGGCGGTGCCGGCGAGGCCGAGCACGTCCGGGCGGTCGGTGTCGTACTCGTCGCCGGCCAATGCCACGACCGCGGTGTGGACGGCCAGCCGGACGTCGTCCACCGACTGCAGCAGCCGCGCCTCCGCGGCCAGCGCGGCATCCTCACCGGGCTGCGGATCGACCCGGGCGATCTCCTCCAGCCCGAACCGGAGCAGGTCGAGTTCCCGGAGCCGGGCCTGGGCCAGCCCGGTCAGTTCCGCCAGCTCGGCGGCCAGCCGGCGGCGGCGCTCGTAGCACGCGCGGTAGGGCTCCAGTTCGGCGTCGAGCGGGGCTCCGGCATGGGCGTCGAGCACCTCGCGCTGCCGCTCAGGGGTGCCCAGCCGCAGCTGCTCGGACTGGCCGTGGACGGTCACCCACTCCCCCACCAGCTGCTGGCCGGCGCCCGCCGGGATCTGCGCCCCACCGACGGTCATCCGCGAGCGGCCGGCGGCCAGCTGCCGGGCGACCAGCACGCCACCCTCCTCGACCTCACCGCCGAGTTCGCCGACCACCTCCGCGGTGGCGTCGTCCACCTGCCAGTGGCCCTCGACCAGGGCGCGCCGCGCGCCGGAACGGACCAGCCGCGGCTCCGCCTTCGCCCCGGCCAGCAGTGCCAGGCCGGTGACGATCATGGTCTTGCCCGCACCGGTCTCCCCGGTCACGGCGGTGAAGCCCGGGCTGGGTTCCAGGCTGGCGTCGCCGATCACCCCGAGATCGACGATGCGCAGCTCAGCGAGCATGGGCCTGGTCTCGTTCGGCGGCGCCACGCCAGCCGTCCACCGGCAGCCCGAATTTGCGCACCAGCCGGGTGACGAAGGGCTGCTCGGAGGTGCGGGCCAGGCGCAGCCGGTGGGCGCCGGCACGGACTTCGATGATCGATTCCGGCGGCACCTCGAAGCTGCGGCGGCCGTCGCACCAGATCACCCCGCTGGGCGTGGCCGGCAGCACCTCGATGCTCACCACCGACCGGTCGCTGAGCACCAGCGGACGGTTGAACAGGGCGTGCGCCGAGAGCGGCACCAGCAGCAGCGCGGAAAGATCCGGCCAGATCACCGGCCCGTGAGCCGAGAAGGCGTACGCGGTCGACCCGGTGGGCGTCGAGACCAGCACGCCGTCGGTCGCCCAGCGGGAGAGCGCACGGTCGTCCACCCGCACCAGCACCTCGAGCATCCGCTCCCGGGCGAGCTTCTCCACCGAGCACTCGTTGATGGCGAAGGACTCCCAGACGACCTCGCCGGACGCATCGCGCACCACGGTGTCGATGGTCATCCGTTCCTCGACCTGGTAGTCGCGCTCCAGCACCCGGCGCACCAGATCGCCGACCTCGGAGGATTCCAGCTCGGCCAGGAAGCCGACGTGCCCCAGGTTGACCCCCAGGACGGTCACCTCCCGCGGCAGCGCCCATTCCGCGGCGCGCAGGATGTTGCCGTCGCCGCCGAAGACCACCACCAGTTCGCTGCCGGCGGCCCCGTCGCTCTCCGGCAGCGGCAGCACGGCACCCGGCGGCACGTGCGGCGCCACCAGTTCGACGTCGCCGGCGACGATCAGCACCTGGACGCCGTGGGCGTGCATCCCGGTGATGAACTGGACGGCAGCCGCCAGCGCCGCCGGACGGCCCGGATGGACGGTGACGGCGACGCGACGCTGAGCTTCACTCACGCTGCACACCCTAACCGCCCGCACCGACGTTTCGACGGCCGGCCAGTTTGAGGAAGTACTCCTGGTTGCCGCTCTCGCCGGGCAGCCGGCTCGGACCGCGCCAGACCGGCGGGCGACCGAGGTCGGCGGCGGCCGCCGCCACCTGCTCGACGGCCTCCTCGCGCAGCCGCTGGGAGCGCACCACGCCGTGGGCGTCCAGGCCACTGCGGCCGACCTCGAATTGGGGTTTGGCCAGCAGCAACGCCTCGCCGTCCGCCGCCAGGACGCCGAGCAGCGCGGGCAGCAGCAGCCGCAACGAGATGAAGGAGACGTCCGCCACGATCAGGTCGACCGGCGTGCCCTCGACGTGATCGAGGGTGAGGTCGCGCAGGTTCGTCCGCTCCCGGACGACCACCCGCGGGTCCTGCCGCAGGGCGGGCACGAGCTGACCGTGCCCGACGTCGACGGCGTACACCCGCTCGGCCCCGGCGGCCAGGCAGACCTCGGTGAAGCCACCCGTCGAGGCCCCGGCGTCCAGGACGCGGCCGCGGACCGCCGTCCCGGAATCGGCCAAGGCACCCAGCAGCTTGTGCGCCGCCCGGGAGACCCACGGATCGACCTCGGCGTGCAGGACGTCGGCGGGCTCCACGGGCTGGGCGGCTTTGCTCGCGGGGCGGCCGTTGACCGTCACCGCGCCGGCGGCGATCGCCGCCTGGGCGGCGGTGCGGGAGCGGGCCAGGCCGCGCGCGACCAGCGCGGCGTCCAGGCGGGTCACGGCTGGTTGAGGGCCTGCTGCAGGGCGTCCAACGCCGACGCGAGGGCGGCCGGATGGGTGGTCACGTCATCGCCCAGCTCGAGATCGGCCAGCGCTTCGTCGATCCGCGGCACCCCGGTGCTGGGCGGCTGGTTCGGCTCGGAGGTGGTCACCGGACAACTTTAACCGGTTTGAACCGGTTGGCCGGCGAGGATGATGGCCAGCCCGCGGTCGAAGGAGGCCTCCAGGCCGGGGTCGGCCGGGATGGCGCCCAGGGCGCTGGCCTGGCGGTGCAGTTGGGTGGCCTGGGTGTGCCCCACCACGTAGATCAGCAGGGTGCGGGCCACGTCCGGTGAAGTGCGGCGGGCCAGCTCGGCCTCGAACTGCGAGACCCCCAGCCGGAAGGCGGTGGCGGTGGCGACCACCTCGGCGCCGTCGCGAACGTCAAGCATCGCCTGGCGCAGCCGTTGGCTGGTCGCGACCGGGTCGTCGTCCACCAGCACCCCGCCGACGATCCGCGCCGCGAGATGCCCCAGCAGCTCCTGTTTGTTGGCCACGTGGTGGTAGAGCGCACTCGGCTGGACGTCGAGCTCGGCGGCCAGCCGGCGCATCGAGAACGAGTCCAGCCCCCAGGCGTCCAGCAGCCGCAGCGCCGCGGTGACGACATCCTCCCGGCTGTTGCCCATGAAGGGATTCTATGGTCTAACCTGAACAGTGTTCACCTGAACACCATTCAGTTACCCTCCGAGGAGCCATGATGGCCCGTCCCACCGCCTCCCCCGGCGCCGATCTGGCGCTCGTCGCCGTCTTCGCGGCCCTCATCGCGGTCTTCTCGCTGACCCCCATCCCCGCCGGGGTGATCGGGGTTCCGATCACCCTGCAGACCCTCGCGGTCGCGCTCACCGGGCTGGTGCTGGGCGCCTGGCGCGGCTTCCTGGCGACCGCCCTCTACGTGGTGGTCGGGCTGGCCGGGCTGCCGGTGCTGGCCGGCGGCAGCGCCGGCCTGGGCGTGCTCGCCGGGCCCACCGCGGGCTACCTGCTGAGCTTCCCGCCGGCCGCCGCCCTGACCGGGGCGATCGCGAGCTACGGTCTGCGCCGGGCGCGCCGGTATCACTACCTGTGGCTGGCGGTGGCCGCCGTCGCAGGGGCGTTGCTGGTCACCACCCCGATGGGGATCGGCGGCCTGATGCTGAACGCCGGGCTCCCGCTACCGGACGCGACCCTGGTGGCGATGGGCTTCGTGCCGCTGGATCTGGTCAAGATGCTGGTCGCGGCCGGCATCGCGCTGGCCGTCCACAAGGCCTTCCCGGCGATCCTGACGAGCCGGGCCGCGGTCGCCACCCGGTGATCCGGCTCGAAGCGGTCACGGTCGACGTCCCGGATCCGGCCACCGGCCCACGGGCGAGGCGCCGCATCCTGGGCCCGGTGAGCCTGGAACTCACCGAACGCCGGCTCGCCTTCATCGGGGCCAACGGCTCCGGCAAATCGACCCTGCTGCGGCTGCTCAACGGCCTCGTCCTGCCCGATTCCGGAAGGGTGCTGGTCGGCGGCCTCGACACCCGGCGGGAGGGACGCCGGATCCGCCGCCAGGTGGGCTTCGTCTTCACCGATCCGCTCGCCCAGCTGGTGATGGCCACCCCGGCCGACGATGTCGAGCTGAGCCTGCGCGCGTCCGTCCCGGACCGCGCAGAGCGACGGACGCGGGCCCGCCGCCTGCTGGCCGAGCGCGGCCTCGACCACCTGGCCGACCAGAGCGTCTACGACCTCTCCGGCGGCGAGCGGCAGCTCGTGGCGCTGACCTCGGTACTCGCCTGCGAGCCCGCCGTCGTGGTCGCCGACGAGCCCACCACCCTGCTCGACCTGCGCAACCGCAACCGCGTCCTCACCGCGCTCACCGGGCTGGAGCAGCAGCTGCTGCTGGCCACCCACGACCTCGGCATGGCCGCCCGGGCCGACCGGGTGATCGTCATCGACGGCGGCGCGGTGGTGGCGGACGGCGAGCCGGCCGCGGCCATCGCTGCCTACCAGGAGCTCATGGCATGAACCTGTTCGGCCTCTACATCCGTGGTGACTCGTTCTTCCACCGGCTCAGCGCCGGCCCGAAATACCTGCTGATGATCGTGCTGACCCTGCCCGCCGCGGCGCTGCGGGATTGGCGGCTCGGGCTGGCCTGCCTGGCGATCTCGCTCGGCCTGCTGGCCGCCTGCCGGGTCGGGCTGGCGCGGGTCTGGCGGCTGCCCGGGATGGTCTGGGTGCTGGTGGCGATGCTGCTGGGCTACCACCTGCTGGCCGAATCCCCCGGACGCGGGGTGAACGCGGCCGCCGTCTTCCTGACCGCCATCTACCTCAGCCGGCTGCTGACCACCACCACACCGGGCAGTGACCTGGTGGACGCGCTGATCGCCGGGCTGCGTCCGCTGCGGGTCTTCGGGGTCTCGCCGGAGCGTGCCGGCCTCGCGGTCGCGGTGATGCTGCGCTCGATCCCGGTGCTGCTCGACACCTTCGGCGAGGTGCGCCAGGCCGCCATGGCCCGTGGACGCGAGCGCCGCTGGTTCGCCCTGGTCACCCCGGTGGTGATCCGGGCGGTCGGCCACGCCCAGGCCACCGGCGCGGCCCTGGCCGCCCGCGGCCTCGGTGAACCCGAGGACGACCTCAGCCGATGAGCTCCAGCGTGTCCAGCGCGCCTGTGGCGTCCAGGTAAGGAGCCGACCAGGCCAGTGCCGCGGTCGCCCACAGCGCGTCGAATTGTTCATCGACCGAGCGCGGTTCGGTGGTGAGCACGATCCGGCTGTCGTCCTGGGTCACGACCTGGCCGTTGCAGCTCGCCGACCCACCTGCGACGCTGGCGACGCGGCGGGGCAATAGCAGGGCGCTCACGTCCGCCCCGATGTGGGTCGGACGCTCGCCCGGCCCGCAGGCGACGAGTTCGCGCTTGCCGTGCGCGCCGCTGAAGACCATCAGCGAATCCAGCCCGGCGTTGTTGGCGCCCACGATGTCGGTGTCGATGCGGTCCCCCACGAAGAGCGGACGGCTCGCGCCGGTGCGGCGGACGGCCTCGGCCATCATCGGACGGTGCGGCTTGCCGAAGGTGGTCGGGCTGCCGCCGATCGCCGCGGCGACGGCCGCGATCATCGCGCCGGCCCCCGGCACCAGGCCGCGGTCGGTGGGACGTGAGCCGTCGTCGTTGGTGGCGTACCAGATCGCTCCGCGGGAGACCGCCAGGCAGACCTCGTCCAGCATCGGCCAGCCCAGCGCCGGCTCGTAGCCCTGCAGCGCGGCGACCGGTTCGTCGTCCGCGCTGGCGACCGGAATGAGCCCGACCTCGGCGATCAGGCCGGCCAGGCTCGCGCTGCCGGCCACCAGCACCTTCGCCCCGGTCGGCAGCACCTCGGCCAGGGCACCGGCGGCCACCTGCGCGCTGGTCAGCACATTGTCCGGACCGGCCGCGATGCCCAGCCCCCGAAGCTGCCGGACCACCGTGTCCGCGGCCCGGGCGGCGTTATTGGTGACATACATCACCGACCTGCCGGCGGCCCTGAGTTCCGCCATCGTCTCGGCCGCGCCAGGCACCGCCAGCGGACCGAGGTAGATCACGCCGTCCAGATCGAACAGGGCGGCGTCGTAGCCGTCGATCAGCCGGTCACTCATCGGCTTCCTCCTCGGCCGCGCCGGGCTGCCGCGACTCGTCCTCGTCGCCGTCGCTGTCGTTCTCTTCGCCGTCGCTCTCTTCGCTGTCGTCCTCGTCGCTGTCGTCGAAGACGATGGTGACGCCCTGCAGCGCAGCGGCACGCTCCTCGGCATCGGTGACCTGCTCGACATCCAGAGCGGCCGCCGAGGTGAACCAGCGCTCGGCCAGTTCGTTCTCACCGGAGAACTCCAGCAGGTCGGCGTAGGCGAACCGCAGCCGCGCCCGGGCGAGCTTCGGCCCACGCGTCCCGACCTGCTCCAGGGTCGTGCGCAGCAGCCGCAGCGCCTCGTCGGCCTGGCCCGCATCCACCCGGACGCCCGCCTCGACGAGCCGCAACTCCACCGCCTGGGCGACATCCGGCTGGGCGGCCATCCCCTCCGCCACCAGCTTCAACGCCGCCTGCGGCCGGCCCAGCGCCCGCTCGCAGTCGGCCATCGCAGCCAGGTACTCGGTGGTGCCGCTCATCCGCCGCAACGCGCGGAACTCGTTCAGCGCGACGTCGTAGTGCCCGGCCGCGTAGGCGGTCTCGCCGGTCGCCTCGCGGGTCACCGGCAACCGGGCGGCCCGCCGACGGGCCGCTTCGGCATGGGCGTAGGCGAGCTCGGGATCGGAGTCGATCAGCATGCCGGCCATCAGCAGGTGCGCGCCGACCACCTCGGCATGCTCCGGGGTCAGGCTGCGCAGCTCGGCGCGGACGGCCCGCGGCAACGTCCGCAGATCAAGGTCGGTCGGCGTCGCCGGCTCGTTCTCCTTGGGCGCCAACCCGGGATGCAGCGGCTCGCGTTCCTCGTCACGCCGCGGCGGACGGGAGTCGGTTCGCTGACCGCGGTCGGGCCGATCGCCACGGCGCGCCGCGTAGGCACCCGCCGCCACACCGGCCGCGCCGGCCGCCGCGCGGCCCGATCCACCGGAGCGGCCGCGATGATCGCCGGCCCCCGCCTGATACCCGCGCGCTGAACGCTGCGGCCGTTCGCCGGTCTGCTGCCGATCGCCACCCGCGCCTGCCCGGCCACGGCTGCCGGGAGCACCCGCCGAACGCCCTGCCCCACCCGCGCGGGGCTTCCGATCGTCGGTGTAGGGCGGACGTCCGCGGCCCGCATCCGAGCCCGCGTAGCGCGAACCGCCCTCCGCACGGGGCTTTCCGCCGCGGGCACCGTCGGTGCGCGGCTTACGGTCGTCGTCGTAGCTGCGCGGCTTGCGGTCGTCGCTGTAGGTACGCGGCTTGCGATCGTCTCCGTAACCGCGAGGCTTGCGGTCATCGCTGTAGCCACGCGGCTTGCGATCGTCCCCAAAGCTGCGCGGCTTACGGTCATCGTTGTAGCTGCGCGGCTTGCGATCGTCGCTGTAGGCACGCGGCTTGCGATCGTCCCCGTAGCTGCGATTCTTCCGATCCTCGCCGTAGCCGCGACCCTCCCGGTTCTGGCCCGAGGATGCGCTGCGGCCGGCGTAACCCCCCTCACGAGGGCCATCAGTGTCGCGTGGCTTGCGGTAGCCGCCGGATTCCGCCGGACGGCCCCGTCCGGTGCTGGGCCGCGCCGGACCCGCCGGACGCGGACGCCGCTCGTCACCGCCGCTCGGCCGGCCACGACCGGAGTCGCCACCCGCCGAACGTCCGGTACCCGCGGCCCGCGGACGATCCTCGTTCCACCGGTTCGGCTTGCCACCGCCCGGATTCGCGGCACGGCCGGCGCCGCCGTCACTGCGCGGCTTGTAGCCTTCCGATCCGCCGCGACCGCCCTGGCCACCGCCGCGGGGGAAGCCACCGGAGCCGGAGCCACGCTGGGCGGGCTTGCGATAGCCCCCGCCGGAACCCGGCCCCTGGCCGGCCGACCTCGGCTTGCCCGGTCCGCCCGTCGAGCGGTTCGGCCGCCCGTCCCCGGAACCCGTCTGGCTCACTGGCTCGTCCTCTCGCCGCGGTCAACCCCCCAAATCTACCGCAGGACCGGAGGTCAGCTGACCTTGGTGCGCCGCTTCGACAGCAGGTCGAAGGCCACCGCGGCCAGCAGCACCAGGCCCTTGACCACCTGCTGCCAGGCCGAACCGACGCCGGTGATGGAGAGCCCCATGTTGAGCACGCCCATGATCAGGGCGCCCACCATCGCCCCCGAGATCCGGCCGACGCCACCGGTGACCGCCGTCCCGCCGATGAAGCAGGCCGCGATCGCGTCCAGCTCGTAGCTCTGACCGGCGGTCGAGGTCGCCGCATTCGCCCGCGAGGTCACCACCACCGCGGCGACCGCGGCGAGCAGGCCCATATGGACGAAGATGGTGAAGTTGGTCTTGGCGGTGTTGATGCCCGACAGGATGGCCGCGTTCAGGTTGCCGCCGATCGCGTACACGTGACGACCGAAGACGGTCCGGTTCAGCACGAAGCTGTAGACCAGGATCAGCACCCCCACGATCACCAGCACGATCGGGGTGCCACCCGCGCTGAGCGCCAGCAGGACGGTCAGCGCGAGCACCGCGAGCGCGATCACGACCAACCTGCCGATCAGCAGCCCGGTGGGCTCGGGCGCGATGCCATGGCGGATCTGCGAGGCCCGGGCTCGCAACTGCGACCAGACCAGGCCGGCCACCCCGATCACGCCGATCACCAGGGTGAGCACGTCGTACTGCCCCATGAAGCCGAGCAGATTGGGCAGCGAGCCGGCCGAGATCCGCACGAATCCCTGATCGAAGCCGGCCATGGTGAAGCCGGCGATCACGATCGCCAGGCCACGGAAGACCAGCATGCCGGCCAGGGTGACGATGAAGGCCGGGATCCGCACGTAGGCGATCCAGAAGCCGTGCCAGGCGCCCACCACTCCGCCCAGCGCCAGCGCCAGCAGCACCGCCATCGGCCACGGCCAGTGCCAGTGGTACATCGCCCAGCCGAGCACGCCGCCGATGAAGGCGACCAGTGAGCCGACGGAGAGGTCGATGTGGCCGGCGACGATCACCATCACCATGCCGATCGCGAGGATCAGCACGTAGGCGTTCTGCCCGATCAGCGCCGCCACATTGTCGGGCCACAGCAGCCGGCCACCGGTGAGCGTGTTGAAGACGACGATCACCAGCACCAGCGCCGCCATGATGCCGTACTGCCGCAGATTGCTGCGCAGCGATTCCTGAATCGAGGTCATCGGTGCCTTCCTATGCTTCCTGGGTCATGAGCTTCATCAGGTGTTCCTGGGTGGCATCGGCCCGGGCGACGTCGCCGGTGATGCGTCCTTCGCTCAGCGTGTAGATGCGATCGCAGATCCCGATCAGTTCCGGCAGTTCGGAGGAGATCACCAGGACGGCCCTGCCCTGGTCGGCCAACTGGTTGATGATGGCGTAGATCTCATATTTGGCGCCGACGTCGATGCCTCGGGTCGGCTCGTCGAGGATCAGCACCTCCGGATCGGTGAAGACCCACTTGGCCAGCGCGACCTTCTGCTGGTTGCCGCCGGAGAGCTTCAGCACCTGGGATTCCACGGTGGGAGTCTTGACCCGCAGGTCGTCGCGCAGCCGGTTGGCGACCGTCGTCTCGGCGTTCGGCTCGATCACGCCACGGCTGGAGACCTTGCGCATCGCTGCCGCGGTCATGTTCTCCTTGACCGACTGGATGAGGTTCAGCCCGTACCGCTTGCGGTCCTCGGTGACGTAGGCGATGCCGTTGGCGACCGCCTGCTGGACGGTTCGCAGCTCCACCGGATGTCCGTTGCGATAGACGGTGCCGGTGATGTCACGGCCGTAGGCCCGTCCGAAGACGCTCATCGCCAACTCGGTGCGGCCGGAGCCCATCAGCCCGGCCAGTCCGACGATCTCCCCGGCCCGGACGGTCAGCGCGGCTCCGTCGACCATCTTGCGTCCGGCATCGACCGGGTGGTGGACGGTCCAGTCCTCGATCCGGAAGGCCTCGTCGCCGAGCCGGGCGGCCAGCGGGCTGCGCTGCGGGAACCGGCTGTTCATCTCGCGGCCGACCATGCCCTTGATCAGGCGCTCCTCGGTGATCCCCGCCGCGGCGTCCAAGGTCTCGATGACCCGCCCGTCCCGCAGGATCGTGATCGCGTCGGCGATGGAGAGCACCTCACCCAGCTTGTGCGAGATGATGATGCAGGTGACGCCCTGGTCGCGCAGCGCCCGCACCAGGTTCAACAGATGGTCGGAGTCGTCGTCGTTGAGGGCGGCGGTGGGCTCGTCCAGGATCAGCAGCTCGACCCGCTTGGCCAGCGCCTTGGCGATCTCCACCAGTTGCTGCTTGCCCACGCCGATGTCGACGATGCGGGTGCGCGGATGCTCCTCCAGCCCGACCCTGGCCAGCAGTCCGGAGGCATCGCGTTCGGCCTCGGGCCAGTCGATGACGCCCAGCCGTGCCCGCTCGTTGCCCAGGAAGATGTTCTCGGTGATCGACAGGAACGGCACCAGCGCCAGCTCCTGGTGGATGATCACGATGCCGCGTTCCTCGGAGTCGCGGATGGTGCGGAAGTCGCACAGCCGCCCGTCGTAGTGGATCTCCCCGGTGTAGCTGCCGGCCGGATGCACCCCGGAGAGGATCTTCATCAGGGTGGACTTGCCCGCGCCGTTCTCCCCGCAGATGGCGTGGATCTCGCCCCGCTTCACCGTCAGGGTGACCTCCGCCAGCGCCTTGACACCGGGGAACTCCATGGAGATTCCGGTCATCTGAAGGATGTCCGGTTGTTCGGTCATCGCTCCCCTCTTCCAGGTCGGGTGGGCTCGGACGACGGCGGGCCGGGTTTCAGGCCCGGCCCGCCGACGCCAGCGGCTTCAGAACCGTCCGCTCGTCACTGGAGCTGGTCGGCCTTGATGAAGCCGGAATCGACCAGCTTCGACTGCACGGTGTCCTTGACCACGACCTCGGGGTCGAGCAGGTAGGACGGCACGATCTTCTCACCGTTGTTGTAGTCGGTGGTGTTGTTGACCGTGACTTCCTTGCCCTGGACGATCTCGTCGACCATGGTGGCGACCCGCTTGGCCAGCTCGCGGGTGTCCTTCCAGACCGTCATCGACTGCTTGCCGGCGAGGATGTTCTTGACGTTCGCGACATCGCCGTCCTGCCCGGTCAGCACCGGCCAGTCGCCGCCCACGGTGTAGCCCGCGGTCTCCAGCGCCTGGGCGATGCCCAGCGCCAGCGAGTCGTTCGGCGACAGCACGACGTCGACCTTCTTGTCGGTGTAGAAGGAGTTCAGCCGGTTCTCCATCTCGCTCTGCGCGGAGGCCGACTTCCATTCGAGGATGCCGATGTCCTGCCAGTTCCCCGAGGCCTTCTTGCCGGTCTCGGAGTTGATGACCAGCTTGCCCGAGTCGACGTACGGCTTCAGCAGATCCCAGGCGCCGCCGAAGAACAACGAAGCGTTGTTGTCGTCGGGCGATCCGGCGAACGGCTCGAAGTTGAACGGGCCGTCGGCGGAATCGAGCTGCAGGGTGTCCTTGATGAAGGTGCCCTGCAGGACGCCCACCTTGTAGTTGTCGAAGGTGGCGTAGTAGTCGAGGTTCGGGGTGTTCAGGATCAGACGGTCGTAGGCGATGATCTTGATGCCCTTGTCAGCGGCCTTCTGCAGGGTGGGGCCGAGGGTCTTGCCGTCGATCGAGGCGATCACCAGCACCTTGGCGCCGGCGTTGATCTGGTTCTCCAGCTGCTTGATCTGCTCCTCGTTCTTGTTGTCGGCGTAGTCGAGCATGGTCTGGTAGCCCATCGACTCGAGCTGGGCCTTCAGGCCCGCGCCGTCGTTGTTCCAGCGCTCCAGGCTCACCGTCGGCATGGTGATGCCGATCAGCGGCTTCTCGGTGGTGGTCGTCGTCTCGGTGCCAGTGGCGGTCGGTGCCGGCTCTGCCGGGCGCGTTGACGAGCAGCCCGCCAGCATGCCAAAGGCCACGGCCAACCCTGCGATCGCTGCCGCGGCTTTGCGGATAGCCATAGGGAGTCCCTCCTGTTGATGTCGCTGGCCCGCCCCGACAATGGAGAGGCCCAGCACCCGGATCGCCGACCGCACGGGGTCGGCAAGGACAACGCTAATACAGTTGGCTTCATGTCTCAAACACATTCTGCGTTGTGATCGAATCGTTACTTCATGTACAAAATCCAGAGGCGAAGCTGCGCCGCCCTCCTGCGTCCACCGTTCGGGGACGGTAGAATGCCCCGCATGGCCGTTCACCGGGTACCTCCAGGCTCGCCGAGTTCACTTCGTGAAGCGAACCGCGGCCGAATTCTGGATACCATCCGGCACCAGGGCGCGATGACGCAGGTCGAACTGGCCGACGCCACCGGGCTGTCGCCGGCGACCATCTCCATCATCGTCAACGAACTCGTCGCGGCAGGCATGCTCTCGACCGCGCAAACGACCCGCTCCGGACGCCGCGCCACCCAGGTCGCGCTGTCCCGGGGGCTCGGCCTGGTGGCCGGCATCCACTTCTCGTCCCGTTCGCTGCGGCTGGTGCTGTGCGATCCGGACGGAACGGTCATCGCCGCCCAGCGAATGCCGCTGCCGACCGATCACCGCTCCGACACCGGCCTGGATCAGGCCGCGGAACTGCTTCAGGATCTGCTCACCGAGGTCGGTGCGGGCCGGGACGAACTGCAGGGCGCCGGCGTCGGCATCTGCGCTCCCTACGATCCCGAGACCGACATGCTCTCGGTGCCGGGTCTGATGCGCGGCTGGGACGAGGTGCCGATCGCCGAATCCCTGGGACGGCGGCTGGGCGTACCCGTGGTGGCCGACAACGACGCCAACCTCGCCATGCTGGCCGAATCCCGCTTCGGGATCGCCAAGGGCCGATCGTCGGCCGTCTTCGTCACGATCAGCCACGGCATCGGCGCCGGCATCCTCACCCACGGACAGATCCTGCGCGGCCACGCCGGTCTCGCCGGCGAGATCGGGCACATGCGGGTGGTCGAGAACGGCCAGCTGTGCCGCTGCGGCAATCGTGGCTGCCTGGAGATGGTAGTGAACGCCACGGCCATCGCCGGCGCCCTGCGCAATACGGTGGGGGCGGTGACCTTGCGCGACATCATCGCGATGGCACGGCAGGGCGACATCGGAGCAACCCGGGTGATCGCCGACGCCGCCCAGCACATCGGCTTCGCGATCGCGGCGCTCAGCAACGTCGTCAGCCCGGAGATCACCGTGATCGGCGGCGAACTGGCCGCGGCCGGCGGCATTCTCACCGTCCCCCTCGAAGCGGCGATCGAGCGCCACAGCCTGCACAACCCGCTGACGCCGCCCCGCGTCCACATCTCCGAACTCGGCACGGACGCCCCCGCGCTCGGTGCGGCTGCCTACGCCATCGACACCGTCTTCCAGGCCGGCGTCGCGAACCAGGCAACAGCATGAGCGCGCTACGCGGCCCTGTCACGGGCTTCAACCCACCAGGCCCCCGGCTCGTCCAGCCGGCGCCCCGCCTGCCCACTCTCGCGCTGCGCCAGGTGAGCAAGCGGTTCAACTCGGTCCGCGCCCTGGAGCAGGTCGACTTCGACATCTACCCACGTGAGGTTGTCGCGGTGGTAGGCGACAATGCGGCCGGCAAATCCGTCCTGGCCAAGACGATCGCCGCGGTCTACCAGCCCGATTCCGGTGACATCTACTGGGAGGGCCATCCGACCAGCATCCCGAATCCGTCGGCCGCCTATGAACTGGGCATCGCCTCGGTCTTCCAGGAACTGGCGTTGTGCGACAACCTCTCCATCGTCCAGAACCTCTTTCTCGGACGCGAGATAGCGAAGTCGACCGTCCTGGCCGACGACCGCATGGACGAGATCGCCCGCCGCATCCTCTCCGATCTCGGCGCCAAACTGCCCCCGGTCCGCACCCTCGTGGCCCACCTCTCGGCCGGCCAGCGCCAGACCACCGCGGTGGCCCGCGCCCTGCTCGGCTCCCCGAAGGTCGTGGTGATGGACGAACCCACCAGTTCGCTCTCGGTCACCCAGACGGCGGAGGTGCTCAATCTCATCGAGCACCTGCGCGACCTCGGCTACGGCGTCATGTTCATCTCGCACACTCTCACCGACGTCCGGGCGGTGGCGGACCGCATCGTCGTGATGCGGCACGGCAGGATCGTCGGCGACGCCCTCATGGAGGACGTCAGCTACGAGGACATCATCGCTGCCATCACCGGGGTTCCCAACGAGCTCACCCGAGCCACCCGCCAACGTGGCACGCTCGTGCCGCCGATGCTGAGCGTCGTGCGGGATCCGGGAGCGTAAACGCACGCTCCCTACGGGCAGAACCCACAAAGCCCCCGCGAACCGAAGTCCGTGGGGGCTTTCTATGTGTAGACGCACAACACCCCCGCGAACCGAAGTTCGCGGGGGTGTTGAAATGTCCGGCGATGTCCTACTCTCCCACAGGGTCCCCCCTGCAGTACCATCGGCGCTGAAGGCCTTAGCTTCCGGGTTCGGAATGGAACCGGGCGTTTCCCCTTCGCCATGATCACCGTAACTCTATGGAGTTATGTCGATACTCGATTGCTCGAGTACCCGACCGTTACTCGAGAACCGCACAGTGGACGCGTAGCACCTTTGTAGGAAACAAGCCCTCGGCCTATTAGTATCGGTCAGCTCCATGCATTGCTGCACTTCCACATCCGACCTATCAACCCGGTGGTCTTCCGGGGGCCTTACCAGATTAACTCTGTGGGAACCCTCATCTTGAGACATGCTTCCCGCTTAGATGCTTTCAGCGGTTATCATTTCCAAACGTAGCCAACCAGCCGTGCTCTTGGCAGAACAACTGGCACACCAGAGGTTTGTCCGTCCCGGTCCTCTCGTACTAAGGACAGCCTCTCTCAAGATTCCTACGCGCGCAGCGGATAGGGACCGAACTGTCTCACGACGTTCTAAACCCAGCTCGCGTGCCGCTTTAATGGGCGAACAGCCCAACCCTTGGGACCGACTCCAGCCCCAGGATGCGACGAGCCGACATCGAGGTGCCAAACCATGCCGTCGCTATGGACGCTCGGGCAAGATCAGCCTGTTATCCCCGGGGTACCTTTTATCCGTTGAGTGACGGCGCTTCCACGTGCCACCGTCAGATCACTAGTCCCGACTTTCGTCCCTGCTTGAGATGTCTCTCTCACAGTCAAGCTCCCTTGTGCACTTACACTCAAAACCTGATTGCCAACCAGGCTGAGGGAACCTTTGGGCGCCTCCGTTACATTTTGGGAGGCGACCGCCCCAGTCAAACTACCCATCAGGCACTGTCCCTGATCCAGATAATGGACCTAGGTTAGATAACCAGAACGACCAGAGTGGTATTTCAACGATGACTCCACAAGAACTGGCGTCCCTGCTTCAAAGTCTCCCACCTATCCTACACAAGTCGTACCGATCACCAATACCAAACTATAGTAAAGGTCCCGGGGTCTTTCCGTCCTGCTGCGCGTAACGAGCATCTTTACTCGTAGTGCAATTTCGCCGAGTTCGTGGTGGAGACAGCGCCCAAATCGTTACTCCATTCGTGCAGGTCGGAACTTACCCGACAAGGAATTTCGCTACCTTAGGATGGTTATAGTTACCACCGCCGTTTACTGGGGCTTAAGTTCAGTGCTTCGCTTGCGCTAACACGTCCCCTTAACCTTCCAGCACCGGGCAGGAGTCAGTCCGTATACATCGTCTTTCAACTTGGCACGGACCTGTGTTTTTAGTAAACAGTCGCTTGGGCCTGGTCTCTGCGACCCTCAACGCTCTCGAAGTAAATTCTAATACGCATCAGGTCCCCCTTATCCCGAAGTTACGGGGGTATTTTGCCGAGTTCCTTCACCACGATTCTCTCGATCGCCTTGGTATTCTCTACCTATCCACCTGTGTCGGTTTGGGGTACGGGCGGCTAACAACTCGCTCACGAAGCTTTTCTAGGCAGCATAGGATCACCCACTTCTGAAACCGAGGTTTCATCGCCGTCATGTCTCAGGCTCACCAGGTGCGGATTTGCCTACACCTGACCCTACACACTTAGCCCGGGACAACCATCGCCCGGGTTGGGCTACCTTCCTGCGTCCCTCCGCAGCTTGCCTAATACAATCTTGGGTCGCAGACTCAATCATGCTCGGCCCGAAGGCTTCCCATGATCTTGCGTGCTTAGCATTGACTGCCTCGGCAGGGTCGTTGTTTCGCCGGTACGGG
>JAPUEM010000086.1 GCA_027492575.1 Propionicimonas sp.
CCCCGTCCGTCCCGAGGGAGACCTGCTGCATGACGGGCTTCACGAAGTCGCCCATCTCGTCGGCGGTGACGTACTGGGAGACGTCGGCCAGATAGTCCTGGCTGCCGAAGGCGGCGATGTTGTCGAACTCGAGGAAGCCGATGTCGGGGGCGGTGCCGGCCTTCACCGCGTTGAACATCTTCTGGTAGCCGCCGGAGTTGCCGACCGGGATGTCGCTGTAGGTGACCTGGATCTCGGGGTGCGTGGAGTTCCACAGCGCCGCGGCGTCGGCGTAGCCGTCGCCCCAGGACCAGTAGTCGAGCTCCACGGGGGTGTCGGACGCGGGGCACTCCCCCGCCGCGGCCGGCGCGGTGGGCGACCCGCCGGTTGTCTCGGTTCCGCCCGGGCTGGCGCTGGGAGCACCCGCGCAGCCGGCGAAGACCGTCATGCCGAGGACGACGATCCCTGCGCCAAGTCGCCAGGTCGTTCGGCGATTCGACCATGTGGTCATCTGGACCTACCTTTCAGCCTCGTTGCTGACTGGATCGCCGGGCATGGGCTCCGGTGGATCCACCCAGCGTGAGCGACCTCACCTCACACACAAAAACGCAGCTCTCCCTCCGTGCGCATGTCAAGAAATTTCATTTCGTGATTCTGTTTGCGTCGGAGAATGGCATGGACTCCGGCCCCCTCGCAGGGCGGAGGCCGTCCACTCACAGCATGTCTACAGGCAGGCTTCACCGATTCCTCAGGCGCTGCCTCAATACTCGTTGCATGACCGCGAGCGCCCCTTCCGCGCCGGGTCAGCACAGACGCTGACTGGCCCCGCTCCCCGCCGATGGACGGGGCTCACCCGTCACGATGCGTGAGGATGCGGGGCCGGTCAGACCAAGTCAGAGGCCGGGAGTGCCGGTGTCGGCCAGGAAGGCGAGAATGGCCCGCACCCGGCGGTTCTCCTCGCTGGGGTCGAGCCCGAGCTTGGCGAAGATGTTCGAGACGTGCTTGGCGACGGCCGCGCCGGAGAGCACCAGGTCGTCGGCGATCTGGGCGTTCGACAGGCCGCGGGCCATCAGCTCCAGCACCTCGAACTCGCGCGGGCTGAGCTCCCCCAGCCCGGAGCGGCTGGTCCGGATCATCGCCCGGGCCACCTCGGGGTCGATCACCACGCCGCCCGCGGCGACGATGCGCAGCGAGCCGACGAAGTCGGCCACCTGGGCGACCCGGTCCTTCAGCAGATAGCCGGTCCCGCCGCCCCCGGCCGGCAGCGCGAACAACTGCTGGGCATAGACCGCGGCCACGTACTGGCTGAGCACCAGCACCCCGAGGCCGGGGTGGGCGGCCTTCAGCTCCAGGGCGGCCTGCAGCCCGTCCGTGGTCATGGTCGGCGGCATCCGGACGTCCGTCACCACCACATCGGGCAGTTCGCCGCGGGCGGCGAGTTCGGCCACGGTGAGCCGCAGCGTGTCCGCCCGGCTCTCCTGGGCGACGATCCGGAAGCCCTGGCGCTGCAGCAGCCCGGCCAGGCCCTCGCGCAGCAGGGCGGCGTCGTCGGCGAGCACCAGGGCGATCGACTCGGTCACAGGGCCACCCCCGGTTCGCCGCGGTGCAGCAGCAGCGGAAGGGCGGCGACCACCTGGGTCGGCCCGCCCGGCGGGCTGGAGATCGACAACTGCCCGCCGAAGGCGGCCAGCCGCTCCCGCATCCCGGCCAGGCCGTGCCCGGAGAGCAGCGCCGCACCGCCGGGCCCGGTATCCACCACCGACACCCGCAGGTGCGAGTCGGTGGTCAGCAGCACCGTGACGGACGCTCCCGGGGCGTGCTTGGCCGCGTTGGCGATCGCCTCGCAGGCGAAGAAGTAGCTCGCCGCCAGCACCCCCTGCGGCAACTGGGGCAGCGGATGCGGGCAGACGACCCGCACCGCGGCCGCCGACGCCTGGGCCACATCGGTGAGCGCCGCGACCAGCCCCTGCTGGACGAGCACCTGCGGATGGATTCCCCGGACGGTGGCCCGCAGCGCGTCCAGCCCCTTGGCCAGCGCCTCCTGCGCCTGCCCGAGCAGCGCCCCCAGGTGCGGGTCGGCAGCGACCGCGGCGGACGTCCGGGCCTCGCCCAGCATCATGGCCGCCGCCACCAGATACTGCTGGGTGCCGTCGTGCAGATCGCGCTCGATCCGCCGCCGCTCGATCTCGTAGGCATCGACGATCACCCGACGGGAAGCGGTCAGTTCCGCCACCGCGCGCGCCGCCTCCGCCTCAGGATCGCGGGACCGTCCGAATCTCACGCCCCGAACCTAGTACGCCGATGAGCGCCTGCCGAACAGCTCTACCTGTGGATCGCCCCCGGCACCGCAAACGGCGTCAGAATCGGGCATCCAGCGGCAGGTCTGTTCGCGAAGTAGTGCTGGCACTACCCCGGAAGCAGCCCAGGCACCATGGAATGGAGGCAATAGCCCGGCTGGAATGGAGCCATGATCGAAACACACGCGTCCGCGCCGCTGCTGCACACCCGCGGCATCACCAAGAACTTCGGGCAGGTCCAGGCCCTCGCCGGGGTCTCGGTGGGCATCGCCCGCGGCGAGACCGTCGCCATCATGGGGCCCTCCGGGTCGGGCAAGTCCACCCTGCTGCACTGCCTCTCCGGGGTGCTGGTGCCCGATCAGGGGGATGTCACCTTCGACGGGCAGCCGGTCTCGGCGCTGCACGACCGGGAGCGTTCGCACCTGCGGCTGACCCGGTTCGGCTTCGTCTTCCAGGACGGCCAGCTGATCCCCGAGCTCTCCGCGCGGGAGAACGTCGCGCTGCCGCTGATGCTCACCGGGACGCCGCGCAGCCGCGCCCTCGGCACCGCGGACGGCATGCTGGAGCGGCTCGGCCTGGCCGACCTGCGGCACCGCCGCCCGGGCGACATGTCCGGCGGCCAGGCGCAGCGGACGGCGATCGCCCGCGCCCTGGCGGCGCAGCCGGCGGTGGTCTTCGCCGACGAGCCCAGCGGCGCCCTCGACCAGGCGACCGGGCACGAGATGATGCAGCTGCTCACCACCACGGTGGCGATGTCGGGAGCGAGCCTGGTGCTGGTCACCCACGACGTGAACGTGGCTCGCTGGTGCAGCCGGCTGATCGAGATCCGGGACGGCCTGGTGCACTCCGACCGCCGGCTGGAGCCGGTGGCGGCGGAGTCCGTCCGATGAGCGCCGTCACTGCGCCCGCGACCACCCGCGCGACCGGGCTGCCGTCCCTGGCGCTGCGGCTGACCCGCGCCCGGCTCGCCACCCGGCAGGGCGAGGGCGTGCTCTACCTGGCCTCGGTCGCCGCCTTCGCGCTCAGTTCGGCGCTGGCGCTGACCGTGGCCGGCGGAACCTGGATGTTCTACCACCGCTGGCGCGAGCCCAGCGGCGTCCATGCCGAACTGCTGGCCGCCGATCCCACCTTCGAGACCATGCTGTCGGTCTACTTCCTGATGGCGGTGATCGCCTGCGCGCTGCTGGTGCCGACCATGTCGGGGCTGGCCTCGGGCGCCGCGGTGCTCGGCGCCCGCGGACGCGACCGCCGGCTGGCGGTGCTGCGGCTGGTCGGGCTGTCGTCCTCCGATGTCACCCGGATGTCGCTGATCGACACCACCCTCCAGGCCGTCGCCGGGATCGCGATCGGATCGGTCGTCTACCTGGTCACCCTGCCGGCCTGGGGGCTGCTCACCATGCAGGCGATGCCGGTGCGGCCGGGCGAGATGCTGCTGCCGTGGTGGCTGGCGCTGCTGGTGGTCGCGGCCACCTTCGTCACCGGCATCGCCGCGGCGTGGTGGGGGTTGCGTCAGGTCCGGATCTCCCCACTGGGGGTCTCCCGGCGATCGGTGGGCCCGGCGCTGCGGGCCTGGCGGGTGGTGGCCTTCGTGGCACTTCTCGTCGTCTTCGGGCTCGCCTCGCAGGTGCTGCGCTTCGGGGACGGGGTGGTGCCCTTCCTGATCTTCGCGGCGATCATGATGGCGGTGATCCAGGGGTTCAACCTGTTCGCCGCCTGGCTGCTGCAACTGGTGGCGCGAGGCCTGGCCCGGGTGCTGCCCTCCGCCACCGGGATGTGGGCCTCGCGGCGGGTGCAGGCCGACGCCCGCACCACCTGGCGGCGGGTCTCCGGGCTGGGGCTGCTCTCGCTGATCGGGGCCTACATCGCAGTGATGCCGATCTCGCTGACCGTCACCGAGGATCCGGCGCAGCAGAGCTTCGCCGACGCCTCCCAATGGGACTTCACCAAGGGCGCCATCATCACCCTCGGCGTCGGCTTCGCGCTGACCGCGATGTCGATCTTCATCGCCCAGGCCTCGGCCATCCTGGAGCGTGCCGAGCAGAGCCAGGCGCTGGCCAACATGGGTGCGTCCGCCCGCTTCCTGACCCGGGTCACCTGGTGGGAGACGCTGGCCCCGCTGGTGCTGGCCATCTCCCTGGGCGCCGGGCTGGGGCTGCTGCTGGCGCTGCCGATGGCCAATGTGGCCTCCCGCCTCGGCATGGAGATCTGGACCGGCCTGCCGATCATGGCCGTTGTGCTGCTGGCCGGGCTCGGCCTGGCCGTCGCCGCGCTGGCCGCCTGCGGTCCGCTGCAGGCCCGCGCCCTGGCCACCCACGAACGCCACAACGACTGAGCGAGGTGGGACAGGGGACGGTTCCCCGTCCCCTGTCCCACTCACCCCTATTCCGGCCAACCACGGCGAGGTGCGGTAGCGTCGGGGCATGCAGCTGAGTCGCTCCGAACTGGCCCGTTACGTCGATCACACCCTGCTCTCGCCCACCGCGGTGCCTGCCGACGTGGCGGCGCTGCTGGCGGAGGCGCAGGATCTGGGCGCCTACTCGATCTGTGTCTCGCCGGCGATGCTGCCGGTCAGCGGTGGGGACGGCACCGTCAAGATCGCGACGGTCTGCGGCTTCCCGTCAGGAAAGCACACGCCGGCTACCAAGGCCTTCGAGGCGGCGGAGTCGGTCGCCCGCGGGGCGGACGAGGTGGACATGGTGATCGACCTGGGCCTGGCCAAGGCCGGGGACGCGGACGCGCTGACCGCTGAGATCGCGGCGGTGCGGGCGTCCGTCCCGGCACCGAAGGTGCTGAAGGTGATCATCGAATCCGCCGCGCTGACCGACGACGAGATCGTGCTGGCCTGCCGGTGCGCGGAGGCGGCTGGGGCCGACTTCGTCAAGACCTCCACCGGCTACCACCCGGCGGGGGGCGCCTCCGTCCATGCGATCGAGTTGATGGCGCGGACGGTCGGCGGACGGCTGGGCATCAAGGCCTCCGGCGGCATCCGCGACCACGCCACCGCCGTCGCCCTGATCGAGGCCGGCGCCACCCGTCTGGGTCTCTCCGGGACGCGCGCGGTACTGGACGGTGCGGTCGCCAGCGGTTCCTACTGAGGAACGCTGCCAAAGCGCGGGGGCCCCTGAACGATCCCAGCCAACGATCCCTGAGCTTGTCGAAGGGTCGTTCGCCGCGGCCATCACGACCCTTCGACAGGCTCAGGGATCGTTGGTCGGTGGGCTACCCCACCGACCGGAGGACCAGCGGCCCCAGCAGCGCGCTCGGGTCAACGCCCGCGAGCCCGTGCACCACGAAGGTGTGGGTTTCGCCGGGGAAGAGGTCGACCAGCAGGCTGTCGGTGACGGCGTTCTCGGCGACCCGGTCGGGGAAGAGGCAGAGCGAGCGCAGGAAGGACGCCGCCACCACGGTCACCTCCGCGCCCTCCCCGGACGCGGTGACGGTGGCCCGGTAGGCGGGTTCGGGCAGGGCGGCGTCGACGTCCTCGGCCACCAGGCGGACGGAGCGTTCGGCGTCCGAGACGGTCGCGACCAGGACGAGCTCCGCCGAATCCTCAACCTCGAATGACACCGGGAGATCGAGCCGCCCGCGCACCGGCACCACGGACGACACCGGCAGCGTCCACAGCACCTCGCCGGAGAGCCGGCGCAACTCGAGCACCCCCTCCGCCGCCCACGGGGTGACGCCGTCGTTGACCAGCACGACCAGCCAGCCCGTCGGCCGGCACTGCCAGGTGACCAGGCGATCGGCGTAGGCGGATCGCAGCGCGTACCACAGCGGCTTGCGGCGGGCGACCGGGGCGCCGGTGGCGTCCGTCCCCAGATCGAGGGCCGCCCAGGAGGTGACCGGCCAGCAGTCGTTCAGCTGCCAGACGATCGAGCCGCGGCAGTGGCCGCGCAGCGAACGCCACCGTTCGATGCCGTACCGGATGGCCCGGGCCTGCTGCAGCTGCATGGTGAACAGCCAGTCGTCGAACCCTTCAACGCCCTCCCCCGGCGTCGGCAGGTGCCCGCGGATCCCGTCGTTCAGTTTGCGGTTGCCGCCGGCCGCCTTCTGGTGGACGAGCATGGCGGGCGAGGTCGCGCTGCGATCCGCCGGTTCGAGCGTCCGCGCCCAGGTGGCGAAGGTAGCCGGGCCCTGGTAGCCGTACTCGGCCACGAACCGCGGCGTCCACTCGTCGTAGGCGGTGTAGTCGCGCTCGTTCCAGACGTCCCAGATGTGGACGGTGCCGTAATCGGGGTCGTTCGCCGGACGCCCGGTGAAGCCGGACGACGGACTCCCCGGCCAGTACGGACGGGAGGGGTCGAGTTCGGCGACGATCCGCGGGAAGAGGTCGTGGTAGTAGCCGCCGCCCCAGCTCAGGGCGCCGCCGGGCAGCTTCTCCCAGCCCCACTCCTCGTGACCCCAGGTCGCCTCGTTGTTGCCGTTCCAGATCATCAGCGACGGATGCGCCGAGAGCCGGACGACGTTGTCGCGCGCCTCGGCCTCGAACTCCGACCAGAACGGCTCCTCCTCGGGGTAGGGCGCGCAGGCGAGCGTGAAATCCTGCCAGACCATCATCCCCAGCTCGTCGCAGGCCCGGTAGAAGGCGTCGGTCTCGTAGAGGCCGCCGCCCCAGACCCGCAGCAGGTCGATGTTGGCGTCCTTGGCCTGCTGGATCCGCTCGCGGTACCGCTGCGGGGTGATCCGGGTGACGAAGGCGTCGTCCGGGATCCAGTTCGCGCCCCGGACGAAGAGATCGACCCCGTTCACCACCAGGCCGAAGGTGGCGCCTCGGCCGTCGGCGTCCTCGGTGGTGTCGAGGGTGGTGGAGCGGAAGCCGGTCTGTCGGGTGGTTCGGTCGATCTCCAGGTCGCCGTCGCGCAGGGCGATCTCGACCTCGTACAGCGGTTGCTCGCCGAGCGAGTGCGGCCACCACGGCCGGACGGGCAGGGTGAGTTCGGCGGTCGTCCAGCCGTCCGCGACCGGGACGGTCACCCGACGGCCTTCCACGATCACGTCCAGGGTGAGGCCGACGGGCCGTTCGACAAGCTCTGTTCCTTGGCCCGCTGACGCGGCCGACGCCTTGGTCTCGGAGGCCGTAAGGGTGTGGACGGCGACCCGCAGGCGACCCTGCCAGGAGCCGTCGGGCTCCGGCTCGGCGGTGGCCAGGACGCTGATCTCGGCGAGGCGGGCCTGCTGCCAGGCGACCAGGGCGAGCGGCTTCCAGATGCCGGCGGTGATCAGCCGAGGCCCCCAATCCCAGCCGAAGTTGCAGGCCATCTTGCGGATCAGGTTGTAGGGATCGGATTCCACGTGGTGCCGCTCGCCAACCAGTTCCGCCATCCGCGCTGCATGCTCCAGCGCGGGCGCGAAGGTGATCTCCAGGACGTTGCGGCCGGGCCGCAGCAGGTCGCGCACGGCGAACTCATGGCGGCGGTGCATGTTGGCCGCCCGCCCGACCACCGAACCGTTGAGCACGACCTCGGCGACGGTGTCCAGGCCCAGGCAGACCAGGTCACAACGCGCAGCAGCCAGCTCGGTGTCGGAGGCCGCGAGGTCGAAGGCGTGCCGGTAGGTCCAGGTCTGCGCGCCCACCCAGTGTTGCTCGGCCTCAGCGGCGCCCAGGTACGGATCGTGCAACAGCCCGGCAGCGAGCAGGTCGGTGTGCACACAGCCGGGGACCGTCGCCGGGATCCCGGCGGTCAGCGTCGCACGAAGCGAAGGGGGCACCTGATCCCAGGAAGCCGACAGCGGATCGGCCCGCACCGTCCAGTCGTCCCCGGAGAGTTCCCGTCGCGTCACGCTCACCGCTGCCCCGTTCGGTAGAAGTACAGTTCCCGGCTGCCCTCCGGGGCATCCCACCCCTGAGCGAACCACAGATCGCCCTGCCAGCGCGCCAGGCCACCCCACGCCAGCACCCCGCCGGGCCCGACCTCGCACGCGGTCAGCGGGTCGCTCAGCCGGTAACGCGCCTGGCCGGCAGCCAGTTCGTCCTGCGGCCCGCGGTAGAAGAAGTCGAGGACGAGGTCGTCGCCATGGCCCTCGGTGAGTTTCTCGCCGAGCCCGGTCAGATCGAGATCATCCCCGCCGTTGCCGACACTCGCGAAGGCCACCTCGGTCGGCTGCGTGGTCGGGACGCGGCCTCCTCCATCGTGCCCGACACTCGCGAAAGCCACCTCGGTGAGCTTCCCGCCGAGCCCGGTCAGGTCGAGGTAGTCGCGCTGCTCGAAGGTCCAGGTCACCAGGTCGGACGACCGGCCGACCGTCTGGTGTCCGCCGCAGCCCTCGGAGAGGTACATCAGGTACTCCCCCGCGATCCGGACGGCGTCGCCGGCGGGAGTCCGCGGGATGACCGCGCCCTTGGCCCAGCCCTGGGAGACCTCCCGCGGCACCGCCAGGCCCAGCTTCTGCCAGGTGCGCAGGTCGTCGCTGATCGCCACCATCACGTCGCAGCCGACGCCCGGCAGCGGCGTCGCGGCGAGCAGCCGCGACTCCTCCAAACTCGCCTCGGAACCCCAGATGGCGTTGTAGAAGAGCACGTAGCGACCGTCCTCGCGCCGGTAGACCTTGGGATCCTCCACCCCCAGCACCTCGTTGCCGAGGGTCGGGTAGACGATCGGGTTGGCCGGGTCGTCCGTCCAGCCGGTCTCCGGCACGTAGACAGCGTGACCGAGACGGCTGCCGAGCGACTCCTTGGCCGGCGACGCCCGGTAGATCAGGTGCAGCTCGTCCCCGGCGACGATCACCGAGGGGTTGAAGATGTACCCGTTCCGCCAGCCCTGCCCGGTCGGATCGGTCCAGTCGGCCGGCTGCCGGAAGGTCATCGCGTCGTCGCGCTGGAACGGGCCGATCCGCCACCTGGGAGCCGGGGCGGGAAAGGCGGCCTGGAACTGGCCCACGGTCAGCCGGACCACCGCGGGGTCGACCGGCTGGTTCAGCCAGCCGAGCTCTCCGGCGCCCAGCACCGGCTCGGGCACGGCGGCGGTCATCGCAGCCTCAGCGAAACCCGGCCGAGCAACTCCGGGACGGTACGGACGAGCACCTGCCCATTCTCGACCCTGGCCTCGGCGTCCACAGCCAGCAAGGTCCCGAGGTCGACCGCCGAGGCGTCCAGCGGCAGCGGGGCCTCCGAAGGCGAGGAGACGAAGGCGTGCGCCCAGCCGTCCGCGGTCGTCCAGCGCAGCCACGGCTCGTCCGACGACCGGCCGATCCCCGCCGGCAGCACGCGGGAGCCGAAGATCGCCGCCTCATGCCGGACGCAGAACGCACCCAGCTCGCGCAGCGTCCGCTCCTGGGCGGCCGGGATCCGTCCGGCGGCAGTGGGGCCGACGTTCAGCAGCAGGTTGCCGCCCCGGGCGACCACGTCCACGAAGTGCCGGATCGCCGCCGCCCCCGACAGGTAGTGCCGGGCGTCCTCCAGCCGGTTGTAGCCGTAGGAGAAGCCGATCCCACGGCTGTTCTCCCAGCTGGCCGAGCGCTCGGCGTCCAGGTTGTGCAGGTACTCGCTGGTGCGGAAATCCCAGTGCGTCTCGCCGAACCGGTCATTCACCACGCCGTCCGGAACCACCTCGTAGAAGTGCTCCAGCAGGCTGATCAGGCTGGACGGCCCGGGCTCCTTGCCGGCGTCCGGCCAGTCGATGTCCCCCCACAGCACGGCGGGGCGGTACCGGTCGATCAGGTCGATCACCTGGCGGTAGGCGTACCCGGCGTACCCGGCGTCCCGCGGGCGGACGTCGTCGGAGATCTCGCCGGTGATCGGCGGCAGCTGGCCGAAGTGCCAGTCCAGCCCGCCGGAGTAGTAGGCGCCGAACCGGACGCCGCGGCTCACCGCGGCGTCGTGGAGTTCGCCGATCAGGTCGCGACGCGGCCCACGGCGGAGGGTGTTGCGGCTGCCCGAGCCGGGCGCGTCCCACAGCGGGATGCCGTCGTGATGCTTGGTGGTCGGCACGACGTAGCGCGCCCCGGCTGCCTTCACCAGCTCCATCAACGCCCCTGCGTCGAACTCCTCGGCCCGCCACAGATCCAGGAACTGCTCGTAGTCGAGGCTGCCGTAGGTGTCGAGCTGGTGCCGCTGCGCCGGGCTGCCGTCGATCCGGATGGTGTTGTAGTACCACTCCGCGTACGGGTTGTGGGCGTTCCACCAGGCGTGGTCGAAGGCCCCCAGCGGACCGATGGGTTCCGCCCAGGCCGGGACGGAGTAGGCCCCCCAATGGATGAAGATGCCCAGCTTGGCGTCGGTGTACCAGGCCGGGGTCGGGCGCTCGAACCGCCGGTACTCGACCGGACGTGCCGACTGCTGAAGTTCCTGCGTCATGGCGATGGCGGCATTCCTCGTCGAAGGTGGGGGCTGGCGGGAGGCGAGAGGCCGATCGACGGCCCTTCGACAAGCTCAGGGAAGGTTGGGGCGGTCATCCCTTCACCGCCCCTTGCAGCAGGGCGTCCTCCAGCCGGCGCTGCAGGATCGCGTAGACCAGCAAGGTCGGCAGCATCGCCAGCAGACAGGCGGCCATCAGCACCCCGTAGTCGGTCGACGTCTGCGAGACCAGCACCGGGATGGCCACCTGGATCGTCCGGACCCGGGGGTCGGAGCCCAGCAGCACCATCGAGAAGATGTACTCGTTCCAGAAGCTGAGGAAGTTGAGGATGGCCACGGTCGCGATGCCGGGGGTGACCACCGGCAGATAGATGTGCCGCAGCACCTGCCAGCGCTTGGCGCCGTCCAGCAGGGCGCTCTCCTCCAGTTCCACCGGGACGGTGCGCATGAATTGGGCGAGCAGCAGCACCCCGAGCGGCAGCGCGGTGGCCGGGAAGTAGAGGATCAGGAAGGTCCGGGTGCGGAAGAGGCCCAGCGCGATGGCCAGCAGGACGGTCGGCACCAGCGCCGCGAAGCCGGGCACCAGCATGCCGGAGGAGAAGATCCGCTCGATGACACCGCCCGCGCGCGTCTTCATCCGGGCCAGCGCGTAGGCGGCCGGGACGGCCAGCACGAGCGTGATGATCAGCGCCCCGGCGACCACCACCACCGAGTTGAGCATCGCCTGGCCCATCTCGGTGCGGTCCCAGGCCTCGAGCAGGTTGTCGAGGCTCCACGAGGCGGGCAGCGCGAACGGCTGGGTGAAGATCTCCAGATTGTCCTTGGACGAGGAGACCAGCACGAACCAGATCGGCAGCGCCAGCACCACGGCATAGCCCCAGGCGAGCGCGTAGGTGTACCAGGGAAGCCGGAGCCGGCGGGAGATTGTCATCATCGGCTCCTAGTAGTCCTGCCGGAAGAGGCGCAGGATGACGGCCATCCCGACCAGCCCGGCCCCGATCAGGACGACCCCGACCACCTGGCTGTAGCCGATCTGGTTGGCCAGGAAGGCCTTGTAGTACAGCAGGTACGACCAGGTGGTGGTGGCGCCGTCCGGGCCGCCCTTGGTCAGTAGCAGGATGGTCGCCGCCGAGCCGAAGAGGGTCCACAGGAACTGCAGCATGGTCATCACGCCGAAGTAGCTGCGGGCGATCGGGAAGGCGATCAGCCAGACCCGCGCCCAGTGCCCGGCGCCGTCGATCTCGGCGGCCGCGAAGGTCTCCGGGTCGATGCCGCCCAGCCGGGCGCTGAAGAGCACGGCGTTGAAGCCGATCCCCCGCCACAGGTCGACCACGATGACGCAGAGTAGCGCCGTCCGCGGATCGGCCAGCCAGGCCGACGTCCAGCCCTCCAGCCCCAGGTTGCTCAGCGCCCCGTTCAGGATGCCGGTGGGGGCCAGGATGGCCGTGAAGAACATCGCCTGCACCGGCAGTGAGATCAGCGCCGGGACGAAGAGGACGACCTTCAGCAGGCCGCCGAACCGCGGCTTCAGCGAGATGAAGTAGCCCAGCAGGAAGGAGAGCACGGTCAGCACCGGCACCAGGACGACCAGCTGGATCAGGGTGACCCGGCCGGCCGCCCAGAAGGCCGGGTCGGTGAGCACCTTCTCGTAATTCGCCCAGCCGACCAGCTTCGGCTTGGTGAGGATCCCCCGCCAGTTGGTGAACGAGACGTAGAAGACCGCGAAGAGCGGCCCGATCGTGAAGAAGAAGAAGGACGCCAGCGCCGGCAGCGTCATCAGGGCGAAGCCGGCGTCCCGGCGGACGACCCGGCGGTGGTTGGCCACCGCGCGGCTCGCCGCCGAGACGTCCTGAGCCTGCGATCCGCTGGATCGTTGGGCTAACTGAAGGCTCACGCGTCGTCCTCCTGTCGGGAACTACCCTTCGACAGGCTCAGGGAACGTTGGCTGAGCCTGTCGAAGCCTGGTCACTTGTAGGCCGCGTCGAGCGACTTGCAGATGTCGGCGGCGGTCTTGCCGGGGGCGAAGGCCGCGCTCGAAGCGGTGTTGAAGTCGGCCTGGAAGTCACCGGGGACGAGGGTGTCCATCAGCGGGGCATGCTGGGCATTGGCCCGGACGTCCATCGCCTTGGTGAGGATCGGGTTGGTGTAGGTGGGCGCGGTCGGCGGGTCGAAGGCGAGCACGGCGGCGGCGTTCTGCGCCATCTCGTCGGCGATCTCCTGGGTGTACCACATCTTCACGAATTGGCCGATCCAGTCGGATTTCGCGACCCCGTTCGGGCTGATCAGCCAGCCGCCGGAGGCGTAGTTGGCGTAGTACAGCGGCTTGTTCGGGGAATCCGCCGGGACGGGCATGCCGGCCGGGACCGTGACGTCCTTCAGTTCGGCCGGGACGTCCTCGAAGACCCAGTTGCCGGCGTGCATGCCGGCGGCCGCACCGGTGAAGTAGGCGGTGTTCATCTGGTCGTAGGAGTAGCCCTCGGCGTTCTTCTGGAAGACCCCCGCGTCCCGCAGCCGGACGAAGTACTCGATGCCCTTCATGGTCGGCTCGGAGGCGCAGTAGCCGCCGTTGAGGTAGACGTCGGTCGCCTCCTCCGCGGTGGAGTAGG
The DNA here is from genome assembly GCA_027492575.1 of Propionicimonas sp. Lineage (GTDB taxonomy): Bacteria > Actinomycetota > Actinomycetes > Propionibacteriales > Propionibacteriaceae > Propionicimonas. The sequence goes on from JAPUEM010000086.1 coordinate 13,176, forward strand.
CCTGCCAGACCAGCTGGGCGAACTTCGCGCCCGACCAGTCGGCGCCGCCGGCGGCGATCGGGGCGATCTTGGCCGCCTTCGCCTTCTCGACCGTGCCGACCAGTTCGGCCTCGTTGGCCGGCGGGGCGGAGAGGCCGAGCTTGGTGAGGCTGTCGGTATTCCAGACCATCGGCCAGATGTTGCCGATCATCGGGATGCCGAAGACCACGTCGTCGTCGCCCTTCCAGTCGGCGAAGGCCTCGGGGACGATGGTCTCCGTCAGGCCCCACTGCTCCAGGTACGGGGCTGCGTCCACGACGGCGCCGTTGGCGACCCAGCTGTGCACCTTGCCCTGCGGGTTGAGGTTCACCAGGTCGGCCTCGGTGCCGGCCGCGACGGCGGCCTCGTAGGCGTCGAAGACGGCGTCGCCGGTGGCCTCGGAGACGACGACCTTGATGCCGGTCTCGGCCTCGAACCGGGTGATCACCTTGCTCAGGATGTCACCCATCGGGGTGCCCTTGGTCATGATCGAGTAGAGCGTGATCTCGGCCGGCTTCTCCTGCCCGGGCGCCTGGGTGGCGCTGGTCTCGGCCGGGCTGGGCGAGGTGGTGGGGGCAGCGGGAGTTCCGCTGCAGGCGGTGAGAGCGGTCGCGAAGGCCGCCAGGGCCGACACGATCACGATGCGTTTGGTTGCCACGGTGTCTCCTTTGAACAACATCCTGGTGGTGAGCCTAGAATCCTGAGTAAACGTTGTCTAGGATCTCCAGTAAACGTTATCTCACCGTGATTCGTCAACCCTGGCCGGAAGTCGTGACAGACCGGGCCCGGACGGCGGACGGCAGCACTGCCCGAGCCGTTCGTCCGTCCGAACCGTGTTACGCTCCGACCGACTCAGAGAGGCTCAGTTCGATGTCTGGGGTAACCATTCGTGACGTCGCTCGCGAGGCGGGCGTCTCGATCGCCACCGTGTCCCGGGCCGTCAACGGCATCACCACCGTCGACCCGGTGCTCGCGCAGCGCGTCCTGGAGACCGCCGACCGGCTGGGCTACGTCCCCAACAACGTCAGCCGCGCGCTGCGGCTGCAGCGCAGCACCTCCTGGGCGGTCATCGTGCAGGGCCTCAACGCCTTCATCGCCTCGGTCGTCGAGGCCGTCGAGGCCGCTGCCGCACGGGACGGGACCAGCGTCTACCTCGGCATCACCGACTTCGACGACGAGCGGGAGCGGCGGTACGTCCAGACCTCGATCAGTCAGCAGGTCGGCGGTCTGATCGTCGGCCACGCGTCCAACCTGGACACCTACGAGGGCCTCGCCATCCCGATCGTCTTCGTCGACCGCGGCGTCCCCGATTCGCCGCACGACTCGGTGACCATCGACAACCGGCTGGCCGGACGACTGGCCGCCGAGCACCTCTGGGAGCAGGGCTTCACCCGGGTGGCGTACATCGCCGGCGACCAGCCGGACACCCCCGTCGCCGGCCGCGCGCACGGCCTGGTCGAGGCGCTGGCCGCCCACGGCATCGACATCCCCCCGCAGTACCGCCGGACCACCGCCTACTCGCTGGCCGGCGGCCGGGACGAGATGGCCGCCCTGCTGGCACTGCCGGAACCGCCCGAGGCGGTCTACTGCACCAACGGGCCGGCCACCCAGGGGGCCTTCCTCGGCCTGAAGGCGGCCTGGAACGACTCGATCGCCCTGGTCGGCACCGACGACGAGCCCTGGACGGCGCTCGCCACCCCCACCATCACCGTGGTGCAGCAACCGGTGGCCGAGATCGGCGAGACCGCCGCCCGGCTACTCTCCGAGCGGGTCGCGGGCTACGACGGCCCGCCGCGGCAGGTGGTCCTGCAGCCGACGTTGATCGTCCGCGAATCCAGCCGGCGGGCCTGAGAAGGTTGGCCACGGGTCAGCCGGCCAGCTTGTATTCGGCCAGCCAGGCGGCCAGCGCCGGGTCGAGACCGTCCACCGCGGCGCTCGCGGCCAGTTCGGCCAGGGAGTCGTCGGTCAGGGCGTGCTGGACGGCGTCCAGCACCAGCACCGCGTCCGGGCGCTGCTCGGCGAACTGCGCCGAGAGGGCGACGACCAGCGGATCCGGGGTGAGGATGCCGACCGGATCGGTGAGCACGTCCAGCCCGTCGAGGTCGATGCTCTCGGTGCGCCGGAAGGCCGCGGCGACGTGCCCGTCCGCCAGTGCGGCGACGCGCTGGGCCGGATCGTCCAGCGGCTCCGCGGCGAGCTTGGCGTCGTAGGCGGCCTCCAGGGCCGGCACCCCGGAGGCGCTGGTCATGGCGAAGCCGGGGGCCACGATGGTCGAGCCGGCGGGCAGCGCGGCGAGGTCGGTCAGCGAGACCAGTTCGGAATCGGGGTCGACCGCCCACACCAGGCCGCCGTCCACCGCGCTGGTCTCCAGCACACCGATCGCGGGGGCCACCGCGGTGGCCAGGTCGGTGATCGTCATCGCCGTGTCGAAGGTGGCCGGTTGGTTGCTGAACTCCTGCAGCCAGGTGGCGGCGTAGACCGGCATCGCCATCGGGTTGTTGTCGCCCAGCGCGAGGGTCTCGGTGCCCGGTGTCACCTCGACCACCTCGGCCGGCTCGCCGGCGGCCTGCAGCGCCGCGACGTAGAGCGCCGCGACCAGTTCGGAGACCGCGGTGCCGTCCGACCCGATGGTGATCGTCGGCAGCGGCTCCACCGGATCCTCCGTGACGACCGGCGAGACCACCCCGCAGCCCGCCACCGCCAGCATCGTCACCGCTACCCAGCACCACGTCAGAACCCGCACCCGTCCACCTTCTCAGGAAATCCTCAGATCCGGACGAGCACACGCCCAGCCCGACCATTCCACCGACCCACTCCCCGGCCCGCCCATCACCCCTCCCCCACCCACGCAAGGTGTGGCCGAAGTCGCGACATCGGGGATTCCGCCACACCTTGCCGAAGCTGGAGACGGGAAAGCAGACCCATCCCCTCCCCATCCCGCAAGGTGTGGCCGGAGTCGCGACATCGGGGATTCCGCCACACCTTGTCCATGAGGCAGAGCGGGGAGGAGTGCTCCAGGGCGGGGGAACGCAAAGGGGCCCCGGCCGAAGCCGGGACCCCTTCACGTGAGCCGTGGTCAGGCGCTCTTCAGCGCCGCCTGGGCCGCGGCGAGCCGGGCGATCGGCACGCGGAACGGCGAGCAGGAGACGTAGGCCAGGCCGACGTTGTGGCAGAACTCGACCGAGGACGGGTCACCGCCGTGCTCGCCACAGATGCCGAGCTTGATGTCGGGACGGGTCTTCCGGCCGAGCTCGACGGCGGTCTTCACCAGCTTGCCGACACCGACCTGGTCGAGCCGCGCGAACGGGTCGTTCTCGTAGATCTTCTTGTCGTAGTAGGCATCCAGGAACTTGCCCGCGTCGTCCCGGCTGAAGCCGAAGGTCATCTGGGTCAGGTCGTTGGTGCCGAAGGAGAAGAACTCCGCCTCGGTCGCGATCTCGTCGGCGGTGATGGCCGCCCGCGGGATCTCGATCATGGTGCCGACCAGGTACTTCAGGTCGATGCCCGACTCGGCGATGATCGCGTCGGCGGTCTCGACGACGATCTTCTTGACGAAGGCCAGTTCCTTCACCTCGCCGACCAGCGGGATCATGATCTCGGGGACGAGATCCCACTCCGGATGCGCCTTCTGGACGTTGATCGCCGCCTCGATGATCGCGCGGGTCTGCATGGCGCCGATCTCGGGGTAGGTGACGTCCAGGCGGCAGCCGCGGTGGCCCATCATCGGGTTGAACTCGTGCAGCGAGGAGATGATGTTCTTCAGCTCGTCGATGCTCAGGTTCATCTCGGCGGCGAGAGCGGCGATGTCGCCCTCGTCGGTCGGCAGGAACTCGTGCAGCGGCGGGTCGAGCAGGCGGATGGTGACCGGCAGGCCCTCCATCGCGGTGAAGATGCCCTCGAAGTCACCGCGCTGCATCGGCAGCAACTTGGCCAGGGCGGCCTCGCGCTGCTCGACGGTCTTGGAGACGATCATCTCGCGGATGGCCGCGATCCGGTCGGGCTCGAAGAACAT
>JAPUEM010000087.1 GCA_027492575.1 Propionicimonas sp.
AGGTCGCGATCTCGTCGCGGGTCGCGCCGCCGCGCTGCTTCTTGATGAGCGCGGACTGGGCAGCGCCTTCCCGGCGGCCGCGTCACACGTCCGCCGAGAAGGGCGAGGGGTTGCCGGCGCCCGGTCAGTCGTTGGTCAGGGCGGTGAGGATCTTCGCGTAGAGCCCCTCCACCCCGATTCCGGTCAGGAAGCCGATCGAGCTGATCGACGGAACCCCGAGATCGGGAATCACCGTCGCGGAGGCGATGAAGTCCGGCTTGCTCGCGGCGACCTTGTCCCGCAGTTCGGCGACGCTGCAGGTGTCGATCCGGACCGGGACGCCGTGCTTGCCCAGGTAGTCCTCGAGCTTCAGGGCGATCGCCTTGGAGGTCGCGCTCCCCTGACCGCAGGCGACGATGATGTACTTCGCGTCCATGTTCTTCTCCTTGGTGGGACGGGCGGCTAGCCGACGAGCGACGTGCCGAGTTCGGTGATCGTGGCGAGCAGCCAGCTCACCCAGGACGAGGCGATGCCCATCGAGGTCACCTCGGTATCGAACGGCAGGCCGTTCATCGCCGCCGCCGCGTTGTACCAGCCCACGGTAGCCGTGGCGGTGTACAGGACGAGGGTGAAGACGACCGTGCCGCAGATGAGGCCCCGGAAGATGTTCATCTTCAGGTAGGGCATGCAGCAGGTCATCAGGAAGGGGCCGGCGATGGCCAGGTCGGCGAAGGGCATGACCCGGTTGCCGGGCAGGGTGAAGGCCAGCAGCAGGATGACCGGAACCAGCAGCATGCCGGTGACCATGACGCTCGGCGTGCCGACCAGGATGGCCGCGTCGAGCCCGATGTTGACCTCCCGCTTGAGCAGCTTGCCGGAACGTTCGCGCATGCCGTCCGCCACGGGCTGGATGCCCTCGACGAGCAGCCCCAGCACCTTCGGGAAGAGGATCATGAAGGCCGCGGTGGTCGTGCCGATGAGCAGCACCTCGCCGAAGGAGGCGCCGCCCACGATGCCGAGCACCACGCCCAGGACGAGACCGATGGTCCACGGCTGGATGACGCCGCGGGTCTGCTTCTCGATCACCTCGGGGCTCCAGTCGATGTCGCGGACGCCCGGGATCTTCTCGATGACCCAGTTCACCGCGATGGCCACCGGCGCGAAGATGACGGAGCTCGCGTGCGGGATCGAGATGCCCTCGATGCCGTAGGCCTTCTGGATCGCCGGCGCGGTGAAGTCGGCGAGCTTGAGGATGATCACCATCGTGATGGCGAAGCCGAGAATCGCCAGGGCGATGTTCTCGGTGATCACCAGGACGAAGGAGGACGTCATGGCCATGACGTTGTAATTCCAGATGTCGACGTTGAACGTGGAGGTCCACTTCAGCAGCAGCATCACCACGTTGACGGCCAGGCCGACCGGCAGCAGGAGCGCGTAGAAGCTCAGGGCGAACATCACGCTGGTCTGCGTGCCGACGCCCGCGTCGATGACGTCGAGCTTGAGCCCGGTGTTCTCGATGACCTTCGTCATGATCGGGGCGACCTGCCCGAGGAACATCCCGATCATGGTGCCCATGCCGATCATGCCGGCCGCCACGTAGACGGAGCTGCGCAGGGACTTGAACAGGGTGAGCCGCGCCAGAGCGAAGGCGACGACGAAGATGCCGAGCATGATCATGACCGACGCAGGGAGCTGCGCGTACCAGTCGAGTGCGGAGCGGATGACTTCCATGAGATCTCCCGTTGATCTGTGTCTGCTGTGACGAACGGCCCCGTTCGGCCGCGAAGGTGCTGGATCTTCGCCTGCACATATGTGCAGTGCTGAACAGATGAGCAGTATGGCATGGCCACCAGGCGCGTGCAAGGGTTCTCGCACCTGCTCAGAGACCCAGCCGCCCAGTGCACTTATTGCCACATAGCGCGCCTGCGCGACGTATACGTCGCGGAGAGACGCTATCTGGCAGTGAATGCACGCACCCCGTTGTCGGGGGGTCGGCTAGCGTGAGGCCGTGCCCTTGTCGCGTGCCTCCGCAGCGGGGGTGATCCGCGCCGCGAAGGCGCTGGCGCGGCTGGTCACCGACGCGATGGGGGTGCTGCAGCAGGCGCGGGCGGATATCCCGGCCCGGCACGCGGAGGTGCTGGACGGGCTGGTGGACGCCGGCCTGGCCACGTTGCCGCTGGAGACCTTGCGCACCGCCTCGCAAGGACGGCTGAACCTCGCCCCGCTGCTGGCCGCCGGGTACACCACGGTCGGGCAACTCCCGGACGAGGCGACGCTGACCGGCGTCCCCGGCATCGGCAGGGCGTCGGCGCGAGCGCTGCGGGCGGCGGCGGACGCCGTCCGGGCCGATCTGGCCGAGGAGACCCGGTTCCGCATCGAGCTCGACCCGTCCAACCAGGCGGCGACCGCGCTGCTGCGGGCGCTTGACCGGTACAACCTGCTGCGGCGGGAATCCATCGGCATCGCCGATCCGCTGGCCGATCTGGTGGTGCGGCTGCCCGCCGAGCTGGGCACCGCCCGTCCGGCGGGGAACCCGGTGCGCTGGCTGTTCACCGGAGGGCAGCACCGCGAGGCCGCGCTGGCCGCCGCCGAGCGGCTGGAAGCCGTCCTCGAGCAGACCTACGAGACCGGGCTGACCGGACGGATCGACCGGCTGCAGTGGGCCGCCCGGCAGCCGGCCGCCGACCCGTGGCCGGGTTTCCAGGCCCGTGCCTCCGACTACTACGCCCTGCTCAGCGAGTTCGTCGCGACCGGCGTCCCGTCCGACGCCCTGCAGGGCTTCCTCACCGACGATGTGGTGGCCGACGTCGAGGCCCAGCCGCTGGACGGCCGGCTGCGCAATGTCGACCTACGCGGCTACCAGTCCTTCGGGGCGCGGTTCGCGCTGGTGCGGCGCCGGGTGATCCTGGGCGACGAGATGGGCCTGGGCAAGACCATCCAGGCGCTCGCGGCCGCCTGCCACCTGCGCACCCTGGACGACGGCCCGGTGCTGGTGGTCTGCCCGGCCTCGGTGATGGCGAACTGGGAGCGCGAGATCGAGAACCGGACGCACCTGCCCGCGCTCACCGTCCACGGCCCCGACCGGCAGGACGAGGTCGCGCAGTGGCTGGCCGAAGGCCCGATCGGCATCACCACCTACGACACCCTGCGCCGGCTGGAACTGCCGCACGACCTGCGGCTGGCCGCCCTGATCGTGGACGAGGCGCACTACGTCAAGAACCCGGAGACCCGCCGCTCGCGAGCCGTCCGGCGGCTGGCCGGGGCGGCCGACCACGTCTGGTTCCTCACCGGCACCCCGATGGAGAACGTGGTGGACGAGTTCGCGCAGCTGATCCGCTACCTGCAATCCGACCTGGTGCCGCCGGAGGGGATGCCGGCCGGCTCGGTCGCCTTCCGCCGCCGGGTCTCGCCGGTCTACCTGCGGCGCAATGCCGAGGACGTCCTGGTGGAGCTGCCGCCGCGGCAGGAGATCGACGAGTGGGTCTACTTCACCGCCCACGACCAGGAGCGGTACGCGGCCGCGGTGGCCACCGGCAGCCTGATGGGGATCCGCCGGGCCGGGTACGGCGCCCCGCACTGCGCCAAGCTCGACCGGCTCGGCGAACTGCTCGCCGAGGCCGCCGCGAACGGGCTGAAGGTGATCGTCTACTCCTATTTCCGCGACGTGCTGGGCTGGGCCGGGACGGTAGCCGCCGCTCCCTCTTTCGGCCCGATCACCGGCGACGTCCCGGCGGTCGAGCGGCAGCGGATCGTGGACGCCTTCAGCACCCACTTCGGGCCCGCCGTGCTGTACGCGCAGATCCAGGCCGGCGGGGTCGGGCTCAACCTGCAGGCCGCCTCCGTCGTGGTGCTCTGCGAGCCGCAGCTCACCCCTTCCAGCGAGGAGCAGGCGATCGCCCGCGCCCACCGGATGGGCCAGGTCCGTCCCGTCCAGGTGCACCGGCTGCTGGCCGTCGGCACCGTGGACGAGCGGATCCTCGACCTGCTGGCCGGTAAGCGCGCCGACTTCGACGCCTACGCCCGCCGCAGCGACCTGGCCGAAGCCGCCCCCGCCGCCGTGGACGTCACCTTCGACGACCTCGGCAAGCGCCTGGTCGCCGAGGAGCAGTCGCGGATCCTCCGCTAACCGTCTCCGCGCCCCTTCGTCATCCCCGCGAAGCGCTCAAATCAGGGGTTCCCTTGATTCTTCGGGGCCCACGGGTGTCTCTGCGACCCCTGAATCCGTTGTCGGGGTGATTTTGGGGTGATCGTTCTCAGCCGCTATTCGGGGATGCGCTGCGCGGACATGTCCATCGCCTCATGCAGCAGGCGAACCACCTGAATGACCTGGCCGACCTGCCGGTAGACCACGAAGTGGCGCGGGTTGGCGATGCGACGCACCGCCGGGCTGACCTCATCGCGGCAAGTTCTCAGATGCACCGTGCGGATACCTCGTCCGAGGTCGTGCCGGTCATGCGATCCGGCGAGCTCAGGATTACGCGCAATGCTCGCGAGGGTTGCTCCGATCAGGGCCTGGTAGCCGTCTCTGACAGACTCTCCGAAGCGGAACACCGACCATTCGAGAACGTCGTCAATGTCTGCCTCGGCGTCCTCACCAAGATCGAGCTGGTACGTCACGCGCTCTTGGCGGCTGCTCGCTCAGTCGCCACGCGACCGCGCTCGCTCAGGTAGTCACTGACGTCGTCAACGGAGAGGCGCGTGCTCCTGCCAGCGTCAAGGCTGGCGATGCCCTGGTCTACCGCGGCTCGAAGCTCGGCGTAACCCGCTTCATCGAACTCGTCAGTCGTTTCGAGAGTGGCGATCAGCTCATGCGCGATCTCGGCCCGCTCGGAGCGCGAGAGCGCGCGAGCGGCGTCCAGCACTTCGGTCAGCGTCGAGTTCATGGAGCCAGTTTACGCGGAGAACGCGGGAATGACTGATGGAGGTGGTCAGCGCAGGGTGGGGTAGGCGATCTCGGCGAGGACGGGGGTGTCCATGACTCCCGCCAGGATCTCGTCGGGGGTGACGGCGTAGGCCTCTCCGCCGGCGGCGAGGACGTCGACGGCGATCCGCGCGAGGGCGTCGTAGCCCCACTGGTCGGGCTCGAAGCGTCCGGTGCGTCGGTCGAGCAAGCCGTAGCGGACGTCCGTGGAGTCGTAGACGAAGGTGCGGACGCGGCCTGCGGCGGCGGCCACCGCGATCTCGGCCAGGTCGGTGCTCGGGTAGCCCACAGCGTGCTCGGCGCGCAGCCGGGCGATGCGTCCGCTGAGCTCCTGCTGGACGAACCGCCGCCCGTGCCGGCGCAGGATCCGCCCGATCCGGCCGGGGGTCAGCGTCTCGGAGTCACCGTGCACCACCTCGACCGGACGGCCCAGCCGGGCGTCCTCGGTCAACCGGCCCAGCGAAAGCTCGCTGACGATGTCGTCGTCGGGGAAGAGTACGACCAGGCCCGAGCCCGTCGCGTCCAGCCCGGCGAGCCGCTCGCGCACCCGCTGCATCGCCCGCTCGATGAACGCCGACCGGGCCAGGAAGTAGGCGGGGCTGTCGGTCACCAGACGGTAGAGCTTGAAGGCCGCGACCCGCGGATCCAGCGCCGAGGGGGCGTCCTCCCGGGATTCGCCGGCCAGCTGCCGGGCCGGCTCGCCGCCGGTCGCCTCCCACAGCCCCCAGTCGTCTTCGGTCAGCGTCACGCCGTACACGTGGCGGGCCATGGTGACCGCGCGCAGCAGCGGGCCGAGATCGAAGTGGTCGCCCACCCGGAGCGAGGCCTCGATCCGGTCGGGCAGGACGAAGCCGGTGGCCGACTTGGCGCTCAGGAAGAGGGCGACCGCCTGGCCTTCGAAGCGTGCGTCCCTGGTCAGCTCGGCGAACTGCTGCCGGATCGCCCAGTGGGTGTCGTGGCCCGCGCCGCGTCCGACCAGCCGGTTCACCGCCGTGGTCATGGCCGCGTCGAGCTCGTTGCGGAGCCGCCGGTGTGCGAGGTACGGCTTCGGCGCCGGCACCACCTCCGCGGGCAGGATCGGCTGGTAGACGGTGACGCAATCCCGTCCGCCCATGGTGAGCCGGACGAGATCGTCCACGCTCGGCCGGCCCTCGATCACCCTGCGAAGGTTACCGGGCATCCGCCGAACGGATCCGCCTCCAGATCACCCGGACGGGCCGCACTCGGGCCGCGCGACCCCAACTGGAGGCGGATCCGTTCACCCCGGCGGCAAATCGCCCGGGCCGGGAATGAAACCGTCCCCACCCCGGTTCAGATACATGCACACGCATATACTTCAGGAGCAGTCATGCAGTTCGGGCTTTTCTCGGTCAGCGACATCACCCGCGATCCGATCTCGGGCGTCACGCCCAGCGAGGCGGAGCGGATCCAGGCCGTGGTCACCATCGCCAAGCACGCCGAGGAGGCCGGGCTGGACGTCTTCGCGATCGGCGAGCACCACAACCCGCCGTTCTTCTCGTCCTCGCCCACCACGCTGCTCTCCTTCATCGCCGCGCAGACCGAGCGGCTGATCGTCTCCACCGCGACCACCCTGATCACCACCAACGATCCGGTGCGCATCGCCGAGGAGTACGCGATGCTGCAGCACCTGAGCGGCGGACGGATGGATCTCATGCTCGGCCGCGGCAACACCGCCCCGGTCTACCCGTGGTTCGGCCAGGACATCCGCCAGGGCCTGCCGCTGGCGCTGGAGAACTACAACCTGCTGCACCGGCTGTGGCGTGAGGACGTGGTCGACTGGGAGGGCAAGTTCCGCACGGCCCTGCAGGGCTTCACCTCCACCCCCCGCCCGCTGGATGACGTCCCGCCGTTCGTCTGGCACGGCTCGATCCGCACCCCGGAGATCGCCGAGCAGGCCGCCTACTACGGCGACGGCTTCTTCGCCAACAACATCTTCTGGCCCAAGGAGCACTACGTCCGGCTGGTCAACTTCTACCGGCAGCGCTTCGAGCACTACGGCCACGGGACGAAGAAGCAGGCGATCGTCGGGCTCGGCGGCCAGGCCTACATCGCCAAGAACTCCCAGCAGGCCAAGGCCGAGTTCCGTCCCTATTTCGACGAGGCCCCGGTCTACGGCAACGGCCCCAGCCTGGAGGAGTTCAGCGACCTCACCCCGCTGACCGTCGGCTCCCCGCAGGAGGTCATCGAGAAGACCCTCACCTTCCGGGAGTACTTCGGCGACTACCAGCGGCAGTTGTTCCTGGTCGACCATGCCGGGATGCCGTTGCCGATGGTGCTCAAGCAGATCGATCTGCTGGGCAGCGAGGTGGTCCCCGTCCTGCGCCAGGAACTGGCCGCCAAGCGGGAGCCGGAGGTGGCGGAGGCCCCCACCCACGCCGGCCGGGTCAAGGCCAAGTACGGGGACGCCGCGCCGCGGCAGCCGCGTCCGAACGCCAACCGGGGCGACAACGTGACCGGCCAATCCCCCTACCAGGATTCGGACGCCCTGCTGGCCGGCCAGGCCTGATGTCCGACCGGCTCGCCAACCAGGCGTGGGAGGCCCTGATGACCGCCCACGCCCGGTTGCTGCGGCAGTTCGCCGTCGACGACTGGGAGGATCTCAGCATGCGTGAGTACGACGTGCTGTACACCCTGGCCAAGCGGGGCCCGTCGCGGATCGGCGAACTCGGCGAGTCGGTGCTGCTCAGCCAGCCCGGGCTCTCCCGCCTGGTCGATCGGCTCGCCCAGCGCGGCCTGGTCGAGCGTTCGGACGACCCCGCGGACGGACGCTCGGTGCAGGTCGGCCTCACCCCGCAGGGCGCCGCCTGCCAGAAGACCGTCGGACGCCGCCACGCCCGCGCCGTCGCCCAGGCGATGGCCGTGCTCACCCCGTCCGAACAGGAAGAGTTGCGAGCGCTGGCCGGCAAGCTCGTGCTCGGCCTCGGAGATCCCGGATCAAGTCCGGGATGACGGTGGTGAGATACCTGCCCAGCCCCACCACGTCATCCCGGGCTCCGACCCGGGATCTCGTAGCTGACCCACACCCAACCGCAGAACCACGCATAACGATCCCTGAGCTTGACGAAGGGTCGTTCCGACCAAGGAAGACCGATGACCTCACGAACCTTCAAGCTGGCGGTCGTCAGCGCCGGCGCGTCCGACCCCTCGTCCACCCGGCTGCTGGCCGACCGGATCGCCACCGGGGTCAGCCGACGGGCCGGCCAGCGCGGCCACAAGGTGGAACTCACCGTCGTCGAGCTGCGTCCGCTGGCCGGTGAGATCGCCACCGCGATCACCTCGCAGCTGCTCGGCCCGAAGCTCACCGAAGCGGCCGAGACACTGGCCGCGGCCGACGGCCTGGTCGTCAGCGCCCCGGTCTACAAGGCCGGGCCGAGCGGGCTGTTCACCTCCTTCTTCCAGGTGCTCGACAACGATCTGCTGATCGCCAAGCCGGTCGTCCTGGCGGCGACCGCGGGCACCTCCCGGCACGCCCTGGTGGTGGACGAGCAGCTGCGCGGCCTGTTCGCCTTCCTGCGGACGCTGACCGCTCCCACCTCGCTCTTCGCCGCCCCGGAGGACTGGGGCGACCCCTCGCTCACCAAGCGGATCGACCGGGCCGCGGTCGAGTTGGTGCTGCTCATGGAGGCCGACCTGGCCGGGGCGATCCGTGAGGAGTCCTGGGGCAGCTACGCCCACCAGCTGGGCGGCACCACCCCGGACGTCGAGATCGACCTGAGCTCTGATCTCATGCGGCTCGCAGCGGGTGGTTCGCTGGGCTAGCGTGTCCGGTATGGACCTGCCGCCCGACTACCTCGATCTGCTCGCGGACGAGCTCGCGCCGTTCGGGCTGGAGTTCGAGTCGTCCGTGCTGGACGACGAGGATGTCTGGCAGATCCGGTTCGAGACCGAGCCGGAGAGCTTCGTCCGCCACTATCCGTGGACGGAGATCGACACCAGCTACGGCAGCAGCTGGCCGCCGCCGGCGCTGCACTTGCTGATCGGCGTCGAGGAGAACGACGTGGTCGAGATCAGCTTCGAGATCTACGACATGCTGCTCTGGGCGCAGTCGGAATCCTCCGAGCTGGCCGGACGCCTGGCGACCCTGGACGACCCGGAGGATCAGGCCGAGGCGCTCGGTCAGGCCCTGGCAGCGTTGTTGCTGCGGCAGGACCAGGAGTTCGACTCGCTCAACTGACCCGGTCGGTGCCCTCGGACCACGCCCTGGCGTTGGCCGCGTTGGTCTGCAGCCACCACCGCCACGCGAAATGCCCCACGACGGCGAGCACCGCGCTCACGATCACCAGCTTCTTCATGGGCCCAGCCTAGGCCGCGACCGTCATCCCCGCGAAGGCGAGGGTCTCACCAGGGGCGCGATCAGCGGGGACGGGAGGCCGCGATCGGCTCGCCCAGGGCGGCGATGGTGTCCTCCTGCAGGGCCTTGCGGAGCTTCGCGAGGTGGTTGGGGACGGCCCGGCGTCCCGGCTCGGAGACCGTGGTGGCCAGCGTGACCGCACCGATCTCGTCGGCGCGGACGGTGGATTCCAGCAGGGTGCCCTCGAATTCGTCCACCGAGAGGTCGGAATCCACCAGGGTGCATTCCTCCAGGGCGCGCAGCACCCGGTCGAACTGGCCCGGGTTGGTCATCGCGTGCAGCATGCCGAGCTGCTGGATGGTGGCGCGGACGACCTCCGAGACCCGCTCCACGCGCGTGGGGCCGTCCGGGGCGTCGGCGACATAGCGCAGCACCTCCTGCCCGCTGGCGGCGCGCTCGTCCAGCCCGTCCAGGCCGCCGAGGGCGTCCACCACCCCGGAGAAGCCGTGCAGGCCGATCCGCACCTGATGGTCGGTGGGGACGCCGAGCAGCAGTTCGACCTGCTGGGCCAGCGCCCCGGAGCCCTCGTCGTAGTAGGCGGCCAGGGTCTGCTGCGGCTGCCCGGGACCGTAGGGCACCAGCAGATCGGAGGGCAGCCCCAGGATGGTCAGGTCACGCCGGGAGGCCGACAGGTGCGCGACGTGCGCCGAGAGCAGCTGATCGTTCTCGTCCGTCACCAGCACCAGCAGATCCAGCGCCGGGGTGGCGGCGCTGGGAACGACCGCTTTCGCCGGACGTCCCTCGTAGCCGGCGACCGGTTCGGCGCGGGCCATGGTCTCAACGGTGGCACTGACCCGGGAAAGGTAGAGGGAGACCGCGGTCAGCGTGCCGAAGGCCACCACCAGCACGCCGGCCAGCACGCCGATCGACAGAACGTTGCCGGAGCGTGAACGCCGGCGATGCGTTGGCATTGCTGCAGTCCACCTCCTCGAATCGTTCCCAGCGTAGAAGGCCGAGCCAACCCCGCCCCGCTCCGCTCCGGCCAGCACAAACCGGGTGATTCAGGCCGTCTGCGTGCACATTGCGCGCGCCGGCCCTGATTTGCCCGGTTTCTGCGGACGGGGGGACGGTCCGTCGGCCCTCCTCATGCTTCCCGCCGCTCCCTTCTGCACAAACCGGGTGATTCAGGCCGTCTGCGTGCACTGCGCACGCGGCGGCCCCGATTTGCCCGGTTTCTGCACGCCAGCGGGCCAACCCCAGGCCACCCTCTGCCGACCCATCCTCTTCCGCACAAACCGGGTGATTCCGGTCAGGCGTGTGCGTAGTGCACGCACCTGTCCCGGTTTGCCCGGTTTCTGCGAGCCACCTGGCCGGGCCCGATTGCCCGTTACCCCTAGGCTGGGCCCGATGGACGTGCGCGACCTGCTGTTTCCGCCCGGAGCGACCCGCCACGACTGGGCGATCGACACGGCGATGGCGACGGGCCTCGCGCTGCTCACGATTCCGACCTCGCTGACCACCGGGTCGGTGTCGACCGCCGCCCTGGTCAGTTCCTTCTTGTTGATCGCCCCGCTGGTGCTGCGCCGGCACTCCCCGCTGATCACGCTCGCGCTGGTCTCGCTGGCGGCCCTGCTGCAGTTGGTGGTCTCGCCGCTGCCGCTGCCCTCGCTGGTGTCGATCCCGATCGTGGCCTACTCGGTGGCCCGCTGGGTGCCCGGTCACACCGCCCGAAGCGTGGTGGTGATCGGCGCGATCGGGGCGGTGCTGGGTCCATGGCGCTGGGTGGTGAGCGATCCCTCCCACGTCAGCCTGCGGCAGCTGGTGCTGCTGGCACTGGCCTGGTTCGTCTGCATGGGCCTGGTGGTCACCCCCTACGCGATCGGACGCCGGGCGCGCGAGGAGTCGTCCGCCCACGCCCACCTGGTCGCCAGCGCCGAGGAGCGCTACCGCTCGCTCACCACCGAGCGCGAGCAGCAGGCCCGGCTGGCCGAATCCCGCGCCCGCACCCAGATCGCCCGTGAGCTGCACGACATCGTGGCCCATTCGCTGTCGGTGATGATCGTCCAGGCCGAGGGCGGCCGGGCGCTGGCCGCCAAGAAGCCCGAGGCGGCCACCCAGGCGCTCACCACGATCGCCGACACCGGACGCGAGGCGCTGGTCGAGATGCGCCGCATCCTCGGCGTGCTGCGGGACGACCCCGGCGACGCCGACTTCGCCCCCGCCCCACGCCTGGAAGACATCCCCGACCTGGTGCACCGGGCGTCCGACCGGTTCAAGCTGACCGTCAACGGCCAGCCACCGAGGGTCTCCGCCGCCCTGGAACTCACCGTCTACCGGGTGGTGCAGGAGGCGCTGACCAACGTCCTCAAACATGCCGGGCCGGACGCGCGCGCGTCGGTGACGCTCACCTATGCCCCGCGCGAGATCATCGTGGACGTGCTCGACAACGGCAGCCCCGACGGGGAAGAGCCCGCCGAGGCCGGGCACGGCCTGCGCGGCATGACCGAGCGGGTCACCTCCATGGGCGGACGGATGGTCGCCCGCCCGCGGCCCAGCGGTGGCTTCCAGGTCACCGTCGTGCTACCACTGACTCGCTGAAGGAGCCGAAGTGAATCGGATTCGCGTCTTCCTGGCCGACGACCAGGAGCTGGTGCGCAGCGGCTTCCGCATGCTGATCGAGGCCGAGGACGACCTGGTCGTGGTCGGCGAGGCCGCCGACGGGATGGCCGCCGTCCAGCAGCTGCTCTCGGTCGGCGCGGACGTGGTGCTGATGGACATCCGGATGCCCGTGATGGACGGCGTCGAGGCCACCCGCCACATCATCGCCCGCGACCTGGCCCGGGTGCTGGTGCTGACCACCTTCGACCTGGACGAGTACGTCTTCAGCGCCCTGAAGGCCGGCGCCAGCGGCTTCATGCTGAAGGACGCCAAACCGGTCGACCTGCTGAACGCGATCCGCGCGGTGGCGGCCGGCGAGGCGGTGATGGCGCCGTCGGCGACCCGGCGGCTGCTGGATCACGTCCTCCCGACCCTGCCCGCCAGCCCGCAGGGCAACGACCCCCGCCTGGAGGTGCTGACCGACCGCGAACGCGAGGTGCTGGTGGAGATCGCCGCCGGGGCCACCAACGCCGAGATCGCCACCAAGCTCTACATGGCCGAAGGCACCGTGAAAACCCACATCGGACGCCTGCTCGCCAAACTCGAGGCCCGCGACCGGGTGGGGCTCGTCCTGATCGCCTACGAGACCGGCCTGGTCCGCCGCTGAGCGACCCGTTCACCTCCCGGCTCTGGGAAGATGAGAGCCATGGGGGAGTCAGGGAAGGGGATCGGGGCCACGCCGCGCCGCTACGCGATCGGGTACACCCAGGGCACCTTCGATCTCTTCCATGCCGGCCATCTGCGGCTCATCGAGCGGGCGAAGGCGCAGTGCGAGCGCCTGGTGGCCGGGGTGAACTCCGACCTGCTGGTCGAGCAGTACAAGGGCAGGCGCACCGTCGTCCCCCAGGACGAACGGATGGCGATCATCGAGGCCCTGGCCGCGGTGGACGAGGTGCGACTCGAGGACACTCTGGACAAGGTGTCGATCCTCTCCGAGATCCCCTTCGAAGCCGTCTTCATCGGCGACGACTGGCGGGGCCACGAACGCTGGACGCGCACCGAGCGCGACCTGGCAGTCCTCGGCGTTCAGGTGGTCTTCCTCCCCTACACCGAGGGCCTGTCGAGCACCGCCCTGCGCGAGCGCCTGGGACGACGCGTCCCCGAGTGACCAGCGAGCGGTCAGCGATTTCACCACCTTGCGCCGGCTGAATCGCGTGGCAGGATGGTCTCAACACGGCGGAGGGGCTCGCCACAACAGCGGTGATGCCGCCAACGGTCCCTAGCACCAGCAGGTGGCCGCCGTGTTCGTCGCTCGACGGTCGCCCCGACTCAGGGAGACGGCCATGACCACCGACGTCCTCACCGCCACACCCAGCCTTCTCGGCCCGGGAGGTCAGCCGCCGCTCACCGCGGCGACACCGCCGCCCGGGTTCGCCGACCTGCACCTGGAGGTGGCGCTGGAGGGCGCCGGGGCGTTCCAGCGGGCGGTCTGGTGCGCGCCGCCTTCCGAGCTGGCCACGGTGATCTACCGGCAGGAGGTGGTCGCCGAACTGCGGGAGCCCGGGTTCCGGAACGCCGCGACCCGGCTGGTGGCCGCGATCGGCCGGGCGCGGCAGTCGCTCGACGCCTTCCGCAAGGCTCCCTATCGGGTGCTGGCCGAGCTGCAGCTGGCCGCCGTCATCGCGCGGTACGCCACGGTGATCGGCGAGGTGGCCAGTGACCTGGACGGGCTGCGTCCGTCCGCCGCCGGGTTGCGCGATCTGGCGGGTCACCTGGCCGGCTACGTCGCCGGCCGCGAGTTCCGGGAACTGGCCGAGAGCACCGTGCTGGCCCGGATCCGGCAGGGGACGGTCGAGCTGGGCATCCGGTCGGGGACGGTGTGGGCCGACCGGGAGGCGGGCCGTCCGGGCTGGGGCGAGCAGATCGAGCGGACCTTCAGCCGGTTCCGGGAGCCGGGCCAGCAGGTCGAGCCCGACTGGAGTCGTCCCCGGCGGTACCTCAACCACGTCGAGGCGCAAGCGATCGGCCTGCTCGCCGGGCTCTTCCCCGAGCTCTTCGCCGAACTGCACGGCTTCGTCGGCGCCCACTCCGACTTCCTGCCGGCCACCCTGGAACGGCTGGCCGAGGAGTTGCGGTTCTACCTCGACTTCCTGACGCTCATGGACGACCTGAGCGCCCGCGGGGTGGCGTGGTGCCTGCCGCAGCTCTCGCCGGAGTGCGCAGCGCCCGTCCGGGTGGCCGGGATGGTCGACCTCGCGCTGGCCATCGGCTCCGACCAGGCGCCGGTCGCCAACGATCTCACCCTGGCCGGCGGCGAGCAGGTGGCCTTCGTCACCGGGCCCAACCAGGGTGGCAAGACCACCTTCGCGCGCGGCTTCGGCGAGTTCGCCTACCTCGCCGGGCTGGGCCTGCCGGTGCCGGCGCGGAGGGCGGCGCTGCCGTGGTTCCGTCCGGTGCTCACCCACTTCCCGGCCCCGGACGATCCCGATCACGACCGCGGCGGGCTGGCCGACGAACTGCACCGGCTGCACGCGGTGATGGCCGCCGCCGGTCCGCACACCCTGCTGATCTTCAACGAGCTCTTCTCGGCCACCTCGGCGGCGGACGCGCTGCAGCTCTCGGCGCGGGTGGTCGAGCAGATCCGGCGGCTGGGCTGCCGGGTGATCTGGGTGACCTTCCTGGAGGAACTCGTGCTGGAGACCGCGGGCGCGGTCAGCCTGGTCGGGCAGGTGGAGCCGGGGGACGTCACCCGTCCGGCCTTCCGGTTCCTGCCGCAGCCACCGGGCGGACGCTCCCACGCCGTCGCCCTGGCGGCCCGGCACGGGCTCTCCAGCGCCGATCTGGCGGAGCGGCTGTCATGAGAGTGCACCTGCTCTTCCCCGACCGGGACGCCCCACGCACCAGCGCCTTTCCGCCCGGCTCGGACGATCTGATCGCCGACCTCGACCTGGCCCCGATCCTCGACGTCATGGCCCCGCGCAAGGAGCTGGGCAAGCTGTGCCCGGCCGTCCTGCTGAACCCGGTGACCGAGCCCGGGACGATCCGCTGGCGGCAGGCCGTGCTGGCCGACGTGCTGGCCGATCCGACCGGGATGTCGCACCTCTTCGAACTCGCCGGACGCGCGCTGGAGAGCCAGCGCGGTTCCTGGCTGTGGTCGGGACGCACCGCCGACTCGGCGCTGGCTCGCTCGGTGCACGGGCTCGCCGAGTTGCTGCCGCTGCTGACCGAACTGGCCGGGCTGGCCGCCGCGCAGTTGGCGGTCGTCCGATCGCCGGGGCTGCGGCAGCTCTACCGGCGCCTGGTGGACGACCTGGACGCCGACTACCTGCACGTACAGCGGTCTCCCCTCGGACGCGGCCAGCGCCCGGGCCAGTGCCATCGAGGTGCCGATGAGCGCGTTGGCGCCCAGCCGGGCCTTGTTCGGGGTGCCGTCCAGGTCGCACATCGCCCGGTCGACTTCGGCCAGATCGGCCCAGTCGCGTCCGGTCAGCGCCGCGGCCAGTTCGCCGTTGACGTTGCCGACCGCGGTCAGCACGCCGGCGCCACCGAAGCGGGCGGGGTCGCCGTCCCGGAGCTCCACCGCCTCGCGGGTGCCCGTGGAAGCCCCGGACGGGACGCCGGCCTCGGCACGGGTGCCGTCCGCCAATGCGACCGACACGTTGAGCGTGGGGCGTCCGCGGGAATCCAGGATCTCCAGTGCCTGTACCGCAGTGATCTCGAAAGCCATCGCCGTCACCTTTCCGGTCACCCGGGCTCCGCTTTGAAACCCGGTGGTGACACAGCCCGGCCGGGAGCGAAGGCTGGGCGGAAAGTGAGCGAAAGCCCCACCTCCGTGCCCAGCCGGACTGTGCACGAGGTAGGGACTGTTGGTCGCGAGAGCGACGGTTTCAGTACGAGGCGAGCCCCACCGCCTGCCGCCACTGTAGCGCCCCCACCGCCGAGCCACCATGGCGTCCCCGGCTCGTCCCGATGGGTGGTTGCGCCTGCTCTCATCCTTGTGGTCAGCGCGTGGTTGCTAGGAGATCCCGGGTCGTAGCCCGGGATGACGTGTTCAACTTGCCGAAGTGTTACGGCGGGCCTGTGCGCGAGCCGCGATCTCGTCGGCGATATAGCGATGGCGCGGCAGGAGTTGACCCGCCGAGTAGGTGACAGAGAGCAAGTCGATGCATTCCTGCGCGGAGCTGTACCCGAGCCGGTCGAACAGAAGCGCGGCGTCGTCGAGATCGCGATCGTCGCGCGACGCGTGCAGCTTCATCGCCAGCAAGTACTCCGGCGAAGCGACCTGCACCAGCAGCGACTCGGACTCGAAGACAGTACGGGGGTGCTCGTCAGCTCCAGGCAGGAACCCCTTGGCGGCGTCGTTGAGCCAGTCTGGCTCCAACCCGTGCGGGCCGCTCATCTCCTCCGCGATCCGTCGCACTTCGGGGGCGGGCACGAACAGCGCGTCCACGTCACGGGTGAGGCGGTCCCGGTCGTAGGCCAGAGCCATCGCTGCCCCGCCGACAACGAACAATTGCGCTGTCACCCGTGCGACAGCGAGTCGGTCGGACAGCTCGTGGAACAGGGCGCGTACCCCGTCCGCGTCGAGCTGTCCGCTTTCGGTCATGCTCTGGCCAGAGAGCGAGAGGTGATCAGAATCCCGCGTCGCCGGAACGCCTCCGGGCTCTCCACGTCGGCATCGCCCTTGAAGATCGCCGGAACGGCTGGGTACCAGGCGGCGGTGCGCCGGGACGAATCCTGCGCCCAGTCGGGTGTCGGCCAGCCGTCACGTTCGGCGAGGTAGTCCGCGAGCGCGGCGAAGGCGGCATCGACCTCGGCCGCGCCGGTGCGGGGCGGTTCGTCGGTGAACACACCTGCGGCGATCTCTGGCCCGCCGCGTCGCAGGACGGAGGTGTAGTCATCCAAGGTTTGCAGGATGCCGAACCGCCAGCACGTATCGAGGCTCTCGCCATCGCTGAGGAGCAGGCGGCTGGCGGCGGCGTTCTGCGCGGCGGTGTGGCGCAGCCCGACGCCAGGGCTTGGCGTGGTGGCGGGTGTGGTGCGGGCAGCGTCCAGCAATGCTGCGACCGACAACACCTCGCCTTGGAACAGCACGGCCATGCCTCCTTCCAGATTCCCCATTGTCTCAGACCTCCTCGGAGAAGTCTCCGGAGCCCTCGCGGAGATCCCGGGTCGGAGCCCGGGATGACTGGGTTGAGTTGTGTGAGGCCGCCACCACTGCCCCGCGCCGGTGAGCAGCGATCCGACCACCGTCATCCCGGGCTACGACCCGGGATGACGAAGGACCCTTCGACGGGCTCGGGGAGCGGTTGGTCCGGAAATGGCCGCAGGGCCCGGATCGGAGGAGTACCGATTCGAGCCCTGCGGTGAGGTGGTAGCGCAACCGTCAGGGG
>JAPUEM010000088.1:0-14760 GCA_027492575.1 Propionicimonas sp.
AGGGTCTCCCGGCAGTACGCCGCCAGCCGGTGGCTGCGCTCGGGGCTGGGCGGCGAGCTCGGAGCGGCGGAAGACCTTGGCCAGGAGCACCCCGGAGACGCCCAGCGACTCCTCGGTGATCGCGGTCATCTCCGACAGGTTCTCCTGGGTGCGCTTCTGCAGCTGCTTGCGGCGGGCGTGGACGGCTCCTTCATCAACGCCGAGCGACCGCCCTGGGAGGCGCCGGCGCTTCCCGAGACGCCGGTCTCGCCCGAGGAGGCGCCGGACACCCGTCCCGGCGAGGATCTGGACGGCGACGGCCGGGTCAGCGACGCCGAGCGGTGGGCGCTCTCCGGCGTCTCGCTCACCGTCCAGCCCGGGCAGTTGGCGACCATCACCGGCGAGCGCGGCTTCCGGCTCTCCGGCGGCGAGAAGCAGCGGCTCGCGATCGCCCGCGTCCTGATCAAGGATCCGCGGATCCTGATCCTGGACGAGGCGACCTCCGCCCTCGACACCGCCACCGAACGCCTGGTGCAGGAGGCCCTGGAACACGCCATGGCCGACCGAACCACCTTCGCCATCGCGCACCGCCTGTCGACCATCATGAACGCCGACGTCATCTTCGGCATCGCCGACGGCCGGCTGATCGAACAGGGCACCCACGCCGAACTGCTGGCCCGCGGCGGCCTGTACGCCCGCCTCTACGAGGAGCAGTTCGGCGGCGGCACGGTGGAGGCCCGCTGCGACGACGCCGTCCTCTTCAGCGACGGCACGACCCTGCAGCACCGCCTCGGCCCACCCAAGGCCGACATGCCGGTGTGAGGACCGGAAGTACTCGAAGCGTTCGAAATCCATGCTGGCG
Source organism: Propionicimonas sp. (assembly GCA_027492575.1). GTDB lineage: Bacteria > Actinomycetota > Actinomycetes > Propionibacteriales > Propionibacteriaceae > Propionicimonas. The sequence goes on from JAPUEM010000088.1 coordinate 842, forward strand.
AGGTGGGCAGGCAGGACCGCCGCCGTCGGGCTAGCGTTGAAGTGTGGACGCATGGACTGACGAGCCGGGTGTGGTGGAGTTGCCCGACGGGCGACGCATCCGCGGCGTCGGCGTGCGCCGGCCGCGCGGCGATGTGCCTGCCCCCGGCTTCGCGGTCTATCTGCTGGCTCGCGACCCAGCGCCTGGTCCTTGGCCTCATCGCTGGGTGCGGTGGCGCGACTTCCGGTTGCCGGACTCGACCAACGACGCGATAGTGGCGCTGCGTGAGGCGTGGGATCGTGCTGGTGAGGAGCGTGTCGAGATCGGGTGCGGTGGCGGCATCGGGCGGACCGGGACGGCTCTGGCGCTGCTGGCAACGATGAGCGGTGTCGCGCCGGAGGACGCGGTGGCGTGGGTCCGTTCCCGCTATCACCGGCGAGCTGTCGAGACGGGCAGGCAACGACGCTGGGTGGAGCAGGCCGCGACATCGCTTCACGCTGAGCGGGAGTGATCCTTGGTCGTCAGCGCCGGGGCAGCGGCGTGGGTGGTCCAGGCTGGTCGTGCGGCGGGAAGGTATCCTGCCCGGGTGCTGTTAGGGGAGTCGGTGACGGTGACCGTCGTGGTGATCGTCTGTGCGTTGGTGCTGGTGGCGTCGGTGATCGGCATCGTGCGGCTGACCCGTGGCAAGAAGGAGTGAGATGTTCGAAATTCCGTCCGACCTGAACCCCGCCCTGGTGGGACTGGCCTGGCTGCGCGGACGCTGGGAGGGCACCGGCTACCGGCAGTGGCCCGGCGAGGAGAAGACCTCCTACGCCATCCAGATCGACTTCGCCGACAACGGCGGCGACTACCTGCACTACCTCTCGCAGAGCTTCGAGGTGGACGACGAGGGTCGGCCGGTGAAGGCGCTGGCGATGGAGACCGGGTTCTGGCGTCCGCTGGCCGACGGGACGGTGGACGTCATGATGTGCAGCCCCGACGGCTTCGCCGAGATCTGGTACGGCAAGCTGCAGCCGGGCCGGGTCGACCTGATCACGGACGCGGTCGCGCGCACCAAGGACGCGGCTGCCGCCTACACCGCCGGCCGCCGGCTCTACGGGCTGGTCGAGGGCAAGCTGATGTTCTCCTTCGACCGCGCCACCGCCGAGCACGAACTGCAGCCCCATGTCTGGGCGACTCTGGAGCGCCGGTGACCGTCGTCCGGCACGACCGGGGCCCGGACGCCGGAGCCGTCCGGCACTACGGCGATCCGCTGCGCGAGCAGCGCCGGCTGGCGGCCGGCGAGGCCTCGGTCGACCTCTCGCACCGTCCGGTCTTCGCCATCTCGGGACGCGACCGGCTCAGCTGGCTGAACAACGTCACCAGCCAGGATTTCGCCAAGCTCGCTCCCGGTGTGCCGGTGACGGCGTACATCCTCGACCACCAGGGCCACATCGTCCACGTGCTCGGCGGCGTGGACGACGGCGAGACGCTGTGGGCGCACACCGAGCCCGGTCATGCCGAGGCCCTGCTCGCCTGGCTGCGCCGGATGGTCTTCGCCGCTCGGGTCGCCATCGACGATCTCCCGGACCATCGGCTGATCCTTCCCGCAGGTTCCGCTCCCGAGGTCATCCCCTCTACTGATGTAGAGAACCGGCTCGGCGAGGTTCGCGCCGGCACCTGGGCGATGGAGGCGCTGCGGATCGCCGCCGGCCAGCCGCGCACCTTCCTCGACACCGACGACAAGGCGATCCCCAACGAACTGGCCAATCCCGAGGGCGCCCTGCTCGGCCCCGCGACCCATCTGGCCAAGGGCTGCTACCCCGGCCAGGAGACGGTCGCCCGCATCTACAACCTCGGACGTCCGCCTCGTCGGCTCACTCTGCTGCACCTCGACGGCACCGCCAACGCCCTGCCCGAGGTGGGCGCCGAGATCCTCGCCGACGGCCGCGTGGTCGGACGCATGGGCACCTCCGAGCGCCACTACGAACTCGGCCCGATCGGCCTGGCCCTGCTCAAGCGCCAGCTCCCGACCGACGCGGAACTCACCGTCGATGGCGTCGCCGCCGCCCAGGAGGTTCTGGTCGACCCCGAAGCCGGCCTGCACTGGCGTCCTGCCCCTGGCCTCGGCCGCAGATAGCTCCGGGACAGGGGACGGTTCCCCCGTCCCACTTCGGTCATGCTCGGAGCCGCCCGGCCAGCCGGCCGGGACGAGGAACCGTCACCTGTCCCGATTCAGGGACGCCGCGCCAGGACGTAGAGCCGCTCGGTCTGGGCCTCGGTGGGGATGGGGGAGCGGACGTACCACTCGGCGACCTCGAGGCCGGCCGAACCGACCGCCGCCAGCACCTGATCGCGGTCGTGCTGGACGAAGTCCACGTCCACCGCGACTCCGAACAGCTCGTCGGCGTGGACGATCCGGCCGCCGAGATGTACCGCGAGGGCCAGCACGCCGCCGGGACGCAGGGTGGTGGCGACCTGCCCCAGCACGGGCGTGAGCTCCGACGGCGCGAGGTGGACGAACGAGTACCAGGCGAGGACCGCTCCCCATGCCGGGGCCGTGCGCGGGCGCAGCAACTGATGGAAGCGGCCGACTTCGAAGTCGAGGTCGCTGAAGTTGGCGCGGGCCTGCTCGATCATCGCCGGCGAAGCGTCCAGGCCGTGCACCTCGATTCCCTGATCGGCCAGGAAAGCTGCGATGTGGCCCGGCCCGCAACCCAGATCCATCACCGGACCATCAGCCAGGGCGGCGACGCGTTCGAGCAGCCAGATGTCGAACGGCTTGTCGACGAGTTCGTCGAGCAGCGCCTCGGAGTAGGCCGCGGCGACGGCGTCGTAGCAGGCGACGACCTTCGCGTCGCGAGCCTGCGGCCCCTCGGTCAGCACCGTCTCAAGATTGGCGGCCGGTTCGGCCGCGCTCGCGCCCGCGTCCGCAATCGGCACCGGCCCGAGCAGGTGCACCCAGCGCCGGTCCTGCTGGCCGCGTTGCAGCGGAAGCTCGCGCACCAGCGGTTCCTCGCGGGCAGCCAGCCCGCCCAGGCAGGTCTCCACCGCCGAACGATCGGCGAAGGCATGCAGCCGTTCGGTGCGGGTCTTCAGTTCACCGGGCGATTGCGGCCCGCGCAGCAGCAGGACGGTGAGCAGCGCCCGCTCGGCCTCGTCCAGTTCCAGCACCTCGTCCAGGGTCTGGTGGTACTTGATCACCCGCGACCCCGCGCCCGCCCAGACCAGCCGCACCAGGCTCTTGTCCTTCAGCGCCCGTCCGACGTCCTGAACCTCGCGCTCGGAGTAGTCGACCACCGGATCACGGCTGGAGGCCTGATTGCACGCCAGCCGCAGCGAGTTCAGGCTCAGCGGATAGCTCGCGGGGACGGTCTTCTGCTTCTCCAGCAGGCAGCCCAGCACCCGCTGTTCCTCGGCGGTCAACTCCGGCAGTGGCATGGCCGCCAGCGTAGTACTCCGTCCGGATCCCGGGTGATGGGAGGTGCGTCCGGGCTTGCCGCACCCGTACACTAGGTCGTCGAGGGGAGTACTTCCCAAGCCGTTCGTGGTCATTACGAGCATCCAATGATGCTCCCGCGGGCGCACCGGACGCCGGTGAAGGAGACCTCACAGACACAACTGTGAAGGTTCACATATGGGTATCGGTTCACCTGAACTCTGGGCGATCAGCCTGGCCGTCGTGGCGGCGCTCTTCGTCCTCGACTTCATCGTCACGCGGCGGCCGCACGAGGTCTCCATGAAGGAGGCGATCGGCTGGTCGGCCTTCTACATCGCGCTGCCGCTGATCTTCGGGCTCTGGATCTGGTTCGGCTTCGGCGCCGATCTGGGCCTGCAGTTCTACGCCGGCTACCTGGTCGAGAAGTCGCTGAGCGTCGACAACCTCTTCGTCTTCATGCTGCTGCTGAGCTCGTTCGCGGTGCCCAAGGAGCTGCAGCAGCGGGTGCTGCTGATCGGCGTCGCCGGCGCCCTGGTGCTGCGCGGCGTCTTCATCGCGCTCGGCGCGGTGCTGATCTCGTCCTTCTCGTGGACCTTCCTGCTCTTCGGCGCCATCCTGCTGGTCACCGCGATCAAGGTGCTGCGGGACGCGATGAGCCCCGAGCACACCCACGTCAACGTCGCCGACCTGCGCAGCGTCCGGCTGATCCGCCGCTTCTGGCCGGTCACCGACGGCTACCGCGGCCCGCGGATGACCGTGATCGAGGACGGACGCCGCGCCCTCACCCCGCTCGCGCTGGCGACCGTCGCGATCCTCGGCACGGATGTCGTCTTCGCGGTCGACTCGGTGCCGGCGGTCTACGGCATCACGGGCGACCCCTACCTGGTCTTCGTCACCAACGCCTTCGCCCTGCTGGGCCTGCGCGCCCTCTACTTCGTGCTGGCCGGCGCGCTCAGCTCCCTGGTGCACCTGGGCTTCGGCCTGGCCGCGATCCTGGCCTTCATCGGCGCCAAGCTGGTGCTCCACTGGGCGCACGGCGTGTGGGCCTGGGTGCCCGTGGTCGAGACCGGCGTCTCGCTGCTGGTGATCGTCGGCATTCTGGCGACGGTGATCGCCACCAGCCTGATCGCCACCCGCCGCCAGCCGGCCGACCACTGACCCCGGCGGCAACTTTCTGCCAGATAGTCACGCTCTGCGACGTATTTGTCGCGCAGGTTGACTATGTGGCAGTAACTGAACGGCATGCGGCGCGGCGGCCTCGCGCCGGCTCAGTTTTCGGGGTCGGGGACGCCGTAGGGCAGCGTGTCGACTCCGGCGAGCTGCGCCGCCAACCGGGGACGGACGCGGTCGACGACCTCCTGCTCGCGGCGCCGGTGCTCGAAGAGCACCGCAGCGATGTACCGCTCGGGGTAGGTGCCCCAGGGCGGCGCGGGGGCGACGAAGTCCTCCAGCTGGGCGGCCAGCCGCAGCCCCAGCCGGTGCCGCACCGGCGGTGGGAACTGGTGCGCCCGGGCCAGGAACTGACGAGCCCGCATGGCGAGCCCGTCCGGTAGCGGACGGATGTCGGCGACCCGCGTCCAGCCGGCCAGCTCCGGCGGGAGCATCAGCGGGACCTGGACCGATCGGACGCCGCGCATCCGCGCGACGTAGGTGCCGGCGAGGAAGTCGCCCACCCGCTTGCCGCGGTCGTTCATCATCGAGGTGAGGAAGGCCAGGCCGCCCAGCAGCAGCCACAGTTCGAAGAAGCCGACCAGGCCGCGCACGAGCGCGTGCTGCAGCCGCACCGGGCCGCCGTCGTCACGCACCACCTGCAGCCCGAAGACCAGCTTGCCCAGCGATCGTCCGCGGCTCAGGGTCTCGACCGTGACCGGAACCACAAGGAACAACAGCGCCGCGATCACGTAGATCGTCGCCGTGGCGGCGGCTTCGTCCATGTTGCTGATGCCGATCACGCCGATCAGCAGCGAGGGCAGGGTGATCACCACGGTCGCCGTGAGGATGGCGTCGATCAGCCACGCCCCGGCGCGGGCGATCACGGAGGCCGCGCCGATCTGCAGCGCCACCCCTTCACCGGTGAGAATCTCGTCCGCCACGCTCCGAGGATACGGGGTGCGGCCCGTTAGGCTGGCGGGGTGGACATCGATGTGTTCGCCCACACTCATCGGGTGCAGTGGGAGCGGCTGAGCCTGCTCTCGGCGCAGCGCCGGCTGACCGGGCGGGAGGCCGACGAACTCGTCGCGCTCTACCGGCAGGGCGCCACCCATCTTTCGGTGCTGCGGTCGAACGCTCCCGATCCGGCGCTGGTGTCGGAGCTGTCGGTAATCCTGGTGAAGGCCCGCGCCCGGATCGCCAGCCCGCACGACCTCACCTGGCTGAGCTTCCTGCGGTTCTTCACCCGGGTGATGCCGGCGGCGCTGTACCGGGTGCGGTGGTGGTCGGTCTGGGTCACGTTCGCCTGCCTGCTGGTGGCGGTGGTCTCGGGGTTCTGGCTGGCCGCCAACCCCGGGTTGCTGGAGGAACTCATCCCGCTGGAGCGGCAGGAGGAGATCGCCAGGGAGGCCTTCGCCGCCTATTACTCGACCTACCCGAGCGCGAGCTTCAGCGCCCTGGTGTGGACGAACAACGCTTTCATAGCCGCCCTCTGCATCGCCACCGGGATCACCGGGCTGTACCCGGCGCAGGTGCTCTTCGAGAACTCGCTCAACATCGGCGCGATGGCCGCGGTCATGCACGTCCAGGACGCCGGCTGGGTCTTCTGGTCGCTGATCCTGCCGCATGGGCTGCTCGAGCTCAGCTGCGTCTTCGTCGCCGGCGCGGCCGGCATGCGGCTGTTCTGGGCCTGGCTGGTGCCCGGTCCACGGCCCCGGTTGCGCGCGCTGGCCGAGGAGGGCCGCACCACCATCGTGATCGTGGTGGCCATGGTGATCTGGCTGGGGATCAGCGGCCTGATCGAGGGCTTCGTGACCGGCTCGACGATCAACGCCTGGCTCAAGATCGCGCTCGGCGTGGTCGCGTGCGCGGCCTTCTGGCTGACCACCTTCGTGGCCGGACGCCGTGCCGTCGAGGCCGGCACCGACCCCGGCCTGAGCGACGAAGAGGCCCGCAACCAGGTGGCCATCGCCGGGTAGCGAAGGCCGGCCGTCGCGTTGGAGATCCCGGGTCGTAGCCCGGGGATGACGGGGTGGAGTACGGCGGTTTGCCCACGTGGAATGACGGAGCAACCCAACCACGTCATCCCGGGCTTGACCCGGGATCTCGGGCTTCGCCCGCCGCGAGTGCAGTTGGACGCTACAACCGTCCGGCGGCCTTCAGGGCGAGGTACTTGTCGCAGACGGCGGGGGCCAGACGGTCGGGGTCGGCTTGGACGACCTCGGCGCCCAGGCGGGTGACGCGGGCGGCGAGGGCCTGGGTGGCGAGCCACAGCCGGCCTCCGGCGGCGGCGTCGTAGACGCTGGTGGCGGTGAGATCGTCCGGACGGGCGCCGTCCGAGGGGTCGGCGACATGGGCGATCACCACCTGATGATCGTGCGCCAGAACCGGCAGCACCGGCCCGAGGCCCTCGGCGTAGACGGCCGGATCGAGCCCGGTCACCAGGATGACCAGGCTGCGCTGCCGGCACAGCCGATCGATCTCCGCGGCGATCATCGACCAGTCCGGCTCCAGCAGCCGCGGCTCGGCCAGGCTCAGCCCATTGGCGAAGGAGGCCAGCACCGAGCCCTTGGCCCGTCCGGCGAGCCGCAGCCGCACCTGCTGATCGGCCACCAGCAGGCTCACCCGGTCGCCGGAGGCGGCACCCAGGGCGGCCATCAGCAGGCAGGTCTCGATCCCGGCGTCCAGTCGCAACTGGTCGGCCACCCCGTCGGTGCCGCCGATCCGTCCGGCGGCCCAGCGGGAGGTGTCGAGCACGATCAGAATGTGCCGATCCCGCTCCGGACGCCAGGTGCGCACCATGGTCTTGGTGGCCCGCGCGGTGGCCCGCCAGTCGATCGAGCGGACGTCGTCGCCGGCGGCGTACTCGCGCAGCGAGTCGAACTCGGTGCCCTGCCCGCGGACGTGGACGGCGGCCAGCCCGTCCAGCTCCCGCAGCCGGGCCAGCTTGTAGGGCAACTGCGAGCGCGAACGGAACTCTGGCAGGACGCGCAGCACCCCCGGCACCGTCCGCGACTGCTGCCGTGCCGCCAGCCCCAGCGGCCCGAACGACCGGACGGTCACCGCGGCCGCCGCCAGATCCCCGCGCCGGCTCGGGGTGAGCCGGGTGATCTGACGCCGGGATTCGCCCGGGGGCAGCAGCACCCGCGGGCGGGACGAACGACCCTTCGACAGGCTCAGGAATCCTTTCCGCGCGCTCCGGGACCGTTCGTGGGCGGCCTGCGTCGTCCCCTCGGCCTGCGCGCTGGGCGGCCAGGCGTCCCGGAGCTGCAGGCGCGCCGTCCGGGTGCCGGGGTTCACGATGGTGAGCCGGGATTCCACGGTCTCGGTCAGCCGGACGCTGCCGGGCAGCTCACGGCTGATCCGCAGCCCGTCCGGCCGCACGGCCAGCAGCAGATCCACGACGCAGGCCAGCACCACCAGCAGCACCCAGCCGAGCACCACCAGCGGCTGCGGCCAGAGGGCGACCGGCAGCACGCCGGCCAGCACCAGCAGCGGAACCCGGGCCGAGATCGTCATGGGTCAGCGGGGCACCGCGATGGTGGCCAGCACGTTGCCGATCACGCCGGCGGCGGTGGTGCCGTCCATCTGCGCCTCGGTGCGCACCGCGATCCGGTGGCCGAGGGTGGCGGTGGCCATCGCCTTGACGTCGTCGGGGGTGACGAAGTCGCGTCCGTTCAGCCAGGCCCAGGCCCGCGCGGTCTTCATCAGCGCGGTCGCGCCGCGCGGCGAGGCGCCCAGCGAGATGGACGGCGCCGAGCGGGTGGCCCGGCAGATGTCGACCACGTAGCCCAGCACCTGCGGGTCGATCCGGGTCCGGGCGACCTGCTCCCGGGCGGCGGCCAGCTCTGCCGGCCCGGTGACCGCCGACAACCCGGCGCCGGCCAGGTCGCGCGGATCGAAGCCGCGGGCGTGCCGCGAGATCACCTCGATCTCGTCCTCCCGCGGCGGCAGGGGCAGCACCAGCTTGAGCAGGAACCGGTCCAGCTGGGCCTCGGGCAGCGGGTAGGTGCCCTCGTACTCGACCGGGTTCTGGGTGGCGATCACCATGAACGGATCCGGCAGCGGACGGGGGATGCCGTCCACGCTGACCTGCCGTTCCTCCATTGCCTCCAGCAGCGCGGCCTGGGTCTTGGGCGGCGTCCGGTTGATCTCGTCGGCGAGCAGCAGGTTGGTGAAGACCGGGCCGGGCCGGAAGTCGAACCGGGCCGAGGCGGCGTCGTAGATCAGCGAACCGGTGACGTCGCCGGGCATCAGGTCGGGGGTGAACTGCACCCGCTTGGTCTCCAGCGCCAGGCTGGTCGCCAGCGACCGGACGAGCAGGGTCTTCGCCACCCCGGGAACACCCTCCAGCAGCACGTGCCCACCGCAGAGCAGCCCGACCAGCAGGCCGGTGACGGCGCCGTCCTGGCCGACGACGGCCTTGCTGACCTCCCGCCGCACCTTCGCCAGGGATTCCTGGGCCGGGTTCAGCGAGGCGTACGGGGCGTAGCTGGAGTCAGTCACGGGTCGGCTTTCGTTCGAGGTCGGTCAGGGCGGTGGCCAGGGCCACCAATTCGGGATCGGTGGTGGGCGGTGGGCCGTAGAGCAGCCCGTAGAGGTACTCGGGCGCGCGTCCGGTGGCCGCGGCGAGCCGTTGCACGACCAGTTCGGACGAGGCCGAGGCGGGCAGGCCCAGTGGGCCGGCCAGCCGGTGCAGGGTGGCCGCCCGCAGCCCGGCGGCGGCGTGGCCGCGCGCCCCGGCCTGGCGGTACAGCCGGGCCAGCCCGGCGGAGACCTCCGAGGCCGGCACCTCGACCGGCATCGGTTCGCGGACGAGCGCACCGAACCGGCGTCCCCGCCAGAGCGCGGCGGCCGCTCCGGCGGCGAGCAGCACGGCGAAGACCGCCCGTGCCCACGGCGGCAGCAGGGTGAACGGATCGATCTCGCCGCCGCCGCCGGTCTGGCTGGTGGCGTCCGCGCCGGGCAGGTACCAGACCAGCTTCGGGTGGCGGCCGAAGACCCGCAACGCCAGGGCGGCGTTGCCCTCGTCGAGGATGGTGTCGTTGCGGAACCACAGGTCCCCGGCGATCAGGGTGACCCGGTGCTGGTCGGTCCGCAGGTCGGCGTAGAGCGCGACCTCGTCCCGGCTGGTGAAGCAGGTGACGACGTCCGCGTCGTAGGCGTAGAAACCGCCGTACCCAGCGGTGAGGCTGCCCGCCGTCTCGGCGTCCCGGTCGTCGGGGCAGTTCGCCCACGCCCTGTCCTCCGGCCCCCACCAGTAGTCGGCGATCACCCGGTAGTCGGTGAGTTCCTCGATGCTGAACAGCTCGTAGTCGTACAGGTGCAGCAGCACCAGGTCGGCCGGCACCCGGTTGAGTTCGTCCACGGCGGCGAGGGAGAGTTCGTCGCTCAGCAGGACGACCAGCGTGGTCTGCGCGGTCGCCTCGGCGACCGCCTCGGCGAGCTTGGTCTCCTGGACGACCTCGACTCCGTTGCGGCCCAGCACCTGGGCGAGCGCCCGGGCCCCCTCCGGCCGCGGGTTGGTGGCCGAATACGGCATACGGTCCGGCGATTCCGGCAGCAGGGCGGTCACGGCCACCAGTGCCGCGAAGAGGGCCAGGACGACGCCGCCGGCGATCAGCCAGCCGCGGGTGCGGCGGCGCGAGGCCTTCGGCGGCGCCTCGACGGGAGCGGTGCTGGTCATGGGACGACCTCCACCGCGACCGCCGGCTCAACCGGCTCCGCCTCCGGCAATTCCGGACGGGCCTGGGCGAGGTCGTCGTCGAGCGCCTTCAGCTGCTGGTACTGCTGCGCGGTGCCGGCACGATGACCGTAGGCCAGGGCGTCGAAGACGCCGGCCGCCCAGGCCAGCCGGTCGGCCAGGCCGGGCAGCCGCGGGGCGGCCTGGCGGACCGCTTCGTCGGCGGTCATCCCGGCCGATTCGACGATGATGCCCCGCTCGCCCAGTGAGCGCACCAGCGCCCGGAAGAGCTGCAGGATCGCCGCGCCCCACTGCTGGCCGGCGGCCAGCTGAGCCGCGTCCTGCCGCAGGTCGGCAGCGTTGCGCTCCTCGCCGGCGAGCAGTTCCTCCTTGCGGCGGCGCCGGTCGCTGCGCAGCGGGCCCATGAAGAGCCACAGCGCGACCCCGGCGATCGCCAGCACGCTCACGACAACGGTGGTGAGCTGTTCGGGGGAGAGCGCGGTCGACGCGGACGGATCGCCGATCAGCCATTCCAGCAGCTTGTCGAACTGGTCGGCGATCCAGCTCTGCGGATCGGCGTAGATCGGGTTCGACAGCTCCTCGGCGAGCTGCCGGCGCGCCTCGTCGGCGTCGGGGGTGAGGGGTGGGCTCATCCGGAGCCCCCGCGGAGTTGTTCGGGGGAGCGCAGCGGAGGAGAAGAACTCCGCGGGGTGGTCATCGGGGTGGTCATCCGTAGAGCGCCTCGCTGAGCTGGAGGTCGTAGCCCTCCTGGCGGATCCGGGCGTCGACGTACAGCAGCGCCACGACCGCGGTGGTCAGCGGCAGGCTGAGGATGGCCGAGATCAGGGTGGAGACCAGGGTCATGACCAGCATGGCGAGGTCGAGGCTCTCGATCGCCAGCAGCATGCCCGCGAAGGTGAACACCGACGAGATGGTGCTCGCCGCCATCGAGATGATCACGCTGGAGAGCAGGTAGATGCCGAGGATCCGCCAGAACTGGCCGCGGCTGAGCTGCCAGCTGCGGGCGATGGCCCGGATCGGACCGAGCCCCTCGACGGTGATGACGCAGGGCGCCAGCAGCAGCCGGGTGCCGATCCAGGTCGCTGGGACGGCGAGCACCAGCACGCCCAGCACGACGAGGCCGACCAGCGCGTCCTCGTCCCCGGCGAGCATCGGTATCGCCGCCGCCAGCCCGGCCCCGAAGACGGCGACCACGGCCAGCCCGGTGAGCGCGGTGAACCCGAGCGCGGCGCCCATCCGCCGGCCCATCTGCCGCAGCGCCTCGGCCGGGGCGACCCGGCGGGCGGAGACGGCGTGGAAGACGGTGTACATCAGGCCCATCCCCACCACGATGCTGGTGATCGCGTTGGCCAGGGCGCCGGTGATCGTCGACCAGGAGAACAGCCCGGCGCCCAGATCCAGCTCGTCGGCCGGCAGCAGATCGCCGAACTGCTGGCCGAGCACGTACCCGGCCCCCATGCCCAGCAGTTGCGCGATCAGGATGACCACCAGCGTCAGCCCGAACATGGTCAGTGGGGCGTACCGGACGGCGCGGAAGGCGCCGCCGAGGATGTCCCCCACCTGCAGCGGACGCGGCGGGACGATCCCCGCCCCGGCAGCCGGAGCCGTCCAGCCGGCCGGCGCCACGTCCGTCCCCAGCTGGGCAGCGAAATACCCGCGCTGTTCCCAGCCGGTGGGGTGGGTCATCGTCGCTCCTGTCCGGTCGCGAGCGAGTCTATCGGGCGACCGTGAGCACCCCACGAAGTTCTTCTCCCCCGCTGCGCTCCTCCGAACAACGTCGCGGGGACCCCGCTGTGACAGCGCCTGTGTGGGTCAGTCGGGGACGCCGTCCAGCAGCAGGCGGAGCTCCCGCAGGTGCTTGCGCAGGGTGGCGGCGATCGCGTCCGGACGGGTGTCGCGGCCGGGATTCCGCATCGCCGCGGCGATGCTGATGGCGATCATGGCGAAGGCCTGGATAGCGGTTTCCCGGCTGCCGGTGCGCTTCTCGATCAGATCGACGATCGGCTGCTTGCGCAGTTGCTGCTGCTGCCAGAAGGCCAGCCCCAGCTCCGGGTCGGATTTGGCCAGCTGCCGGATCTGCGGGTAGTCGGCGGAGATCTTCACGCTGGCCGAGACCAGCTCGCAGACGTCCGCCATCAGCGGGCCGGTGCCGGTGAGGAACCACTCGGCGGTCGCGTCGCTGATCTCGACCAGGAAGAGGTCGAAGGCGGCCGCCACCTTGCTCGGGAAGTAGTTGAAGAAGGTCCGTGCCGAGACCCCCACCTCGGCGCAGATCTCCTCGACCGTGACCTGCTCCAGCCCGCGCTCGCTGATCAGCCGCAGCGCCACCGCGTGCAGGGCCTGCCGGGTGGCGAGCTTCTTGCGTTCCCGCAGCGAGCCGGACGGTTCGGTCACCCCAGATCCCATGCCGGCTCGGCCTCCTCTTCCTGCAGGTTGTCGGCGCGCTCCTGCAGCGCCGAACGGGTCCGCAACGCGGGCACCCGGTAGAACAGGGTGATCGCGAAGGCGAGCAGCATCACCGCGAGCCCGCACCAGTAGATGGTAACCACCGACTGATTGAAGCCCACCATGAACGGCTGGGTGAGCCGTGGGTCGGCGCCGGTGAGGAAGGTGGTGTCGGAGGCGCTGGTGTCGGTCTGCACGCTGTCGCTCGCCTCGCCGCTGTTGATCTGGTCGATCAGCGTGGGCACCAGTTCGTCCAGCATGGCGGAGCGCTGCGCGGGGTCGGACCAGTCCACGGCCAATCGTCCGTCGATCACGCTGAGGTGCTTCTCGTCGGCCACCTTCGCCAGCGCCTCGTCGATCGCGTCGGGAAGGAGTTCCTGCACCTTGTCGTCGATGGTCTGCTCGATCGTGGAGAGCTTGCCAACGCCGTCGCCGAGCTTGGCGCTGCCGTCGGTGACCTTGCCCAGGCCCTCCGGGATCGCGGCTCCCTTGTCGGCGGCCGTCTGGGCGCCGGTGGCGAGCTGGCCGGTGCCGGTGGCGAGCTTGCTCAGACCACCGGCGAGCTTGCTGGTGCCGCTGGCCAGGCCGTCCGCTCCGGTGGCGAGCCCCGAGAGACCGGACGCGATGCCCGGCTTGGAGTCGCTGCCGTTGAGGTAGCCGCTGGTGGTGTACACGCTGGTGCCGAGGGTCTTGACCGCGTCCTGCAGGGTGTCGGTGTCGCCGCTCTCCTTGTCGCAGGCGTCGGCGTCGCCGGCGGCGCAATCCTTCTGGTCGGCGGTCAGGGCGTCGAGCGCGTCCCGCACCGCGGCGTAGTCGCTGGTGGCCTGCTTGGACTGCTTGGCGGCCGCGTCGGTCGCACTGCTGACCTGGCCGAGGCCCTTGGCGATCTTGGAGGCGCCGGTGGCGAGCTGCTTTGCGCCGCCGGCGGCCTGGGTCGCCCCGTTGGCCAGGGCGCCGGCGCCGTCCCCGAGCTTGCCGACGCCGTCGACGAAGGCCGAGGTTCCGTCGGTCAGCTTGCCCAGGCCGGTGGTCATGCCGTCCAATCCCTTGGCCAGTTGCTTGGCGCCGTCGGCCGCCTTGGCGTGGGCGGCCTCCGAGACCTTCTCACGGACGGTCGCCTCGACCTGCTCCTTCAGCTGCTTCGTGGCGTCGGCGAGGTTGGAGTCCACCTGCTCCTTGACCTTGTCGGTGATCGGCGTCCACATCTTCGCCATGATCGCGGCG
>JAPUEM010000088.1:14860-16882 GCA_027492575.1 Propionicimonas sp.
CTGCTCCTTGACCTTGTCGGTGATCGGCGTCCACATCTTCGCCATGATCGCGGCGTTCGCCGGGTCGTTCGCGACCGCTGGGTCGAGGGCGGCGTCCAGCGCGGCCCGGGTGGTGTTCGCGTCCGTCAGCGAGGCGGTGATATTGGTGGGCAGGACGCTGAACAGCAGCGAGAGCATGATCGCGGTGCCCAGGGTGCCGCCGATCTGGCGGAAGAAGGTGCTGGAGCTGGTCGCGACGCCGATGTCCTGCGGCTCGGCGGCGGCCTGGACGGCCATGGTGAGGGTCTGCATCAGCTGGCCGAGGCCGGCGCCGATCACGAACATCGCGATCGCCAGGTACCAGTACGGCTTGTCGGGGGTCATGAAGGTCAGGATCAGGAAGCCGCCGGCGGTGGTGGCGGTGCCGGTGATCGGGAAGGCCGCGTACTTGCCGGTGCGGGCCACCAGCTGGCCGGTGCCGACCGAGGCCAGCATCAGGCCGAACATCATCGGCAGGGTCGCGAAGCCCGACTGGGTGGGGGAGAAGCCCAGCACGATCTGCAGGTAGAGCGGCAGGGTGAGCATGGCGCCGAACATGCCGAAGCCGACCAGCACGCTCAGCACGACCGCCGGCGAGAAGCCCTTGGCCCCGAACAACCGCAGCGGGATGATCGCGTTCTGCCCGAGCGCCCGCTCGACCAGCAGGAAGGCGACCAGGCTGACCGCGCCGATGACGTAGCAGACGACGGCCGGAGTGGAGGCCCAGCCCCACTCGCGTCCCTGTTCGGCCACCAGCAGCAGCGGGGCCAGGGTGGCGACGACGAGCCCGGCGCCCCACCAGTCGATCCGGGCCCTGCCGGGCGGCAGGTGCGGCAGGTGCAGGAAGGAGAAGACCATGAAGAGCGCGACGGCGCCGACCGGGACATTCACCAGGAAGACCCAGCGCCAGCCGGCGATGCCCAGGATCGTCTCGGTGCCGGCGAACAGGCCGCCCACCAGCGGGCCGATCACCGAGGCGATGCCGAAGGTGGCCAGGAAGAAGCCCTGGTAGCGGGCCCGTTCGCGCGGGGCGAGCATGTCGCCGATGATCGCCAGCGGCAGCGACATCAGGCCGCCGGCGCCCAGGCCCTGGAAGGCGCGGAAGGCGGCCAGGCCGAGCATGGACGTGGCGAAGCTGGAGAGGAACGAGCCCAGCACGAAGATGCTGATGCTGGTGATGAAGAGCGGACGCCGTCCGAAGATGTCGGAGAGTTTGCCGTAGAGCGGGGTGGTGACGGTGGCCGCGATCAGGTAGGCGGTGGTGACCCACGCCTGCTGGTCGAGGCCGTGCAGATCGTCGCCGATCGTCCGGATCGCGGTGCCGACGATGGTCTGGTCGAGCGCGCTCAGGAACATGCCGGCCATCAGCCCGTACATGACGAACATGATCTGCCGGTGGCTCATCAGCGGAGCCGGCTCGGTCGCGTCCGCAGCCGGACGCTCGGTGACAGCGGTAGCCATCTGGGAAGTACCTCCACATAACAAAACGCCGCTGTCTGCAGCGGCGCATATTTACAGTACTGCAAGTTTTCAGCCGTGCAGAGTTCAGGAGGGGGTCTGAATTGCGTAGTCGCGTGGGGGAATACGCACGGCAGCGTCCTTCTGGCCGCGGTCTTCCGGCGAGGTTCGGTGATGGACCCCGGCTCAGGCGGGCAGGACGCCGCCGCTGGTGTACGGGATGCCGAGCAGGCTCCCGAGGCTGCCCTGGAGGCTGGTGAGCCACCAGGTGCTGCCGTAGCGCGCGGCTTCGGCGGTCAGGTAGAAGCGTCCCGTGTCGTTGGTCAGTTCGACGATCAGGCTCTCGACCGCGTCGGCGCCCAGGATGCGCCGCTGCTGATCGGCGAACACCCGGTAGTCGTCCGATTCGACGTCCTCGGCCCGCGACGGATCGACCTCCGCGAGGGTGACGAACCGCCAGGACGTGATTCCGGTAAGGCCGGAGCCGTCCAAGGTGTCCTGCAGGGTGATGTAGATCTCGTCGACGGTCGCTCCGGAGTTGAGTGG
>JAPUEM010000089.1 GCA_027492575.1 Propionicimonas sp.
GCTGCCGGCCACATCGAGGATGACATGATGCGAGCTGCCGAAAGCACGAATCCGATGATGAGTAGATCGATGCTCGTGGCAACGACGTCCCGGACCGCGAGGTCGCCGGTCGAGGCGTAGCCAAGCGTGAGCGGAAGGTGCCACAGCATCCACAAGACCGTGATGATCGCGCTGGCGCGGACCACCCCCCAGGGCGCGAGGGTCGTCTGGAGCGCGCCGCGCCAACCGATCTCTTCGCCTACAACTGTCAGAAGGCCTAGAAATGCGAAGGGCAGGATGAGTGGAACCAGGCTCCACGCGTCGGGCGACGGTTGCCACGCTACAATGCCGGTGGCAACGCCGAGGCCGGTCGTTGCGGCGGGAATGACGAGAAAGACGCCCAGCATCAGCGCGCAGGTCTTTGCGACCCGCCACGATGCGAATGGGCGAATGGCGACCCACCGTACGAACGATGTGCGGCGGCGGGCGAACAGGTGTGCGGCGAGAGCTGCGGCGGCGGGTGCCCAGGAGAGCAATGGCACCACCGCGTTGAAAGTGTCGGCGTCGGCTCCGGTCAGCCACAGCGGCGCCATTGCCGCTGTGGTGATGAGAGCCAGCACGCCCAGGAACCAGGCGAGCGTGCGGCGCGCAACGGGATCGAGACCGTGGCCTGTCGTCACGACGGGCAATGTTGGGGCGGGGACTTGGTGGTTCACGGCGAGCTCTTCAGACACGCGGGTCGTCCTCGCTTCGCAGAGCCGCCAACCCATCGAGGGTAAGTCGAAGCCCAACTCCGAACGAATCTGAGAAGCGGAAGCCGCCCCCTTCGAGATACAACTGCACCATCTCGGCCAGACGAGGCCGCGAGGACAGCTCCATGCCTTCAGCCAGTTGCTCAGGTTCGGAATCAAGGCCAATCGAGCCAAGCAGGGATTCCTGGAATGCGAAGCCGTAGACGAAGGCATCCAGGATCGCATAGCCATGCGCCGCGGCTCGAACCGAGAACCCTGAACGTCGCATCGTTTCGAGAATGGCCTCGTGATGTTTGAGTTGCAAAGCGCCGGGGTTGGTGCGCGTCTCCATAAAGGGCAGAGCCCACGGGTGCGCGATTAAGACTCCCCGCATCGACCGCGAGCGTGCCGCCAATTCCGCACGCCAGTCTCCCGATGGCTCGGGCAGATAAATCTCACCGAACACGCTCTCGACCACTGAGTTCAACAGCTCATCTTTGTTTCGGAAGTGATGGTACAGCGCCATCGGGCGCACTCCCAACGTATCCGCGAGCCTCCTCATGGTCAGCGCCTCGGGACCCTCGGCGTCGAGCAAGCCCCTTGTGGCATCGACGATGCCCTCCCGATCGAGGGTGTTGCGTGGAGCGCGTGACTTCGACATGGCAACATACTACCGTATGTTGTACGGTACATAGTACGGTTAGCTCGGCTCGTGGAAACCGCCCCCGTTCTCAGGAAAAGGAGTCCCCCTTGGAAGTCTCGATTCGCACCGCTTCGATCGTCTCAGGCGTCAGCCTCGCCGCGATGGCAGTGCTTGCCCCGCTCGGCGTGATGCTCGCTCTACCTGCCGGAAACACAGCCCTCGCAGCATTGATAGTGCTCGTGGTCGCTGCACTCGATGTCGTCATCGCCGTAGCTCTCTACCCCGTGCTGCGCTCGGGCGGCACGCTCTTGGCTGCCGTCTCCGCAGCGATGCGACTTGCCTACGCGCCAATCTTCGCGGTGTCCGCGGGTACGTTGGCCCTCGGACACGTCGAGGACTTTCAATCCATCTGGGACGCGGGCCTGCTGCTCTTCGGCGCGCACCTCATGCTCGCTGGCATAGCAATAGTCCGGTCGCAGACCATTCCCAGCTGGCTCGGGGCTCTCGTGCTGCTGGCCGGATTCGGCTACGTCTTTGACGCCTGCCTCGTGCTCCTCAACCCCGGCGCAACGCTGAGATTGGGAGAGTTCGTCTTCATCGGCGAGGTAGTGCTGTTCATCTGGCTACTCGGCTGGAGCGGCCGCACAAGAACCAAGAAGCGCGACTGAGCATCGAAAGAGAGCAATTTCATGCCAAACTCCAGGCAAAGGTCCCGTACCCGCGCTATCAGCGAGTTCTCCCAGGCAGCTCCAGGGCCTCAGGATCCTGATGCTCGCGCAGCGGTGCGAGGCGGGCTTCAGCAACTCTCGCTGAGAAGCACACTGCTCGTCTGGCTCGGTGTCGCAGGGCCGATGGCGATACTCGTCTGGATCGTCTGGCCGATGCTCAGCACGGTGACCTCGATGAACCCGGGCATGTTGTTCTGGCTGCTCATGACCTGTGGCATGATCTGGCAGTTCGTGTTCTCACTGATCCTGCTACGCCAAGAGCTAGGCACCCTGCGATGGTCCGTCGTTGCCCCAAGGATCTGGGCGCAACAGCCTCGCGATCCTCGAACCGGCAACCCACGACCCCGCCTGTGGTGGATGCTCATCCCGATCGCCGCGGCCTTCGCCTTGCTCACGCTCGCCAGCGATCTGCTGATATCACTCATGGAGGCCGTTGGACTCACCGAACTCACAGGCGCGAGCATCAGCGGACTCGCCGATCCTGCGTTTGCTGGTCAATGGTGGATCCTCGTCGTTGCTGTTATCAGCTTCGTCTTCAACTACGCACTAGGCGAGGAGTTGTTCTTCCGCGGGGTACTGCTACCACGCATGCAGGGCGTGTTCGGCCGGTGGGACTGGCTCGCAAACGCTGCCTTGTTCACGATCTACCACACGCAGAAGCTCTGGACCCTGCCGATCGTGCTCCTCACAGCCCTGCCCTTCAGTTGGGCAACTCGGCGGTATCGCACCATCTGGTTCGCAATTGTCCTGCACGCAATCGAAGGAGTCGTCGTGCTCGTGTTGGTGTTCACCGTAGTGAGTGGCCTCGCCTTCTCGTGACAGCGGGCAAGAGCAGCGAACGCGAGGAGCAAGGACGAAGCCTCCTGAACCCAGCAATCAAGAGACGATCCGAAGCACCCGAGTACATCGCGCATTGAGTGCCCCCAACGGGATTCGAACCCGTACTGGAGCGGGTTTAAGCCGCCTGCCTCTGCCAGTTGGGCTATAGGGGCCCGGTGGGCAGCCTACCGAGCCGTGGCGACGCAGCGGACGCCCGCGGCGATCAGCAGCTCAACCGCCTCGTCGCCCAGCGGGTTGACGCCGTGGCCGGCGACGAGCGCGTGGCCGACCAGGACGTGCAGGCACTTCACCCGGGTCGGCATGCCGCCGGCGCTGACGCCGGCGATCTCGGGGACGTCGCCGTAGCGGGCGCGATCGGCCAGGTAGGCCTCGTGCGCTTGCTGGTAGGCGGCGGCCAGGTCGGGGTCACTGCCGAGCCGGGCGGTCATCTCAGCCATCAGCCCACTCGCCTCCAGCGTGGAGACCGCCGAAGTCATGGTGGGACAGGTCAGGTAGTAGGTGGTCGGGAACGGGGTGCCGTCCGGCAGCCGGGGCTCGGTGGCGACCACCCCGGGGTGACCGGACGCGCAGCGCCAGGCGACGCCGATGACCCCGCGCGGCGGGCGTCCCAACTGGGCTTCGATCGCCGCCTCGTCGGCGGCGGTCATCGGTTCGATGGTCATGGTATGTCTTGGCTCTCTGGCGGCGTCCGACCCTTCGACAGGCTCAGGGATCGGCTAGCGGGTGGTGACCTTGCGGGCGGGGGCATCGGCGGTCTGGACCGAACCCCACATGCGATCCCACCACATCGGGTCGTGCTCACCGGCGGGCAGTTGCTGCTCGGCCTCCAGGGTGAGGCCGGCGCCGATCGGCTCACCGTTCTCGTCCACCACCTGGTAGCCGATCTCGCCCGGCATCACCCAGCCGAGCCGGTCGCGGGCCTGGGCACGGACGAAGTCGGGGTCGTTCCAGCGCTTGAGTTCAGCCTGCAGGTCGGCGATCCGCGCCGTCCGCTCGGCGATCTGCTGATCGGCCAGGGCCAGCTGGTGCTGCTGATCGAGATAGATCCGCAGGCTCGAGGCATAGGAGAGCCCGAGCAGGACGAAGACGGCGACCAGCACCAGCGCCCGTCCGGTGATCCGGGCGCCGAGACCCAGCAGGGCCCCCCGGGCGCCACCGGAGGCCGGAGCCGGCTCTTTCAGGGTGACGGTGGCTTCCGGATCCGGTTGCGGGGTGGACGCAGCAGTACCGGCCCGGGGACGCCTGGTGGAGCGTCCCGGGCCGGTACTGGCCGAGCGTGGGCTACGCGTGTCGCGAGCCATGATCCGTGACCTTCATCGGGTCAAGGATAGGCGGCCCTGGGTGCGACCGGAGGTAACCGCGTCGAGTGTCGGTTCCGGAGCTGCTCAGCCCTTGAACCGCGGGAAGGCGGCGGCGCCGGCGTAGCGCGCGGCGTCGTCCAGATCCTCCTCGATGCGCAGCAGCTGGTTGTACTTGGCAACCCGCTCGGTCCGGGCCGGGGCGCCGGACTTGATCTGGCCACAGCCGAGGGCGACGGCCAGGTCGGCGATCGTGGTGTCCTCGGTCTCGCCGGAGCGGTGGCTCATCATGGTGGTGTAGCCCGCCCGGTGCGCCAGGGTGACCGCGTCGATGGTCTCGGTGAGCGAGCCGATCTGGTTCACCTTCACCAGCAGCGAGTTCGCGGTGCCGGTGTCGATGCCGCGCTGCAGCCGCTCGACGTTGGTGACGAAGAGGTCGTCGCCGACCAGCTGCACCTTGTCGCCGAGCTCGACGGTGATGGCCTTCCAGCCGTCCCAGTCCTCCTCGTTCAGCGGATCCTCGATGGAGACCAGCGGGTAGTTGGCGACCAGGTCGGCGTAGTACGCCACCATGTCGGCCGACGACTTCGCCTGACCCTCGAAGGAGTAGGTGCCGTCCTCGTTGTAGAACTCGGACGCGGCCACGTCGAGCGCCAGCGCGACGTCCTTGCCCGGGGTGTAGCCGGCGTTCTGGATGGCCTCGACGATCAGGTCGAGGGCGGCGCGGTTGCTCTCCAGGTTGGGGGCGAAGCCGCCCTCGTCGCCCAGGCCGGTGGCCAGGCCACGTCCCTTGAGCACGGCCTTGAGCGCGTGGTAGACCCCGGCGCCGACCTCCAGCGCCTCGGCGAAGGAGGAGGCGCCGATCGGGGCGATCATGAACTCCTGGATGTCGACGTTGGAATCGGCGTGCGACCCACCGTTGAGGATGTTCATCATCGGCACCGGCAGCAGGTTGGCGGTCGGGCCGCCGAGGTAGCGGTAGAGCGGCAGCTGGGCCGACTCGGCCGCGGCGTGGGCGACGGCCAGCGAGACGCCGAGGATCGCGTTGGCGCCCAGCGAGCTCTTGTTCGGGGTGCCGTCGAGCTCGATCATGGCGTCGTCCAGGGCGCGCTGGGCGGTGGCATCCAGGCCCAGGACGTCGGGGGCGATCTGCTCGATGACGTTCTCGACGGCCTTCAGGACGCCCTTGCCGCCGTAGTGGGCCGGGTCGCCGTCGCGGAGTTCGGCGGCTTCGAAGGCGCCGGTGGAGGCGCCGGAGGGAACGGCCGCGGTGCCCTCGGAGCCGTCATCGAGGAGCACCTGAACCTCGACGGTGGGGTTACCGCGCGAGTCGAGAATCTGGCGCGCGCCGATCTGGTCGATGAATGCCACAGTTGGACCTTTCAAGAAATGGGGTCGGACAACCCCACCCTAGAGCAGTCGAGCCGCCACCGGGAGGGCGAGCGCGAAACCGTTCAGGGACGAGCAGCTTCGGCGGCCTGGACGCGGGCCTCCAGCTGCCGCAGGGCGTCGCGGGCCTCCTGCTCGGGGTCGAGGCCGGCGGCCTCGGCGGCGGCCACCAGGCGAAGGAAGTCGGCGCCGATCGCCCCGGGCAGGACCTCGGCGGGAACGACTCCCAGCTGGTCGGAACCCAGCCCGTGGCTGCGGGCGCGGACGATCACCTTGTGGGCCCGCGACAAGGCGCTGAGCCGGGAGGGGATGCCGTCCAGCGCCGAGGAGCGATCCTTCTCGACGGCCTTGCGCTGCTCCCAGGAGCCGACCAGGTCGGCGGGCACCTCGGCCTCGGCGAAGACGTAGGGGTGGCGGGCGATCAGCTTGTCGGCGATCCGGGCGGCGACGTCCTGGATGTCGAAGCGGCCGGCCTCGGCGGCGATCTCGCTGTGGAAGATCACCTGCAGCAGCAGGTCGCCGAGCTCCTCGGCCAGATCGGAGTCGTCGCCGGACTCGATGGCCTCGATCACCTCGCAGGTCTCCTCGACCAGGTAGCGAACCAGCGAGCGATGGGTCTGCTCGGCGTCCCAGGGGCAACCGCTGCGCAGGGTGTGCATCACGCCGATCAGGCGTGCGACCTGGTCGGTCACGCGCCGCCGGCAGGGGCCGGGCTGGAGAGCGAGCCGCCGGGCAGGACGGTCAACTGCTCGAGGTTCCAGGTGCCGAAGCGCGGGTTCACGTCGACCTGGATGGCCGAGGCCGCCTCCGCGAAGCCCTCTCCCCCGAGCGCCTGGTTGACCATCGCCGTCGTCACGAAGTCGGCGGCGAAGGCGGCGGCCGCCGGGTCGGCGGCGATCTGGGCAGGCAGCACCTGGGCCGCGGCAGCCTCGCGCTCGGCGTCGGTGAAGGTCAGGCCGGCCTGATCGGCGACCGTGACGCCGATCCTGGAAAGCACCAGCAGCCCGGTCACCCACGCCTGGGTCGGCGGCGTCTGGAGGTGTGGCTTCAGGGTGGCTGCGAGGGCTTCGACCTCGGCGACCGTGATGACCACGCCGTCCACGGTTGCCGCGTGACTCGGGTTCTGCCCCGAGCACCCGCTCAGCGCGACCATTCCAGCGACCAGCAGCGCGATCAGCGCCTTCACGGCCCGTCCCATGCCCGACTCCTTGCTCTTGATCGCTTCGATCCTACTGGCTCACCGCGACCGGGAAGACATCGCTGAGCAGCTGGGTGGCCCATTCCAGCAGGGCCGCGTCGGTCACCGGCTGACCGCCGATCGGGCGGGTCATCGGACGGGGCACCAGCAGGAACCCGGCCGCCTTGCGGTACTGCGAGCCCGGGTAGACCCGGGCCAGCCGCAGCTGGACGGATTCGGGCAGGTCGGCCGGGGCGAACCGGATATTGGTACCGGCCTGGATCACCTCGGTCACCCCGCGGCGACGCGCCTCCAGCCGGAAGACGGCGACCGCCAGCAGGGCGTGCACCGGGGCGGGCGGCTCGCCGTAGCGGTCGAGCAGTTCCTCGCGGACGGCGTCCAGCTCGGCGGAGGTCGTCACTGCGGCGAGCCGCTTGTACATCTCCAGCCGCAACCGTTCGCTCTCGATGTAGTCGACCGGCAGGTGGGCGTCCACCGGCAGCTCGATCCGCATCTCCGGCTCGGGTTCAGCGTCCTCGCCACGGAACTCGGCGACCGCCTCCCCCACCAGGCGCAGGTAGAGATCGAAGCCGACCTCGGCGATGTGGCCGGACTGCTCCCCGCCCAGCAGGTTGCCGGCGCCGCGGATCTCCAGATCCTTCATGGCGATCGCCATGCCGGCGCCCAGATCGGTGTGGGCGGCCATGGTGGCCAGCCGGTCGTGGGCGGTCTCGGTGAGTGGCTTCTCCGGCGGGTACAGGAAGTAGGCGTAGCCGCGTTCGCGGCCGCGTCCGACCCGTCCACGCAGCTGGTGCAACTGCGAAAGGCCTAGTAGATCGGCACGTTCGATCAGCAGGGTGTTCGCCGTCGAGATGTCGAGACCAGCCTCTACAATTGTAGTGCAGACCAGGACGTCGTAGCGGCGCTCCCAGAAGTCGACCATCACCTGCTCCAGGGCGTGCTCGTTCATCTGGCCGTGGGCGACCGCTATCCGGGCCTCGGGAACGAGTTCGGCCAGCTTCTTGGCGGTCTTCTCGATCGAGTTCACCCGGTTGTGGATGTAGAAGGCCTGGCCCTCCCGAGCCAGTTCGCGGCGGATCGCCGCCCGCACCTGACGCTCGTCGTAAGGCCCGGCGAAGGTGAGCACCGGATGGCGCTCCTCGGGCGGAGTCGTGATCACGCTCATCTCCCGGATGCCGGTGATCGCCATCTCCAGGGTTCGCGGGATCGGGGTGGCGCTCATCGAGAGCACATCGACGTTGAGCCGCAGCTTCTTCAGCGCCTCCTTGTGCTCGACGCCGA
Source organism: Propionicimonas sp. (assembly GCA_027492575.1). Lineage (GTDB taxonomy): Bacteria > Actinomycetota > Actinomycetes > Propionibacteriales > Propionibacteriaceae > Propionicimonas. The sequence continues at coordinate 8,088 of JAPUEM010000089.1, forward strand.
ACCGCTGCTCCTCGTCGATGATCACCAGGCCCAGGTTCTTGAAGTCGATCTCGCCGGAGAACAGCCGGTGGGTGCCGACCACCACGTCCACGGCCCCGTCGGCCAGGCCGGCGATCACCTTCTTCTTCTCGGCATCGCTCTGGAAGCGGCTCAGCGCGGCGACCGTCACCGGGAAGCCCGCGTAGCGGTCGGCGAAGGTCGCCTGGTGCTGCTGGACGAGCAGCGTGGTGGGCACCAGGACGGCGACCTGCTTGCCGTCCATCACCGCCTTGAAGGCGGCCCGCACCGCGATCTCGGTCTTGCCGTAGCCGACATCGCCGCAGATCAGCCGATCCATCGGCACCTGCCGTTCCATGTCGGTCTTCACCTCGGTGACCGCGGCGAGCTGGTCGGGGGTCTCGACGTGCGCGAAGCCGTCCTCCAGTTCGCGCTGCCAGACCGTGTCGGCGGCGAAGGCGTGCCCCTTCGAGGCCTGCCGGGCGGCGTACAGCTTGATCAGTTCGGCGGCGATCTGGCGGACGGCCTTGCGTGCCCGCGAGGTGCGCTTGGCCCAGTCGGCCCCGCCCATCCGGTCGAGGGTGGGGCTCTCGCCGCCCACGTAGCGGGTGATCAGGTGCAGCTGGTCCATCGGGACGTAGAGCCGGTCGGCGGGCTGGCCGCGCTTGCTGGCCGCGTACTCGATGACGAGGTATTCCCGGGTGGCGCCGGCGACCGTCCGGGTGACGAGTTCGACGTAGCGTCCGACGCCGTGCTGTTCATGGACGACCGGGTCGCCGGCGGCGAGTTCCAGGGGATCGATCTGGTTCTTGCGGCGGGCCGGCATCTTGCGGGTGGACTTGTCCACGTCCCGCTGGCCGGCGAGGTCGGCCGCGGTGAAGACCGCCAGCCCGATGGCGGGCAGGGTGAAGCCGTGCCGCAGTTCCGCGACGCTCACCACCACCAGGCCCGACGGGGGTTCACCGCCGCCGTCCAGCCGGGCCGGCAGGTCGGCCTCGGTGAGCACCTGGACCATCCGGTTGGCCAGGCCCGACGAATCCGCGACCAGCACGGTGTGGCTGCCGGTGCGCACCGCCTCGCCCACCGCCGCGATCGCCGCCTGGACGTCGCCTCGCCAGACCGGGGCTTCCTGAGCGTCCACCACCAGCGAGGCTAGAGCGTTGGCCGAGCCTGTCGAAGCCCGCCCGGAGGACGCGCGGGCCGCCACGAGATCGCGGACGGCAGCCGCCTCCGCCTCGGGGTCCAGGTAGAGACCGCTGTCGGTGGCCGACCCTTCGACGTCTCCGCTGCTGAAGGGCGAGAGGCTCCACCAGGCCTGGCCGCGCTCCAGCGCGTGGGCGCGGACGTCGGCCAGCGTCCGGTAGGCGGAGGCGCCCAGGTCGATCGGCTGGCGCGCGCCCTCGGCGGCAGCGGCCCAGGAGGCGGCCAGGAACTCCTCGCTGGTGGTGACCAGTTCGTGGGCGCGGGCGCGGATCCGTTCGGGGTCGTTGGTGAGAACGCGGGTGCCGGCGGGCATCACGTCGATCAGCAGTTCGAGGCCGTCCACCAGCACCGGCGCGAGGGCCTCCATTCCGTCGACGGCGTGGCCCTGGGCGATCTTGTCGAACATCTCGCCCAGCGTCCCCTCGACCGAGGCGTACTGGTCGGCCAGCCGCGCGGCCCGCGCCTTCACGTCGGCGGTGATCAGCAGTTCCCGGCAGGGTGAGGCGGTGATCTCGGGCAGCAGTTCGTCCATCGAGCGCTGGTCGGCGACCGAGAACGGCCGGATCTCCTCGATGGTGTCACCGAAGAAATCGATCCGCACCGGGTGCTCGCTGGTCGGCGGGAAGACGTCCACAATGCCGCCGCGGACGCAGAACTCGCCGCGCCGCTCCACCAGGTCGACCCGGAGGTAGGCCGCGTCGACCAGGGCGCGGGCGACCTCGGTGATCTCGTAATCCTGCCCGGCGATCAGGCGGACCGGCAGCAGCTCGCCCAGCCCAGCGACCTGCGGCTGCAGGACGGCGCGCACCGGGGCGACCACCACCCGCGGCACCGGCAGTTCGTCGTTGCCCAGCAGCCGGCGCAGCACGGCGAGCCGGCGTCCGACCGTGTCCGAGCGGGGGCTCAGCCGTTCATGGGGCAGGGTCTCCCAGGCCGGGAAGTAGGCGACCTCGTCCGGCGACAGCAGCGAGCCGAGCACGGCGAGGGCGTTCTCCGCCTCGCGGAAGGTCGAGGTGACCAGCAGAATCGGTGCGCTGCTGCGGGCGCTCAGCGCCGCGACGAGCAGTGGCCGGGCCGCGTCCGGGATCGTGACATCGAGGGTCCGCACCCCCGCGGTGGCCGCGTCCAGGCAGGCTCCTACCGTCGGATCCGTCCCGAACAGTTCCACCAGACCCGCCATGCGCACCGGGACACCCTACTCCTGTCACTCGCACGAGGGGCGTGCAGTTTCTGCCAAATACGTGATGTCCGCGACAGATACGTCGCGCAGAACGCATATATGGCAGAAAGTGCACGCCTCGGTCAGGAGTTGAAGCGGGACTGAGTGGCCTCCAGGCCTAGGGTCAGCAGCGCCACGGTGGCGTCGGCGGCTTTCGCGATGTCGAGTTGGTAGTTCTCGCGTTCGGAGGCGGGGACCGCGGAGAGCACGTAGTCGACCGGGTCGCGGTTGCCGGCCGGGCGTCCCACGCCGACCCGGACGCGGTAGAAGTCGCCGGTGCCGAGGCTGCGGCGGATCGACTTCAGACCGTTGTGGCCGTTGTCGCCGCCGCCGAACTTCACCCGGAGACTGCCGGGCGGCAGGTCGATCTCGTCGTGCACGACCACCAGGCGGTCGGCGGGGACGTCGAAGTAGTTGACCACCTTCACCACCGAGCGGCCGGAGTCGTTCATGTAGGTGCGCGACTTCATCAGCCCGAGCCCGGTGGCGTCCGCCCCCACCCCACCGAGCACACCGGCGGCGTTCACCCGGGTGCGCGCCACGTCCGCGCCGAGGCGCAACGAGTGGCTGAAGGTGGCGCCAGCCTCGCGGGCGAGCGTCTCGACCACGCGGTAGCCCGCGTTGTGGCGGTGGTCGGCGTAGGTCGGGCCCGGGTTTCCGAGCCCGACCACCAGCCAGGTTGCGGGAGCGATCACGCCTCCTCGGCGGCGCCTTCGGCCTCGTCGCCGGCGGCTTCGGCAGCCTCGGCGGCCGGAGTCGTCGCGATGCTCAGGATCAGGTCGTCGGCCTCGCCCGGGAAGACCGCGCCGTCGGGCAGGTTCAGGTCGCCCGCGGTGATGACGGCGCCGACCTCAAGGCCCTCGAGGAAGATCTCGATGGAACCGGGGATGTGGGTGGCCTCGACCTCGAGGACGATGGTCTGCTGATCCATGATGACCAGACCGTCCACCTTGTCCTCGCCGTGGACGACCAGCGGCACCTCGACGGAGACCTTCTCGCCACGGCGGACGATCACCAGGTCGATGTGCTCAATGGTGTTCTTGACCGGATCGCGCTGCACCTGCTTGGGCAGGGCGAGCAGATCCGTGGCGCCGTCGACCGAGATGGTGAGCAGCGCGTTCGCGACCCGCAGCGCCAGCGCGATGTCATGGCCGGGCAGCGAGATGTGCACCGGATCGGTGCCGTGGCCGTACAGCACAGCCGGCACCAGGCCCGCGCGCCGCGTCCGCCGGGCCGCGCCCTTCCCGAATTCGGTGCGCGATACCGCTGCGATCTTGTTCTCGGACACGTATTACTCCTCAACCTCTGTCTGTTCACATGGCTCAGCAAGGGAGGACGGACCTTGTCGATCACGGGCGCCAGGCCCCTCGCCGAGGCAACCCGGAAAGCTTATCGCGGACGCTCCGCGAGGATGAAATCGGAGGACGAACTCAGCTCTCGCCGTTGAACAGGGAGGTGACCGAGCCCTCCTCGAAGACGGCGGTGATCGCCTTCGCGATCAGCGGGGCCAGCGACAGCACGGTCAGCTTGGGGATCGACACCGAGTCGGGGATCGGCAAGGTGTTGGTGACGATCACCTCGGAGAACGGGGCCTCGTTCAGCCGCTGCGCGGCCGGGCCGGAGAGCACCGGGTGGGTGGCCGCGGCGATCACCCCCTTGGCACCGTGCGCGACCAGCGCCTCGGCGGCCTGGCAGATGGTGCCGGCGGTGTCGATCATGTCGTCGACCAGCAGGCACATCCGGCCCTCGACGTCGCCGACCACCTCGCCGACCGCGACCTCGTTGGCCCGGTTGGGGTCGCGGCGCTTGTGGATGATGGCCAGCGGGGTGCCCAGCCGATCCGACCACATGTCGGCCAGCCGCACCCGTCCGGCGTCCGGGGAGACCACGGTCATCTCGGAGACGTCGTAGTTGGCCGCCACGTACTCGTGCAGCACCGGCAGCGCCAGCAGGTGGTCGACCGGGCCGTCGAAGAAGCCCTGGATCTGGGCGGCGTGCAGGTCGATCGACATCAGCCGGTCGGCGCCGGCCGTCTTGTACAGGTCGGCGACCAGCCGGGCCGAGATCGGTTCGCGTCCGGCGTGCTTCTTGTCCTGCCGGCCGTAGGGGTAGAACGGCGAGACCACGGTGATCCGCTTGGCGGAGGCGCGCTTGAGGGCGTCCACCATGATCAGCTGCTCCATCAGCCACTCGTTGACCGGGGCCGGGTGGCTCTGGATGACGAAGGCGTCCGCGCCGCGCACCGATTCCTCGAAGCGGACGTATATCTCGGAGTTGGCGTAGGTGAGCGTCCGGGTGGGGACGAGGTCGACCCCCATCAACTCGGTCACTTCATGGGCGAGCTCCGGGAAGGCCCGGCCGGTGCACACGATGAGGTGCTTCTCGGTGGGCCGTTTGATCCCGCTCACTCGGCCTCCTCCTGGCGCTGGGCTCCGGCCAGCGTATCGCCTTGGTCGTCGGTGGCCGATTCGTCTTCCAATGCGGCCTGCGCCGCGCGGTCGGTGGCGGTTCCGGCGCGTTTGCGGGCCACCCAGCCGCGGATGTTGCGCTGCTGGCCACGGGCCACCGCGAGTTCGCCGGGGCCGACATCGCCGGTGATCGTCGAGCCGGCGGCCACATAGGCCCCGTCGGCGATGTGGACGGGGGCCACCAGCACCGAATCGCTGCCGACGAAGCTGTGGTCGCCGACCGTGGTGGTGCTCTTGGTGACGCCGTCGTAGTTGGCGAAGATCGTGCCCGCGCCGATGTTCACGCCCTCGCCCAGCACCGCGTCACCGCAGTAGGTGAGGTGCGGCACCTTGGTGCCGTCGCCGATGATCGCCTTCTTGGTCTCGACGAAGGCGCCGATCTTGCCCTTGACCCCCAGTTCGGTGCCTGGACGCAGGTAGGAGAACGGGCCGACGGTCGCGCCGTCCCCGATCACCGCCAGTTCGGCGTGGGTGCGGAGGACGGTGGCGTTCTCGCCGACCTCGACGTCGATCAGGGTGGTGTCCGGGCCGATGGTGGCGCCGCGTCCGATCGAGGTGGCGCCTTCCAGCGAGGTGTTGGGCAGCAGGGTGACGTCCTCCGCCAGATCGACGCCGTCGTGGATCCAGGTGGTGCCGGGGTCGACGACGGTGACGCCGTCCAGCATCGCCTGGCGGACGATGCGGCGGTTCAGCTCGGCGCCCATCGCGGCCAGCTGGACGCGGTCGTTGATGCCTTCGGTCTGCAGGTAGTCGTCGAGGATCTGGGCGCCCACCCTGCGGCCGGTGGCGACCGCGTGGCCGATCACGTCGGTGAGATAGAGCTCGCCCTGGGCATTCTTCGCCTCGAGGCCCGCGATGCCCTCGGCCAGCAACGCCGCGTCGAAGACGTAGATGCCGGCATTGATCTCGCCGATCGTCTGCTCGTCCGGGGTCGCGTCCCGCTGCTCGACGATCCTTGCCACGCTCTCGCCGTCCCTGACGATCCGGCCGTAGCCGGTGGGGTCGGGGACGACCGCGGTGAGCAGGGTGACGTCGTTGACCTGGGAACGGTGCGCGATGACGAGCTCGGTGAGGGTGTCGCCGGTGAGCAGCGGGACGTCCCCGCTGGTCACGACCACCTCCCCGGTGAGGTTCGTCAGCACCGAGAGCCCGGCGCGGACGGCGTCCCCGGTGCCTCGGGGCTGTTCCTGGACGGCGGTGCGGGCCTGCGGCGCCACCTCCGCCAGGTGTGCCTCGACCTGCTCGCGTCCGTGACCGACGACGACCACGAGGTGTTCGGGTTCGAGCGCGCTCGCGGCGTCCACCGCGAAGGAGATCATCGAGCGCCCACCCAGCCGGTGCAGCACCTTGGGGATCGCCGACTTCATGCGCGTCCCCGCGCCGGCCGCCATGATGACGACCGCCGCGACCCGGCCAGACTCGGTACGTTCGGACACGAACCCTCCCGCGTAGTCGCTCTCTCCCTGCCATTTCAGGCCGGGGCGAGATTCACCCTACCGTGCCCGGACGGGCCGCGCCGTCCCCGCGTCGACCGTCACTTCCCGCGATCCGGAGCCGGGCACAGCCTCCCGAACAGGCCTGTCGCTGGATCGCACATCTGGGCACAAGGACGCTCGGACAGCGCAATCCACAGGTAGCTCTGTTCGTTGAAACGCTCGTTGGATCGTCAGCCGAGCACTCGCAGCAGGTCCGCCAGCGGCACGTCGAGCGCCTTGGCGATCCGCCACCACGTCTCAAGCGACCCTCGCGACGAAGGCGAGTCCGGCCGACGAGAGCGATGCGCAGCCGTCTCGATGGTCACCAGGGTCGCGCGGCTCACGCCGGACAGTTCGGCCAGTTGGTCATAGGTGAGCCCACGCTCGGCCCGCAGCACACTCAACCTCAGACGGAGCGCCTCGAAGTCGGGCGTCTCGTCGGGCTGCGGCACCTATCCATCCCAGCCGCTCCGAATCGCCACCACAGTATGGCGAGCCATACTATGCTGACAAGCCACACCGCAGAGCACTCGACCGGTAGGTCCAAAGGACCATGCCGTGACCCATTGCGGGGCGCGCCAAAGTCGTCCGCTCACCGCGTGGAAAAAGAAAGATCCGCGTCGGACTCGCATCCGACCAGAAGGGGGACCTCATGACTCAGCAACCGCCTGGCTGGTACAACCAGCCCGACGGCACGCGAAGGTACTGGGACGGAAGCCGGTGGACAGAGCACACCGCCCCGACACCGAACCAGCCACAACCGCCTGCCGCTCCTCAGCCCGGCCAAGCGGCACCGCCGCAGCCGCCCGGCATCACGCCTCCCGGTCAGACAGCACCCGCCAAGAAGCCGATCTGGCAGAAGAAGCGGGTGATCATTCCCGCGGCTGTCGTGGTGGCGCTCTTCGGCATCGGCTCGCTCAGCAACCAGGACAAGGACGGCACCAGCGCGCAGCCAGCAAGCCCCCCAGCGACGAGCACCCCGCCCGTTGACTCCTCACCCGAGCCGACCTCAGAGCCCAGCCCCACCGAAGCGCAAGAAACCCCGCAAGCGCCGGAGTCCGAAGAGCCAGAGGACGAAGCAGAGGAGACTCCTGCGGTCTCAGGCCGAGACAATTCCTCCGCCAAGAAGGCGACCCTGAGCGCGGGCAAGCACTCGGTTCCGAAGAAGCTCAAGCCCGGTCGCTACGTCATCACTCCCGGCAAAGGCCAGTCGGGCAACCTCTTCGTGTATGACTCCGACGACACGAATGTGGTCAATGAGATTCTTGGGGGTCGCTACGGCGTGCCTTCCGTGACCGTCGATGTCCTGGATGGATACAAGGTCGAGTTGAGGGGTGTCAAGGCCACTTTCACCCCTGCGAAGACCAAGCTCTCCAAAAAGGTCGGCGCGGGTCAATGGTGGGTAGGAATCGACATCCCGGCGGGAGACTATGTCGCGACACCGAAAAAGGGCCAGTCCGGCAACTTCATCGTCTATGACGAGAGCGGCTGGCCCGATGTCAACGAGATCCTCGGCGGCAAGTACGGCGTGGCCGAGGTCTCCGTTCAGCTGCAGGATGGGCAGCTTGTCATCATCCGCGGCATCTCCAAGGTGACCTTCTCGACCGAATAGCATGACGTCGCGCTATTGCGCGGGCCCCAGCGGACACTGCCGTCGGGCCTGCGCAACAGTGCCCCCACCACGCCTCAGGAGGCCGCGTTAATGAATCGCTTTTCTGGAACCCTTGCCGCCCTTCTCCTGGTCGCGGGATGCTCAACGTCCACAAGCACGCCGACAGCCGCAAGTTGGTCACTGACGGAACTCCGGGACGCCGCCATCGAAGCAGGCTACGTCTGTCCGGAGTGGTCAGCCGAGGACGCGGAGCGCGGTAGCTGCTCGGGCCAGGACGTGTTCATGGTGTTCAGCACCGACGCCGATCGGGCAGAGAGCCATGACCGGCTGAGAACCCACGTGAATATGGGCGATGCGGACGCCGCACTCCTGGGCCCGACTTGGGCGATCAACGGCACGAGGGACGCCCTCACACGGATTGAGCCCAAGCTCGGTGGAGAGTTGGTGATCAGCACAGCCAAACCTGATCCGGAGCCCCTGATCGGCGACACGTGCGAACTCGAACCAAACAACGAATCCGGGCTTCTTCGTTCCTCCGTCAG
>JAPUEM010000090.1 GCA_027492575.1 Propionicimonas sp.
GGCTAGGGGTGGGTGCCGACCATCTGGACGGAGCCGGCGCCCTCGGCGGCTACTGCTTGGCCGGCGATCCAGGAGTCGATGCCGAAGCCGGCCAGGGTGGCCTGGGCGGAGGCGGCCTGGGTGGCGGGGAGCAGCAGGATCATGCCGACGCCCTGGTTGAGGGTGGCTTCGACGTCCGGCTGAGACACGGCGCCCACGGACTGGACGAGGCCGAAGATCGGGGCCGGGCTCCAAGTCGTCCGGTCGATCACCATCTCGACGCCGGACGGGAGCACGCGGGCCAGGTTGTTCGCCAGTCCCCCGCCGGTGATGTGGCTCATGGCGTGCACCTCGGCGGTGCGGGTCACCTCGAGGCAGGCCTTGGCGTACACGCGGGTGGGTTCGAGCAGCTCCTCGCCCAGCGTCCGTCCCAGTTCGGGGACGTGGCGTTCCAGCGACCAACCCGCCTGGTTCAGCAGGACGTGGCGCACCAGCGAATAGCCGTTCGAGTGCAGCCCGGAGGACGCCAGCGCCAGCGCGACATCCCCGGGCACGACCCGCTCCGGCCCGAGAATCCGAGCCCTCTCGACCACCCCGGTGGTGGCGCCCGCCACGTCGAAGTCGTCGACGCCCAGCAGCCCCGGGTGCTCGGCGGTCTCGCCGCCCAGCAGGGCGGCGCCGGCGGCCTCGCAGCCGCGGGCGATGCCGTCAACGATCGCGGCGATCCGCTCGGGGAAGACCTTGCCGCAGGCGATGTAGTCGGTGACGAAGAGCGGCTCGGCGCCGGTCACCACCAGGTCGTCGACCAGCATGCCGATCAGATCGAAGCCGATGGTGTCGTAGACCCCCATCGCCTGGGCGATCGCGACCTTGGTGCCCACACCGTCGGTCGAGGTGACCAGCACCGGGTGGTCGTAGCGGGCCAGCGCCGAGGCGTCGAAGAAGCCTGCGAAACCGCCCAGCCCGCCCAGCACCTCCGGACGCCGGGTGCGTGCCACCGACGCCTTCATCAGCTCGACGGCACGATCACCCGCCTCGATGTCGACCCCCGCCGCGGCGTACGCCGATTCAGCCATCGATGACCTCCAAGCCCAGATGCCGGGCGCGTCCCACCGGGATCGGCACCGGATAATCCCCGTCGAAACAGGCCGTGCACAGCCGCCGCTTCGCGATGCCGGTCGAAGCCACCAGCCCCTCCAGGCTGATGTACGCCAGCGAATCGGCGTTCAGCGAGCGGCGGATATCGTCCACCTCGAGACCGGGCGCGATCAACTCGGCGCGGGTCGCGAAATCGATGCCGAAGTAGCACGGCCACTGCACCGGCGGCGAGGCGATCCGGATGTGCACCTCGGCGGCGCCCGCCTCCCGCAGCATCCGGACGAGCGCCCGCTGGGTGTTCCCGCGGACGATCGAGTCGTCCACGACCACCAGCCGCTTGCCCTCGATCACGTCGCGCAGCGGATTCAGCTTCAGCCGGATGCCCAGCTGCCGGATGGTCTGGCTCGGCTCAATGAAGGTGCGGCCGACGTAGGAGTTCTTCACCAGCCCCTGTCCGTAGGGGATGCCGGACGCCTCGGCGTAGCCGATCGCCGACGGGGTGCCGGATTCCGGAGTGGGGATGACGAGGTCGGCGTCGGCGGGGGCCTCCATGGCCAGCGTCCGTCCGATCTCGGTGCGCACCGACTGCACCCGGCGTCCGGTGATCAGGCTGTCCGGACGGGCCAGATAGACGAACTCGAAGACGCAGCCGCGCGGCGCGGGCTCGGTGAACCGCTGGCTGCGCAGGCCGTCCGCGTCGATGGTCACCAGCTCACCCGGCTCGACCTCGCGGATGAAGGTGGCGCCGACGATGTCCAGCGCGGCGGTCTCGCTGGCGACCACCCAGCCGCCCTGCAGCCGGCCCAGCACCAGCGGGTGGATGCCCTGCGGGTCGCGGGCGGCGAAGAGCGTCCGCTCGTCGCAGAAGACCAGGCAGAAGGCGCCCAGCAGCCGGGGCAGGACGGCCAGCGCGGCCGCCTCGAGCCCGTCGGCGGAGAAGGCGGAGAGCAGGGCGGTGAGGATCGCGGTGTCGGAGGTGGAATCCATCCGGTCCTTGCGCGGGACGACCTGACCGGTGTGCAGCTCGGCCAGCCAGGCCTCGAGCTCGTCGGTATTGGTCAGGTTGCCGTTGTGGCCCAGCGCCAGGCCGCCCGCGGTGGCGGTCGCGACGAAGGTCGGCTGGGCGTTGCCCCAGGTGGAGGCCCCGGTGGTCGAGTAGCGGCAGTGGCCGACGGCCAGGTAGCCCTGCAGCGAACTGAGCGAGGGCTCGTCGAAGACCTGCGAGACCAGGCCCATGTCCTTGACGACCATGATCCGCTCGCCGTTGCTCACCGCCATGCCGGCCGACTCCTGGCCGCGATGCTGCAACGCGAACAGCCCGAAGTAGGTCAGCTTGGCGACCTCTTCCTCCGGCGCCCACACCCCGAAGACGCCGCAGGCGTCGCGGGGTGGGTGGTCGGCTTCCAGCAGGTCGAACTCGTCTGAAGCCACGTCCGCATCCTACGGGACGCGGGACGGGTCGGCTCCGCCTACTTCACGAAGCGGATGCTGATCGGGTAGCGGTAGACCTCGCCCCGGCCGGCCGCGATCGAGCCGAGGATCTGCAGGATGATGGTCAGGATCGGGATCACGATGAGGCCGACGATGCCCACGAAGACCAGCAGGAGCACCAGCGAGACGACCATGCCGAGCAGCATGGTGAGGCTGAAGTTGAGCGACTGCACCGCGTTCTCCCGGACGAACGGGTCGGTCTTGCCGGTGGTCTGCAGGATGATCAGCGGCACCAGGAAGCCCAGGCCGGTGCCGGTGAACAGGTTGGCCACCAGGGCACCCCAATGCGCGGCCGAGGCCGAGGTGAGATCGCCGGTCGGCGCCGTCTGCTGATAGGGCGCCAGACCGAAACCGGTCGGCGCACCGTAGGGGTTCGGCACGTCCACCGGGCCCGGTTGGGCGGCGGGCGCGCCGTGACCGTAGGCCTGGCCGGCGACCTGCTGGCTGTAATCGGCCGGGTACGGGGCGTAGTCGGTCTGCGGGTAGTTCGCCGCCTTCGGGTAGGACGGCGCAGGCGGCGGATACGGCGAGGCCGGCGGCGGAGTCGGCGCCGGGTAGTTCAGATCGGGCAGCGGCGGGAGGTCGAGGAAGCTGCCGCCCGTGGGCGCGGCCGGTGCCGGCGCCGCGGGGGCCGGTGTGGGTGCGGCCTGTTCGACCGGCTCGACCGTGACGACCGGGGCCGCGGCGGGCGGGGAGGCCAGCTCGAAGTCGCCGGCCGGAGTCGCCTCCGTCGGCTCGGCGGTCGCGACAACATCGAAGTCGGTGCCCACCGGTGCGTCCGGGCTCTCATCCCCGAGATCCAGCGCGACGGCTTCGGGCCCTGCCTCGGCCTCCACGACCTCGACCTCCGCCACATCGGCTTCGATCGGCTCGGTCTCGGTGCCGAGCACTTCGGCATCGATCACCTCGGTCTCGACAAGCTCGGCGTCGACGACGTCCTCGGGGGTCTGGTCGGTCATGTTCGTCCTCCACTCGTACGACTTGCCCCTCCATTCTGACCGATGCGCCACACCGCACCGAGCCGGATCATCCCCGAGCCGACCCTGAACCCACCACGAGCCCGCGTCCCTCCTGCACAAACCGGGCAAATTCGGTCTACTGCGTGCGCTGTGCACGCACTCGACCTGAATCGCCCAGTTTGTGCAGAAGGCGGTCGGCGGGAGAGAGCCGCGGGACCGTCCCTGGTCCGCCGCAGGCTGCGAGTGAGCAGAAGGGGAGACAACATAAAGGGGGACAAGATGATCACGGGTACGGTCGGTGGGGTGCCGGTCGGACACTCGGCCCACTACGCTGGCCGGAATGCCCCCTACCGTGTGGAGAGAACGTTGGCCCGCACCCTGAACTTCGCCCTCGCCGGTGGCGAGTACGCCACCGAACCCGCCAAGCTCGATCGCGCCAAGCTCTACGGACGCACCGAGACGGTCGCCCTCGACGCCGACGGCAACCCGTGCGAGCTGGTGCTGGTCGATCCGAGCGGCACCCTGCTGATCCCCGCCGGCGGCAGCGGCATGGGGCTGCTCGGCCCCGACGGCAGCTGGGTGGACCGCAGCGAACTCGTCCCCACCGGCACCGACGGGACGGCACTGGGCTCGGCGCCCTCCAGCTTCGACGCCGCGATCGTGCTGGAACGCACTGCCTCCGCCGAGGATCTGCTGGACACCGCGGTCAGCGCGGTCTACGAGCTGGGCGACGACCCAGGGCTGATCGCCGCCCTCGGTGACAGCATCTACGGCTTCGAGTACCGGTTCCGGGCCGGGCCCTCCGGCAGCGACGCCTTCATCCTCGCCAGTGGCCCGACGGCCTTCATGCTCGTGGGCCAGAAGCTCGAACACGAGTGGCTCGGCCTGGACGGCGCCACCGCCGACCTCGACGAGGAAGCCGAGGACGACGAACTGGACGACCTCGACTTCGGAATGTTCTAGGAGGGCAGATGCGCAAGCTCAACCTGGCCAATGCCGCCAAACGCGACGCCGAGATCGGCTTCGAGCCGGCCCCCAAGCCCGAGCGGGTCAGCTACCTGCTGCCGGACGGCACCCGTCCGCGCACCGTCCGCTACGTGAAGACCACCGCCACCGTCGACGCCCTGACCGCGCAGTTCGGCGACCTGGAGGCCGTCGGTCAGGCGATCGTCGACTCCGATCCGGAGATCGACATCGAGGTCGCCGGCCGGTTCCTCGACCGTCCGCTGAAGGTCTACGTCTCCGCCGACGGCGAGGTCGTCTACCGGGTGCGGCTGGAGCAGGTGGTCTACGACGCCGCCGGGCAGGAGAAGGAACGCCGCGAACTCACCCGGGCCGCCAGCAATGTGGCCGGGGAGACCCCGATCGTGTGGAGCAAGCGGTCGATCCCGAAGGCGGAGGCGATCCGCCGGTTCGTCTTCGCACGCAGCTACCAGTTGCGGCACACCAACGGCCTCACCTTTGACTTCCTCTTCCAGATGGCGCGGGAACTCGCCGGCGAACGCGCGCTGCGGCTGGTCGGCTCCGGCCCGCAGGGCACCGGTCCGCTGGTGCTCACCACCGGCGGCGAGCCCTACCGCGGCTTCCTCGAGGGACGGGTGGACGGCGACCGCTACTGCCTGCTGCTGCACCTGAGCAACCTCGAACTCCGCCCGCTGCCGAAGGGAGATCCGGAATGAGCCTCGACCACAGTCTGCTCACCGAACGTCCCGGCTATCTCGAGGGCGAGGCCAAGGCCGTCTGCCCCGAGTCGGGCGCCACGGTGACCGACTACAAGCAGCTGGTCTGCAAGCGGTACATCAGCCTCAACCCCGAGCAGATCGAACACCGCCTCGGCGGCACCGGCTACCAGGTGACCCGCAAGTACGACGGCGAGCTCGCCGTCCTCTTCTACGACGGTGTCTCTCTATATACGGTCAACACCGGCGGACGGGTGCGGCTCGGCCTGGCCGTCCACGACGAGGCGCTGGCGCGGCTGCAGGCGGCCGGAGTGACGCAGGCGGTGATCCCGTCCGAGCTGTACGTGGCGGAGGACGCCGGACGCACGCGCGTCTTCGACGTCTCGGCGGTGCTGGCCGACCCGGCCCGGCACGGCGAGCTGCGGCTGGCGGTCTTCGACATCGTCAGCCTGGACGGCGACGAGCATCGTCCCGGCTCCTACACCGAGACCCACGGCTGGCTGAGCAAGGTCTTCACCGGCGCGCTCGTCCATCCGGTCGAGATGGTGGCGGCAGCCAGCAGCCGCGAGGTCGCCGAGCTCTGCACCAGCTGGGTGGCCGAGGGCGGCGCCGAAGGCCTGGTCGTCCGCACCGATCTGCCGTTCGTCTACAAGGTGAAGCCGGTCTACACCCTGGACGTGGCGGTGATCGGCTACTCGGAGAACCCCGACAAGGCCGGGCAGGTGCGTTCCCTGCTGGTCGCCCTGACCACACCGGACGGCCGCTACCAGCCGGTCGGGCATGTCGGCTCGGGGTTCAACGAGGTCATCCGCAGCGAACTCCACGCCCGGCTGAGCCCCACCGAGGTCGCCAGCAGCTACATCGAGACCGACACCAATCACGTCGCCTTCCACATGGTGCGGCCCGAACTGACCATCGAACTGAAGATCAACGACGTGCTCTTCGAATCGCCCTCGGGGCCGGTCTTCAACCCGCTGCTGGAGTTCGCCGGCGGCTGGTCGCGCACCGGCACCGCCACCGGGCTGAGCATCCTGCACCCGGTGCTCGTCCGGGTCCGCGAGGACAAGGCGGCCGCCGGTGCGGACGTCCGGCTGGAGCAGATCGAGCAGTACTGGAGCTGGCCGCTCCCCCCGCAGCAGGAGCCCTCCGGCACCGCGAACCCGGCCACCGTGCTGCGCCGCGAGGTCTACACCAAGCGGATGGGAGGCAAGCTGATGGTGCAGAAGTTCCTGGTCTGGCGCACCAACAAGCCCGCCGGCTACCCCGGCTACGTGCTGGCCTACAGCAACTTCAGCAGCGGACGGGCAGCGCCGCTGGCCACCGAGGTCCGGATCTCCGACGACGAGGGCCAGGTGCTCTCGATGGCCGACGAACTGGTCGCCGACAAGGTGAAATCCGGTTGGACCCTGGTGGAGTAGGCCCGTGCTCGACGTTCCCACCCCCGTCACCCCGGGCTTGACCCGAGGTCTCAGCGGTAGGCAAGGTGACCCGTGTTCGCCCCCTACCTCCGTCATCCCGGGCGAAGACCCGGGATCTCACCGGCCAGGATCATGAAGTGAGGAACCCGTGTTCGATGCGTTGAAGAAGATCTTCGGCGGCAATCAGCCCAGTTCCAAACTGGTGGACGCGCTGCGTCCGCTGCAGGCCCGGTCGCAGTCGCTGCACGACCGCTGCGTGGCGTACGTGCACGACGGCCGCGGGGCCGAGGTGTTGCACGAGCTCGAGCAGGCCAAGAGCACCGATCTGGTCCAGCTGATGCACAACCCGGGCCGGCTGGACGGCTGGTGGTGGCCGCAGCAGGCCGCGACGAAGGCCTGGAAGCAGCTCGTCCTCAAGCCCGACCAGGTGCCGCGGGCGCGGAACCTGTACTACGCCTCGTCCCCCGATCCGGCCGAACTGGTCCGCTTCGGCAGGCTGCTGACCGCCCTCGCCTTCGAGGTCAATCGCACCGTGGCCGGCGTCCCGGAGTGGGCGACAGCGCTGGTCAACGACGTGGTGGCCACCTTCCCCGACCGCAACAGCGACGCCGAGATCGTGGCCAAGCGGCTGCCCCAGTGGTCGGCCGAGTTCGTCGTCACCCTGTTGACCACGGACGCCGGAACCGACGCCCCGGCGCTGGCGATCCTTGCCCTCGCTCAGACCGGACCGGACAGCTACTACCACCACCTCGAACCGCACGATCTGCGCGGCTTCGACGACCTGCTGGCCCAGCACGGACGGCTCCTCACCCCGGCCCTCGCCGGCAAGCTGACCGCGGCCGGCCGAACCCTGCTGATGGAGCGGGCCCTGGCTGTGCCCGCGGTGAACGTGGCGCTGGCGCCGGTGGTGGCGGCCCTCACTCTGGACACCGCGAAGGGCCCGCGGACGGCGGCCCTGCAGGCCTTCGAGGCGCTGCCCGCCGGAGTGCGCGCCGAAGCCGTCCGTCCGGTGCTGGCCAAGGCGACCGTCGCCCGGGGCGCCGACCTGGTGAACCTGCTGGGACGCGACGCGGCCGGCGCGGCCCTGCTGGACGAGGCGGTCGCGGCGGGGGCAAAGATCGCCACCCTGGTCGACCAGGCCGCCCAGCGACGGGACGCGATCGACGTCGAGGTGGCGGAGGAACCGCTGGAACTGCCGCCCTTCGAGCCGCTCCCCGACGTTCCGGCCGGGCAGGCGGTGATCGACGAACTGCGCGCCAAGCTCGCCGGCGAGATCAGCCGCGGTGAGGGCTCCGACCAGAAGTGGTTGCGGCAGGCCGCCGAGCGCGCCCGCAACGTCCCCGAGGCGGAACTGACCGAACTGGTCGCCGCCGCCAACGGGAAGTCGCAGAAGGCGAGGCTGGCCAAGCGCTACAACACCTGGTGGATCGCAGACGCCGCCCCCTCGCTCAACCTGATCCATCTGCTGCGGATCCGGCGGATGGAGCACCCGCGGTACCTGACCGGCGTGATCCGGCTGCGGGCGAACCTGGAGGTCGACTTCCGCGTGGTGGAGGACGCCGTGCGGCGCGCCGGGGTGCATGCCGACCAGCTCGGGAAGCAGGGGATCAGCGAGGACGAGCTGGCCGACTTCGCCTGCGGCTGGGACGCCGAATCCGCCTGGCCGTGGTTCGTTGAGCGGCCGCACATCCTGCCGCAGCGGCTGCGCGGGGACGCCGCGTCGGTCACCTCGGCGCTGGGAGTGCTGGCGCGCGTCCCGCAACTGCCGGCCGACCTGCTGCCGCTGGTGGCCCAGGTGGCGCTGAGCGAGTCGCGCACCAACCGTCCGCTCGCCCAGGCGGCGCTGCACAGCCACCCCGCCGCACTCGCCCTGGCCACCCAGGGTCTGTCCGACGGCAAGGGCGAGATCCGCGCGGCCGCGGCCGACTGGATCGCCAAGCTCGGCTCGTCGGAGGGCATCGCCCCGCTGCGGACGGCGCTGGCCAAGGAGACCCGTCCGACCGCCCGCGCCGCCATGCTGACCGCCCTGGAGAACCTCGGCGACGACATCTCGGCCGACCTGGCACCCGCGGCGCTGCTGGCCGAGGCCGTCAAGGGATTGAGGGCCAAGCCGCCGACCTCGATGGCATGGTTCGATCTCGAGCACCTGCCGCCGGCCCGCTGGGCCGACGGCTCTGTGGTCGACCCCGCCATCCTGCGCTGGTGGTTCGTCCTCGCGGTGAAGCTGAAGGATCCGGACGGCACCGGCCTCTTCGACCGCTATCTGTCGCTGCTGGATTCCGACAGCGCCACCGCCGTCGGACGGCACGCGCTGCGCTCCTGGATCGCACGGGACACCAGCCATCCGGCCGAGGCGGACAGCCGTGCGCACGCCGCGGCGATGGGACCCCGCCACTGGCAGGGCGCCCAGGACGCGCTGCAGCGGGTCCGCACCTACAAGAACGCCAATGACGCCTGGCTGCGCTCCGCCGAAGCCGAAGCCGCGCGGTCGGTGGAGGATCACGTGGCGCAGGCCTACCGCTACCACCAGGGCCAGTACCTCGGCTCGGCCACCGCCGACAAGGGGATGCTGGCGCTCACCACGCGGATGCCCGGCATCGAGGTGGCGAACGCGGTGCAGGCCTACATCCGCAACCACGGCGGACGGCGCTCGCAGGTCGAGGCGCTGGTGCACACGCTCTACGCCAACGGCGATCCGGCGGCCATCCAGCTGCTGCTCTCGATCTCGCGGCGGTTCAAGCAGGCCTCCGTCCAGGCGAAGGCGCTGGAACTGGTCGAGCGGCTGGCCGACGCGCGTGGCTGGTCGCCGGACGAGCTGGCCGACCGGACGATCCCGTCGGCCGGCTTCAGCGAGGATCGGCTGCTACATCTGAGCTACGGGCCACGCGAGTTCCTCGGACGGGTGAACGCCAAGTACGGCATCGACCTGACCGACGCCGACGGCAAGCCGCTGAAGGCGCTGCCCGCCCCGCGGTCGGACGACGACGCCGAGGTGGCCGCGGAGACCAAGAAGCAGCTCACCGTCTCGCGCAAGGAGCTCAAGGCCGTCCTCGCCCTGCAGACCGCCCGGCTGTACGAGGCGATGTGCATTCAGCGCCGCTGGAAGGTCGCCGACTGGCGCGAATACCTGCTGGAGCATCCGCTGATGTCCCAGCTGGTCAGCCGGCTGATCTGGCTGGAGGTGGCCCCGAACGGTACCCGCGCCTTCCGTCCGACCGAGGACGGCGAGCTGATCGACGCCGAGGACGAGCCGATCGAGCTCGCTCCGGATTCCGAGGTGCAGCTCGCGCACCGGGTGCTGGGCAGTGACGCCGAGGCGGCGGCCTGGCGCGCCCACCTGACCGACTACGAGGTGACACCGCTCTTCGACCAGCTGTCGGCGACGGCACCCGCCTACGCCGCCGGAGCGACCTCGCTGACCGATCTGAAGGGGCATCTGACCGACACCTTCAGCTTCCGCGGGGTCGCCGGCAAACGCGGCTACACCCGGGGCGGCGCCGAGGACGGCGGCTGGTTCAGCGTCTACACGAAGTCGTTCACCAGCGTCGGGCTGATCGCCGTGCTGGAGTTCACCGGCTCCTTCCTGCCGGAGGAGAACATCGCCTGCGCCACCGAGTCGCTCTCCTTCGAACGCCGCGGCCGGACCGTCCGGCTGGACCAGGTTCCGGACGTCCTGGTCGCGGAGTGCTACGCCGACTACGCCGCGGTGGCCGCGCTCGGCCCCTACGACGCCGACTACCAGAAGAAGGCGGCCTACTGATGACCCGGGTCTTCACCACCGCGTCCCGCGCGGGTGGTGAGGGCCTGGCGCTGGGGCTCGCGCCGGCGCTGACCCCGCGCGGCGTGGAGGGTTCGCCGAGCTTCTTCCATGGTTTCGCGACGTCTCCGCGCTCGCTCACCCAGGGCCTGCTCACGCTCGCGGACATCACGGCGACGCGGTACTTCCAGTTCACGCCGACGAGCCTGCGCGACCCGGTGCTCACCGCGCACGGCGACCGTCTGCGCGCGGAGGTCTTCTCCGCGGACAACAGCGTCTACGCGCGGCTGGACGTGCTGGGCGCCGGTCTCGACGGCGGGGAGATCGGGCACGGCACGACCAACGTCGACATCGGGCCGGAGATGCGTCAGGCTCTCGCCCTGGTCACCGACAACGAGTTGCTGCACCTCGACGTGGGCGATGCCGGGTTGACGGCTTCCACACCGACGAGGACGGCGCACGAGCGCGTGGTCGAGATGCCGGATCGGTGGATCCGTGCGCTCGGCAATGCCGCCGAACTGCACACGGTGCTCGTGCCACGCTTCGAGGTTCCGGCCGCCGCCGCTCGGACGTTCATCGCCGGGCTCCCACCGGTGACCGGAACCGGCCGTTCCGGGTGGCTGGTCCCGTCGCGCACCGGGGTGCGGATCGCCACCCGTCGCGACCCGGCAGCGGTGTGGGTCGACGGCCTCAACCGGCTCACGGCGCTGAAGCGGCTGCTCACCCTGCAGAGCGGGATGACCGTCTACGGCCCCGCCGACGGCGAGCCGGGGGCCGCGGCGGTCGAGGTCACGCTGCCGGGTGCCCGGATGCTGCTGACGCTCACCGAGACGGTCACGCGCGGGTACTCGGGGGAGGGCGCCCTGCTGACCGCGCTGGCGAGCCCCGGCGTGCTCGACGACGCGGCGCTGATCTCGGCGCTGCTGGCGTTCGAGCCGGTGATCGACCTTGGCCGTCTGGCGCGGGATGCCGCGCTCAGCGAAGCGTCGGTGCGGGCGGCCCTGGCGGTGCTGGCCGCCTCCGGTCGCGTCGGCTGGGATATCCGCGAAACGGCCTATTTCCATCGTGAGCTGCCCGACGATCCGGACCGGGTGCAGGCCGACAACCCCCGGCTGGTGCGGGCGCGACTCATCGCCGCGCGGCCGGGCGCGGTCACCCCCGTGACCGCGCCGGGCGCGCTCGAACCGGAGTGGCTGGTCGACGGTGGCAATGGCGTGCACCGCGTGGCCGGCACCGGGGAGGGATGTCGCTGCACCTGCACCTGGTATCTGCGGTACGGCGCCCGCCGCGGCCCCTGTGCGCACGCCCTCGCCGTCGGCATCGCCGTGCCCGTCATCGCCGCTTCACCCGCTTCCACCAAGCTCGACGCGAAAGGGACGACATGACGATCCCCGCCGCCCTTGCCGCCGCGATCGCGGTCTTCCGGGAACTCGGCTGGGACGCCGCTCGTCCCGATGAGGTCATGCGGCTGCCGCTGGGCACCCCGGAGCAGCAGCGCATCGCGAAGGCGGGGCTCGTCAAGGGGGCGTGGGGCAGCTTCGGCGAGACCGCTCCGAATACCTACGGCTGGATCTCGTGGATCGACGTGGACGAGGATCTGCTCGGAGCGTTCGCGGTGCGGGTGGGGGTGCCGGTGCGCCGCGCGATCGCGGTGCTCCCGACGGCCCCTCGCTACCCTTCAGCGCTGCGCGGTGCGCTGATCGCCTCGCGCGGGCCGGCTTTCACCAAGAGCTTCGCGGAGGGCTATCGTCGCGGCTGGGGCACCGAGGCATTGATCTACGCGGTGGCGTACAGCGGTGCCGACCTGCCGGAGAGCATCGGGTATCTGGAGAGCTGGGCGAATGCCGCCACGGAGACCCTCGACGACTCGGGTGCTTTCGGCGGCTCGGACGCCGTTCCCGAGGACGTGATCGCGGTTCGCTTCACGGAGCATCTGCGCGCGGCCCTGCGCAGCGGCAACCCGCCTTCCTACGGCGCGCCAGGCGCGAGAGCTCTGCTCTTGGGGGGCATCGCGCGCGGCTGGATCGACGTAGACGAGGCCCGAGACCTCGTGCTGTTCGCGATGGAGCAGGCCCAGCGCCCCTCCGACCGGGTGGCGTGGGCGTCCGTGCTGGTCGACGCCCTGGGGGCCGAGCGGGATTGGCTGCTGGAGCGCTCGGGGGTGCTGATCTCGGCGATGTCCCTCGGTGACAACGCGATCATCAGCCGCTTCGCCCCCATGCTGCTGGAATCCGGTGACGACGAACTGGTCGGGCAGGCGATGCTCGTGGGGCTGCTCGCCAAGAGCACGAAAGCGAAGACCGAACTGCTCGAACGCGCCGCCGCGCTGTCGCCGCCCGGCGCGCGGACGCGGACGCTGGTGGCCGAGTCGGTGGCGTCCCTGCTCACCGCGAAGGACCGCAGGCTGCGCGCCCGTGCCGAAGCGCTCGTCGCGGCCTGGCAGCTCGATGCGCAGGTAGTCGGCGAGGAGGCTCCCGAACCGGTGCGTGGGCTGTGGCGTCCGACTCCGCCGCTCGCTCCGGTGCCGCGCTTCGACGCGGGCGAGGTGAGCGTGGGTCGCCTGAGCGAGCTGGCGTCGATCCTTGTGGTGGCGAAGGCCGAGGCGCTCACCCTCGACGGAGAACGGTTCCTGACCATCGCGAACGCACTGGCCCGGAAGGATCCGGAGGCGGCACGCACCGCCCTGCGCGGAGTCAAGAACCACAGTCACACCGGTCTCATCGGGGCGGCCGACTGGGTGAAGGGCAGCACGAGCCGCTATCTCGACTCTCCTGCGACCAGCAGGTGGAGCACCACCCGCATGATCGGCCCAGCCCGCAATGCGAGCGTCTTCCAGCGCCTGGGCAGCGTCCCGATGCTGCTGTCGACCCCCTCCTGGGACGACTACCGCATCGACCCGGCCGACCTCGCCGCGCGGCTCGACGCCTACGCCGAAGCAGGGGTCGAAGCCCTGGAGGCGGATCTGCAGTTGGCGCTGCCCCGTCTCGACCTCGACCTGCTCACCGAGGCCGTCACGAAACGACTCACCACCTCGACCCTGCCGATCCTGCTGCAGGACGGCACGACCGTCCCGCGTCCGGTCGGTGAGGTGATGCGCGACTGGCTGCGCGAACCACTGGTACACCCCGGCTTCGAGGACGAGCAGGCCACCTACCCGCGGGCGCTCGAGCCCGTCCCGGCGATCGAGGGGCTTCCGGCCCGGCTCACCTCGGAGTACCTGTGGTCACCGCTCCAGGTCTTTCCGACCTGGCCCGAGGCCCGCATCGAACGCGGCGCCGAGAGCGCGGCGACCCTCCGCACCCGCGCCAACGGGGTGGTGCCGAGCACCCAACTGCTGGACAGCGTC
The DNA here is from genome assembly GCA_027492575.1 of Propionicimonas sp. GTDB lineage: Bacteria > Actinomycetota > Actinomycetes > Propionibacteriales > Propionibacteriaceae > Propionicimonas. Next base: position 13,728 of record JAPUEM010000090.1, read on the forward strand.
GGACTGGATGCGCTGCCGCTGGATGCCGCCATCGCCGCCTGGAAGAACGGGGTGCTGCTGCCCGAGGTCGCCGACGCGCGACGGCTGGGCTGGCAGGGCCAGATCTCGTCGCTCGCGGCCCGGGCCACCGCTTGGGCAGAGCTGGCCGAGGAGGGGATGCTGAGCGTGGTGTGGCCGCTTGCGGTCCAGACGATCGCCTACGCCACGCGCGGGGCGAAGATCACCCCCGGCGTCGACGCGCTCGTGGAGCTGCTCACCCGATTCCTTCCCGAAGCGCAGGCCGCCATCGACCAGGGAATCGTCGATGCCGAGGTGCTCGCGCTGCCGAGCGTGCGCGCTCTGGCCGAGCGCGGCGGCTCGTCCAGAGCCGTTGCCGCCGCCCGCGCACTCGTGGCGCTGCTGCCGGTCGCGGCCGCGGCCCCTGCACCGGTCGTGACCCGGATGAGCGACGAGGAGTTCGCGCTCGCCTGGCCCGAGGTCGCCGACCCGCCCGTGATCTCCGACGGTGCGAGGATCGCCATCGTCGAACGCGCCGGGCGGCGAGGAACCTACCTCGAACCAACCGTCTTTCTGCAGGACGGCTCGGCTCACTTCATCACCAGCCTGGACTGGGCGTATCCGTTGACGCAGGAACAGCAGGTGCCCGCCGCGGGCGGCGCTCGGGCGACGACCTGGCTGCGCTACAGCCACACCGCGGGCGCGCTCCTCGCCGGCGTCGGGCGGGAGGATCCCGGTCGTAGCGCGGAGGACCGGCAGCTCTCCCAGACTCTTGTGACGGTCTTGTGCCTCACTCAGTTCGTGCAGCCGGACACCCCGTCCTTCGACTTCTACGGCGCAATCGAGGCGGGTGACCTCGGCACGGCGCGCATCACGGCCGCCGTGGAGACCCTGCTCGGCTTCGACGGGATCGACCCGTACCCGCTCGTACGGCGCCTCGGGCGGCATCCCGAGGCGCTGCCCGCGATCTTCCCCGCGCTCACCCGCTCGCTGCGGCATGCCGCGACCCTGCCGGGAAAGCCACCGCGCTGGGTCGTGCGGGTGATCGACGTCGCCACCGAGTTCGCCCCCGCCCTGCGCGAAGCCGCAGGCCGCGGCCTGCTGCCTGCCGAGGACGCCGCCTGGCCAGGCCTCGCCGACCTCGCTACCGCCTCCCTCTCACCCACCGTCAAGAAGAAGGCCGCCGCCCTGCTGGCCGCCTTGGGACTGCGATGAAGCCCACCCTTCACTACCATGCCGACCACACGACGAAGACGGGAGCATGATGGTCGATCCCAACCCCAGCACGGAGCTGCGGCCGCCGGCCGAAGCCCGCTACGCCGATGAACTGGCCCGGCTGGCCGAGACCGACGCCGCAGCCGGGGTCGAGCTGCCGCCGGGCTGGAAACTGTCTGCGCGGGCCGTCCGGGCCTTCGTGCTGGGGTCGCCGCAGCTGGGGGTGACCCGCAAGTTCTACGGCGACGACCCGCTGGTGGATCGGGCGATCGTCTCGCTGCTGGGACGGCAAGGGCTGATGCTGGTCGGCGAGCCGGGCACCGCCAAGTCGATGCTGTCGGAACTGCTGGCCGCGGCGATCTCGGGCACCTCGACGCTGACCGTCCAGGGTTCGGCCGGCACCACCGAGGATCACATCCGGTACTCCTGGAATTATGCGCTGCTGATCGCCGAAGGGCCCACGGAGCGGGCCCTCGTCCCGTCCCCGATCTATCAGGGGATGGCCGCCGGCAAGGTCGTCCGGTTCGAGGAGATCACCCGCTGCCCGCCGGAGATCCAGGACACCATGGTCTCGCTGCTGTCGGAGAAGCTGCTGATGGTGCCGGAGCTGGGCGGCGAGGCGCGGGTCGCGGCCCGTCCCGGGTTCAACGTGATCGCCACCGCGAACCTGCGCGACCGCGGGGTGCACGAGATGTCGGCGGCGCTGAAGCGCCGGTTCAACTTCGAGACCGTCCGGCCGATCCGGGATCGCCGGTTCGAGGCGGAACTGATCACCCGCACCCTGGACGCCGAGCTGGGCGCGCAGCGTCCGCCGCTGTCGGCCGACGTGCTGGATGTGCTGGTGACCGCCTTCGCCGATCTGCGCACCGGCACCACCGAGTCGGGGACGCCGGTGAAGCGGCCCGAGGCGGTGATGTCCACCGCGGAGGCGGTCAACGTGGCCTACGCCGCGTCCATGGCCGCCCGCTACCTGGGCAACGGCACGGTGACCGCCGGCGAGATCGCCCAGCAACTGGTCGGCATCGCCCTCAAGGGATCGGACGAGGACGCCCGGCTGATGCGCCACTACGTCGACAACGTCGTCCGGGAACGCGCCCGCAGCAACCGCGACTGGAAGGCCTTCTTCCAGGCCGCGGACGGCCTGTGGCGCTGACCGTGCCCCCGGACGAGGCCGGCGGCACCCCCACCCGGACGATCCCTGAGCCTGACGAAGGGTCGTCCGCCACCCCCGCACACCCTTCCGCCACCCCC
>JAPUEM010000091.1 GCA_027492575.1 Propionicimonas sp.
TCATCACCCTGGTGGGCGCCCCCGGAGCCGCCTGCGAGGGCGAAGCCTGCCTGCCTGAGGAGTTGACCGGTCAGTCCGATCCGGCGACAAGCACTGCCGTCCCGCCGGCTTCGCTGCCGGATGGTCGCTCTGAGGCGAGTGCCCAGTGAGGCGTGCTGGCTTCGCGTCGGGATAGTTGTTCTGGGCGTGCCGAGCGGCCTGAGAACAACCGTCGTGCAGCGAAGCGCCTGATCCCGGTCGGGCACAGCCTTGAAAGCGACCAACCTGCAGCGAGACGGCCGGCCCTCTGTCTGACATCGCTGAACAGAGCCGCCCTGGCCGGATATCCTCTCTGTCTGTAGAGGAAGGCTGGCCGAGCGAAGGAGCGAAGCATGGCGGATCGTCGGACCCAGATCGCAGAAGCGGGGGTGCGGGTGCTGAGCAGCCGCGGAGCTCGCGCGCTGACCCACCGGGCGATCGACGAGGAGCTGGGCCTGGCCACGGGCTCCACCTCGTACTACGCCCGGTCCCGCCGAGAGCTCGTGAACCTGATCGTCGGCTACCTCGCCGGCCGTACCGAGGGTGAGCTCATCGCCCCCCGGCTGCCCGAGGTGATCACCCCGGCCTCGATCGCCGGCCTGCTGGTGGACGAACTGGACGCGACCACGCAGCACGCCGACGAGTATCGTGCCCGGCTCCTGCTCCTGCTGGAGTACCACGACGACGCCGAGGTCCAAGCGGCCCTCACCACCAGCCCCGAGGTGCAGCGGGCCTTCATCGCCACCGCGTCATCCGTCCTGGAACTGCTGGAGGTGGCCGAGCCCGCCAAGCAGGCCCGCGGCCTGATCGGGTTGCTGGACGGCCTGCGCGCCCGCCGCATCGCCGGTGGCCTCGCCGTCGATGAGCGCGAGATACTCACCGCCTACCTGGCCGGCCTGCCGCGCGTCGAAGCCGGCGCCGGACGTCCGGCCGCCAATCCCGCTGCCGCCGCCCGAGGGCTGCTCAACCGCATCCGCCGCCCCGGTCGGCAGTGATCAATGGACGAGGGCGCATCGGCTTCCTTGTCATTCCGGCGAAGGCCGGAATCTCCGACGAAAGATCCCGGCCTTCGCCGGGATGACGATCCGGGGATCCTGATCAGCGGTCCCTAGGGGCTCAGACGCGGGCGAGCAGCTCCACGTGGGGGATGAGGAAGAGCCCGGTCTCGGCCTGCGCCCACTCCCGCCAGCCGGCGCTGAGCTGCTCCAGCTGTTCGGACGTGACTCCGGACGCCAGCGCCCGCTGCGCGAACTCCGACGCGACGGCGCGGTCGGCCCACAGTTCGCCCCACCAGGAGCGCTCGGCCGGGGTGGTGTAGCACCAGGTGCTGCTGGTGATCCGGACGTCAGTCAGCCCGGCGGCCGCCGCCCAGGTGGGGAACCAGCGTCCGGCGTCCGGCTCGCCACCGGCCCGGCGCGCGAGGTCGAGGTAGAGCGCGAGCCAGTCGTCCAGCGCCGGGACGCGGGGCTGCCAGAGGAAGCCGCTGTAATCGCTGTCCCGCGCGGCGACGTACCCGCCCGGCCGGACGACCCGGGCCATCTCGCGCAATGCGGTCACCGGGTCGGGCAGGTGCTGCAGCACCTGGTGGGCGTGGGCCACGTCGAAGCTGTCGTCCGGGAACGGCAGATGATGGGCGTCGGCGGCCTGGAAGCTCAGGTTGGTGACGCCTCGCCGCGCCGCTTCCTGCCGGGCCAGGTCGAGGGCCGCCTCGGTCTGCTCGACCGCGACCACCTCGGCCACCAGCCCGGCCAGATCACAGGTGATCGTCCCAGGCCCGGAGCCGAGGTCGAGCACCCGGTCGCCCGGCCGCAGCACCGGCAGCAGGTAGGCCGCCGAGTTCTCCGCGGTGCGGCTGCGATGCGAGCGCAGCACCGACTCCTGATGCCCGTGCAGGTAGTTGCTCACCTGCCCACCTTCTCACCGCGCTGGTCGGGGGCCGTTCCGGGTCTCGGCTGGCGAGTCTTGCCGCCGGCCGATCCACGATGAAGGATGGTCC
>JAPUEM010000092.1 GCA_027492575.1 Propionicimonas sp.
CTGGTTCGAGTCCAGGCGGGGGAGCTTCCTGATCCTCATCCTCGCTGCTCACCTCTCCTGGTGCTGCGCCTGCTCCCTCGATACCTGGATGTTTCGTCATGCCGCCACCGGGGTATCGAGAAGCTGACAGGAAAGGAGCCCACCATGGCCCAGATGCAATGTCCGGTATGCGGCGCCCCGGCCGACCCACAGACAGCCCCCTCGGAAGGGTACCGGGACGAGCGGTACTACTTCTGCTCCGAGGGCTGCCGCGAGCGGTTCATCGGCGACCCGAGCGCCTTCGTGACCGAGGGCTGAGCGCACCCCGTCCAGCTTCACCCACAACCCCCGCTCCGCCCGGGTGGCCCTGTCCGGCCTCAACGCCGACTCCGGGCCACCCGGGCTTACGCACGCCCAAAACGCACTTTGACAAGGCATGATGCTCAAGACTTAGGACGAAAGTCAGGCCCGATCCTTGATTTGGGGCTCCCTGCGTGGAAAGCTGAAATGGTCAGAGCGGTCAAACCACGTGCCGACTCGGACGCTTCCAAGAACGGAGCGAGCCATGGCACGTGGAATCGCACTGGCACCCGTCCCCAATCAACGCGAGCAGCGCACCGCTGAGCTTTTCGCCGCGCTCAAAGCCGCCCGGGATCCCGAGCAGACCGACCACCTGACCGACGAACTGGTTCGAGTCAACCTTGCCCTGTGCGACTCGCTCGCCGCCCGCTACGACGGACGCGGCACGGAGCACGACGACCTGGTACAGGTCGCCCGGACGGCTCTGCTGCTGGCGATACGTCGCTTCGAGCCGGGCCTCGGCGGGTCGTTCGCGTCCTTCGCGGTGCCGACCATCACCGGCGAACTCAAGCGGCACTTCCGCGATCAGGGCTGGATGATCCGGCCGCCACGTCAGGTGCAGGAGTTGCGGGCACGGGCCGTCCGTAGCCGGGCGGCGCTCGAACAACTGCTCGGCGGGTCCGTCGGGGTGCCTGAGCTCAGCCGGCATCTCGGCGTCGAACCCGAACAACTGCGGAATTGCCTCGCCGCGGGCGGTGGCTATCGTCCGCTCTCGCTGGAGGCGCCCAGCCGCGAGGAGGGCCCCCAGTTCGCCGACACGCTGGGCAGCGATCGCGACGCGATCGAGGAACTCGTCGAACACCTCGATCTGCGACGCGCACTCCGGACGCTCAGCCGCAGGGAACGGTCGATCCTGCGATGGCGGTTCGTGGACGAATGCACGCAGAGCGAGATCGCCCAGCGGCTCGGGGTCTCCCAGATGCAGGTGTCACGGCTCCTGCGCGCGCTGTTCGCACGGCTCCGCGCCCACTTGCAGCCGCAGGAACCCGAGGCGGCCTGAGCCCGGTCCCCCACGAATCCGTGGTCAGGCGTCGTCCGGCTCCAGCCCGCTCTCGATCATCCGGCGGGCCAGCTCGCGCAGCTTCAGGTTGCGATTGTGGCTGCTGGCCTTCAGCAGGTGGAAGGCGGCGTTCGGGGTGAGGCGATGCCGCTCGATGAGGATGCCCACCGCCTGGCCGATCAGGCGGTGGCTCTCCACCGCCTGTTCCAGGTTGGTCTCCCGGTCGGCCGCCTGCTCCGCGGCGAGGACGCCGTCGACCGCCAGCGCGAAAGCCTGGGCGAGCAGGTCGGCGACGATCATCTCGTCCGGCCCGATCCGTCTCGGCCGCTCGAACTGGATCCAGGCCCGGCAGTCCGCGGCCGTGCTGGGCGGCACCAGCAGGATGCCGGGACGCCGGCTGCTCGCGTCCGCACTGCGACGGCCGGCCAGTCCCCGCCGCACCGCCTCCGGTAGATCGTCGAGCGCCACCAGGGTGCCGCTGCTGAGGAAGAGCTGCCGCCCGCCGATGGTGAGCTGGACGGTCGTTCCGCCGTCGAAGAGCAGGCTGAAGCCGTGCTGGGCGACGGCGAGCACCGTGTCGAGGTCGTCCGCGGTGCTGAAATCCGCACTCACCTCGGCGGCGGCCTGCCGGCGTTCCTGGGCGGCCTTCTCCCGATCGATGCCGCGGAAGGTCTG
>JAPUEM010000093.1 GCA_027492575.1 Propionicimonas sp.
CCCTGAGCCTGTCGAAGGGTCGTTCGTCAGCCCGGCCAGTCGCGCGACCAGCGGCAGCGCGAAGGCCAGCGTCTTGCCGGAGCCGGTGCGACCGCGGCCCAGGACGTCCCGCCCGGCGAGGGTGTCGGGCAGCGTGGCGGTCTGGATGGGGAAGGGTGCGTTGATGCCCTGCTCGGTGAGCGGGCGGATCAGCGCGGCGGGAACGCCCAGCGACGCAAAGGACGCGGGCGCGGATTCAGTTTGTGACAAGGAAAAACAGCTTTCAGCTACAGAGGTTCACCACGGTCCAAGTCGGCTCGCGTCCTCACTGGGAACCCAGCGGCGCGGTGCACGAATGTGGTGCGATGTCGAGACGCGACAGCCGCGCTCTGAGACCCATTCTCTCACACCTGCCCGACCAACCCCACCACCGGGCTCTCAAGCCTCGTGGTAGCCGGCCGAACTCCCGACCTACCCCACCACTGTCACCCCGGGCCCCGACCAGGGTCTCAGACCTTGCTGTGGCCGGCCGAGATCCCGACCTATCCCACCACCGTCATCCCGGAGCTAGACGACGACCGCCACGCCACGACAGTGGCGGGAAGGAAGGAGTCTCGACGAACACCGCGTGAGCGGTGTGAGGAACAGACCCGGGATCTCCGACCTCGCGGTGGCTGGCCGAGATCCCGGGTCAAGCCTGGGATGACGTGGTTGGACCTCGACGCCCAACGATCTACCCGCTCAGTTCGACTGCCCGCTCAAGCACGTCGTCCAGCATCGCGGGCGTGAGCTTCCCGGTGAAGGTGTTCTGCTGCGAGACGTGGAAGCAGCCCAGCAGGGTCACCTCCCGCCCCTCGGGCGAGACGAGGACGACCTCCGCCCCATGCCCGAACGCTGGACGCGGACGCGGCACCTGCCACCCCAGTTCCCCGAGGGTCTCCAGCAGCGCCTGCCAGCCGAACCCGCCCAGCGTGATCAGCACCCGCACCGACGGCCCCACCAGCTGCAGTTCCCGCGCCAGCCACGGTGCGCAGTTGCGCCGCTCCTGCGGGGTCGGCTTGTTGGCCGGCGGCGCGCACTTCACCGGCGCCGTCACCCGGACGCCGGTCAGCTCCAGCCCGTCGTCCAGGCTCACCGCCGTCGGCTGGTTGGCCAGCCCGGCCCGGTGCAGCCCGGCGTAGAGGAAGTCGCCCGACCGGTCCCCGGTGAACATCCGTCCGGTGCGGTTGGCCCCATGCGCCGCCGGCGCCAGCCCCACGATCACGATCCGCGCCGCCGCGTCCCCGAACCCGGGCACCGGACGCCCCCAGTAGGTCTGCTCCCGGAAGGACGCCCGCTTCTCGACCGCCACCGCCTCCCGCCAGGCGACCAGCCGCGGGCACGCCCGGCACTCGACCACCAGCTCGGCCAGCGTCCCGAGCGTCGCCGCCTCCGGCGCGGCGACAGCCGGGTAGTCGGGCGACTCGGTCTCAAGCATGGGTCCATCGTCGGCGTCCGGCGGCGCCGCGTCCAGTTCCGGCCCAGGCGACCCGCTCACCCGTCAGCTTCCGACAGCCTCCACGCGCACTGCGGTGCCGTCGAGAAGACGTCCCAGATCCCTCGGATCGGAGGTCAGCACCACGACCGGGGCGGGCAGCGTGAGCGCGGTTGCCGCGACCAGGGCGTCGACGGTGAGATCGCGAGGCTTGCGACGTCCGTCGGTGGCCATGGCACGCAACGCGCCCGCCCGGTAGCCGACGTCATCGGTGACAGGTTGAAGGCGAATCGCCTTCACCGCGCGCCGGACCTCCGCATCGCGAGGCGAGCCGTCCGTGGTCTCGGCCAGGGTGGCGGTTGAGGCGTAGAGCACCGAGTCGGTGCGGCGGGCGACCGTCGCCCACGCCTGCATCCGCCGCTCGCCCGCGGCCAGCGCGGAGAGCGCCTCGGCGTCGAGCAGGATCGACTGCGGACGGACGATCACGTGGCCAACCGGTCCAGGATCGCCGCGACCTCATCTTCGTCGACCGGCCCGTGAGCCGCCTCCATTCGTGCCAGCACATCGTCCAGCGCATCCCGCTCCAACTGTCGGGCCACCGCGGCCGAGACATAGGACGAGAAGCCTCGCGCGCCAACCCTCGCGCGCACACCCTCCGAGGTCACCGACGGCATGGTGATGGAGTGCTTCTCGAGTTCAACTGATGCAGCCATGCGTCAATCCTACTTCGAGGAGGATTGGACTGCCATGGGGCATCTGCCGTTTTGTCTGTCTGCTTCATCCGGAGCCTCCTTCGCCATGGCATCGACTCTGTCGGTCGGCACTGACAAACGCTGTGCGAGCAGCCGGGCTCAGCGGCGCTTCGGCGGGGCGTCCGAGCCGAGCCGGCAAGAATGTCAGTGCCATGTGGAAGCCTGTGATCCATGGACGCGACCACACCCCCACCGCTGCGCGATCAGGCGCTGGCGATCCTCCGCGATCTCACCGGCAATCCGGAGGCGGAGTTCCACGACGGCCAGTTCGAGGCGATCGAGGCCTTGGTGGCCGGCCGCCGCCGGGCGCTCGTGGTGCAGCGCACCGGGTGGGGCAAGTCGGCGGTCTACTTCATCGCGGCACTGCTCCAGCGCCGTCGGGGCACCGGTCCGGCGCTGATCGTCTCGCCGCTGCTGGCGCTGATGCGCGACCAGGTCGAGGCGGCCCGGCGGGCGGGCGTCCGGGCGGTCTCGATGAACTCCTCGAACGTCACCGACTGGGAGGAGGTTCGGCAGGTGCTCGCCGCCGACGAGGTCGACGTGCTGCTGGTCTCACCGGAACGCCTGGTCAACCCGCGTTTCCGGGCCGAGCAACTGCCGGCTCTCGTCCGGAATCTCGGCCTGCTGGTGATCGACGAGGCGCACTGCATCAGCGACTGGGGGCACGACTTCCGTCCCGACTACCGGCGGATCCGCGATCTCATCGCCGACCTGCCCGACGGGGTCCCGGTGCTGGGCACCACCGCGACCGCGAACAGCCGCGTGGTCACCGATGTCGCCGAGCAGCTGGCGGTGGGCGGTCACGACGTCTTCACCCTGCGCGGGGCGCTCGCCCGCGATTCGCTGCGGCTCGGCGTCCTGGAGTTGGGGACGCCGGCCCGCCGGCTGGCCTGGCTCGCCGAGCATCTCGACTCCCTGCCCGGCAGCGGGATCGTCTACTGCCTCACGGTCTCCGCAGCCGAGGACACCGCCGCCCTGCTCGCCGAGAAGGGGCACCGGGTGCTGCCGTACACCGGCCGCACCGACACCGAGGAACGGCTGGCCGCGGAGGCCGCGCTGAAGCGGAACGAGGTGAAGGCGCTGGTGGCGACCTCGGCCCTCGGCATGGGTTTCGACAAGCCGGATCTCGGGTTCGTCGTCCATCTCGGCGCACCGAGTTCGCCGGTCGCCTACTACCAGCAGGTCGGTCGAGCCGGCCGCGCCACCGAGCGGGCCGACGTCCTGCTGCTGCCCGGCATCGAGGATCGGGAGATCTGGCACTACTTCGCCACCAGTTCGATGCCCACCCAGGCCAGGGCCGATGCCGTCCTCGCCGCCCTGGATGAGGCCGGCGGACCGTTGTCGGTCGGTGCGCTGGAGGCCCGCGTCGACCTGCGGCGCAGCCCGCTCGAACTGCTGCTGAAGGTGCTCGCGGTGGACGGTGTGGTCGAGTACGTCCAAGGCGGATGGCTGCGCACCGGCGCCTCCTGGGCCTACGACGCCGAGCGCTACTCGCGGATCGCGACCGCCCGCGTCGCCGAACAGCAGGCGATGCTCGGCTATGAGCGCCTGGACGGCTGCCGGATGGAGTTCCTCACCCGGGAACTGAACGACCCGCACGCCACCCGGTGCGGACGCTGCGACACCTGCGCCGGGCCGTGGTACCCCACCGAGGTGACGATCCGGTCGAGCGAGGCCACCAAGGTGTCCTTGGAGCGGGTGGGGGTGCCGCTCGAACCCCGCAAGCTGTGGCCGGCCGGCTTGGATCGGCTGAACGTCCGCACCGAGAACAAGGCGGTCAGCGGAAAGATCGCCGACGCCGAGCGGGTCGAGGAAGGACGGGTGGTCGCCCGGCTCACCGACCTGGGTTGGGGCGGACCGCTCCGCGAACTCTTCGCCGCCGACCGGGACGGAAGACCCATCGACACCGCTGTGCCGGCGCCGCTCGCGCGGGCCTGTCTCCAGGTGCTTCGCGAGTGGGGTTGGCAGCAGCGGCCCTGCGCGGTCGCCTGGCTGCCCAGCCTGAGCCGTCCTGAGTTGGTCAGTTCGCTCGCCACCGGAATCGGCCAGGCCGGACGCCTCGAACTCCTCGGCCCGCTCGATCTCACCGACGGTGCGACCTCCCTCGCCTCGGGGGTGAACAGCGCCTACCGGCTCCGCGACGTCTGGCACCGCTTCGCCGTCCCGCCCGCGATGGCCCGGCGCCTGGCCGACCTCCACGGGCCGGTGCTCCTGGTGGATGACCTGGTCGACTCGCGCTGGACGATGACGGTGGCCGGCCGGCTGCTGCGGCGCGCCGGAGCCCCGGCCGTCCTTCCCTTCGCCCTGGCCGCAGTGGGATGACCTCACGTTCGGCGACTAAGCCCTGATCCACCGATGGCCGCCGTCGCGAGCGGCACCAGACGGGTGCAATGGCAAGACGATCCACGCGAAGGCAGACCGGGTCGTCTTTCGAGCGTGGTCGGCGCAGCCAGTGCGCCCGTATGGGGCCGCGCAGCAGGCGGAAATCGGTGGATCAGGGCTAAGCTCGCCGCATGGATCTGGGGTACCGCGAGGAGCAGCCCGAGCGCGCTGAGATCGACACGCTGCCGGGGGCCAGCCTGCTGGTCTTCGGGACGAACTGGTGCGGCTACTGCCGGGCGGCGCAGCGTCCGCTGGAGACGGCGCTCGCCGAGCATCCCGACGTACGCGTGATCAAGGTCGAGGACGGCAAAGGCCGGCCGCTGGGGCGCTCGTTCCGGGTGAAGCTGTGGCCCTCGCTGATCTTCCTGCGCGACGGCGAGGAGGTCGGGCGGCTGATCCGTCCCAACAAGGCCCAGCCGATCACGGACGCGCTGCGCGACCTCACCCAGGCGTGACCATGCAGTACGCGGCGCTGCTGCGGGGGATCGCTCCGAGCGGCAAGAACCAGTCCAACGAGCAGTTGCGCGGGGTCTTCGAGCGGCTCGGGTTCGCGAAGGTCGCCTCGGTGCTGGCAAGCGGGAACATCGTCTTCGACAGCGCCGAGACGGACGTCCGCGGACTGGAGACCAGCATCGAGAACGCGCTGATCGCCGACCTCGATCTCAACCGGAACGCCATCGTCCGCTCGCTGCCCGAACTGCGCGCGCTGCTCGACAGCGACCCGTTCGAGGGGCTCGTCCACCAGCGCGGCACCTACCTGACCGTCACCTTCTTCAAGGACGCCCCGACCGTCGACCTGCTCACCGAGCACCCCGACGGCCTCACCAAAGTGGTCGGCTACGACGCGGCCGCGCGGGTCGTTCTGTCGATCATCGACAACAGCGACCCGGGCAAGACCCCCGACTTCATGCAGTGGCTGGAGAAGGCCTACGGCAAGAACATCACGACCCGCACCTGGCTCACCGTCGAGCGCATCGTGAAGAAGCTGGAAAGCCGGTAGCCGCGAGGAGATCCCGCCTTCGCGGGATGGCGAACTAGGACGAGTCCGCCGCTTCGCTGCAGGATTGCGGTTATGGGCGGGGTCGCCACGCTCGAGACAGAGTTGCGCGTCAGGATGGCGGTTCTCGGCCCCCGTGGACACCTGACAACGACCATCCTGACGCGCAACCCGACAGACCTCTGCCGCACCCTCGTCAAATCGACAATCCTGCAGCGAAGCGCAGGCAGCGGGCTCAGATCCGCTGGACTCGCTGGCGGTAGCTGCTCACGTTGTTGCCGTCGACGGACGGGTTCCGGGTGCCCTTCACCTCGTTGACCTTGCGGTCGGTTCCGGTGACCGGCTTCGACTCGATCAGCGTCTCCCGCTCGAAGGAGTGGGATTGGCCGGTGTTGCGGTAGTACTGCCACAGCCCCCAGTAGACGCCGACCGCGCCGGCCGGCCCGAGCAGCAGGATCCACAGCCCGTCGTCCCCGGTGGTCTCCAGCAGGACGCCGAGCGCCACGATCAACGACGGAATCATGAGAAGACCGTCAACAGCCATAGTGCGACCCCTTCGAGCACGGTGCCGATGGTCAGTGCGGCCAGGATCAGCCGTCCCTTCGAGACCGGGACGCTGCCCATGGTCTCCCCCGTCCGTCCGTTGACGGCGATGTAGTGCACCATCCCCTGACCGTTCTGCTCCTCGTAGAACGAGTACAGCCACACCGGCAGGTACATCGACACCCACCGGGTGCCGTGGACGGCGAGGCCCTCGGCCTCCCACCGGACGCCGCGGTCGTAGTTCCGCACCGACCCCTCAACCTGCGAGCGGGCGATGGAGAGCAACTGGTCCTCCAGGACGGGCTGCACCTGCGAGACGTCCTGGTCGCGGCGCTCCGAGGTGAAGCCGACCAGGTAGTTCGCGTTCCACCGCACCGCGTTCTTGGTGTCGAACGGCAGGATCGTGTTGATCACGTTGTTCGTGTTCACGAAGGTGTTCTGGTTCGCCCGTTCGGCGGAGGATTCGATGGTGAGGTCGTCCACGGTGAAGTCGACGTGCCGGCTGACCTGGTACACGTCGGCGTCGTAGTAGGTGACCTCGTTGTTGCCGCTCTTGCGGGTGTACCGCCGGGTCTGGATCTCGCCGAAGCCATGGACGTCCGCACTCGCATTGCCGTCCACCACCAGGTACGGCAGGTAGACGCCGACCACGTTCTCCGGGGCGAAGTCGGTGCGGAACCGCTTGGCGGCGAACATCCGCCGGGAACCGGCGAACTCGCGGATGTGCTGGACGGCCTGGTCGCGGGTGATGCCGAAGGGCAGCACCGCGTCGGGCACGGCCCCATTGGGGATCTGTTCGTTGACGGTCAGGATGTGGCGGCACCAGTGGCAGCGCGAGGTCATCGCCTCAGCGGTGTTCACCACGACCTCGGAGCCGCAGCCCGCGCACTTCAGCGTCAGGACGCCGGACACCTCCGGTGAGCGGTCCGCCGCGCCCGAGGCGACCGTCGTCCCGGTGAGGCTTTCCAGGGACGCCTCCCCGGCCACGAGCGGCTCGATCTGCGCCTCCGACCACTCGTGGCGGCAGTACAGGCAGACCAGCATGCCCGTGGAGACCCGCAGCTGGATCTCCGTCGAGCCGCAGCGCGGGCACCGGTTCACGCCGTCGCTCAGCGCCTGGTTCGCGGTGTTGACCGTCTGCGGGCCGGACGGCGCCTGCTGGACCGGCGGGACGGGCGGCGGTGGCGGCCCAGGTGGCATTGGCGGGCCGGGTGGCCCGTAAGGCCCGCCTGGGCCGGGAACCCCCTGGGGTGGTACCTGGGAGTTGCTCATCGTGGAGTCCCTAGAGCCCGAGGGCCTTCGCCTTCGCGGCGTCGTAGTCGGCTTGCGTGATCAGGCCGGCGTCGAGCATCTGCTTGAACTGCTGGAGCTTGGCCACCGGATCCTCCGCGGGCGCAGCCGGCGCGACCGGAGCGGCCGGCGCCGGATCCTGCGGGTAGGCGGGGTAGCCCTGCGGGGCGGGCGGGGCCACGGGTGCGACCGGCTGCTGCAGCCCGCCGAGACCGACGCTGCCACCCGCCATGCCCATGCCGATGATCCCGCCGGCGCCGGCGTTCTCGCCGGCCGACTCGATGCCCTGGGCGACGGACGCCTGCAGGTTCGAGTTGCCGCGCTGGCCGGAGAGGGCGTCCGCACGCTGGACGTTGCGCAGCAGCTCGCGGGTCATCTCGTCGTACTCGATGGAGATGATCGCGGTCGCGACGATGGTCAGGCCGCGGGCCGAACTCCACTGGTAGTTCTGCTCGACGGCGGCCGCGAGGCTCTGGCCGAAGCCGATGGAATCCTGCTGGATGCGGGTGATCCGGCCCTTGCTCGGGTCGTTGGTGTACATCGAGAAGGCCGGGGCCAGCGAGCCGACGACCTCGTTGAACAGCTGCGCGGCCGCGTCGTTGTCGATGTCGGTGAAGTCGAAGACCCGTCCCGGCTGAAGGTAGGTGGCCGGCACGAAGGCCTTGATGAAGAGGATCGGGTCGATGATCCGCAGGGTGTAGGTGCCGCGGGTGACGGCGCCGACCTGGGCGTTCATGTAGGCGTCGTCCCAGTAGATCTCGGACTGGGTTCCGAAGCGGTTGTTCGGCAGTTCCTTCAGGGTGACGAAGTACGCCCGCTGCTGGGCGCCGGGCCGTCCGCCGAACTTGAACCGCTCCCACGAGGTGGTGACCAGCGAGCTCACCAGGTCGTTGCCGGCGAAGATCGACTGGGAATCCTGGGCTTCGGAGTTCCACACGTAGGCGCCGGGCTGCGCGGCGAAGCCGGTGATCGCGCCGTCCTGCATGAGCACCAGGCCGTACCCCTCGGGGACGACGATGCGGCTGCCGTTGGTGATGACGCCGTCGGAGCCGTGCGTATTCGAGCCGCGTCCGGCGTTCTGCCCCCGCGGAACCGCGGCGAACAGCGCCGCCGTCGGCGCAAGGCCGTCAGGCACGGTGTAGAAGTCCTGCCACTGGTCGGCGAGGGTTCCGCCGATCGCGCCGATCGCCGCCTGAATGAGTCCCATGGAAGGCTCCTTCGTCTCGAATTTCCATGCGTGACGCCGCCGAAGCCCGCCCCCATTGGATGCGCGCGTGCGAGCAGCGCCAGCTTAGTGGCCGGTGGGCCTACTGGGAATGAACCCGTGGACAGACCATTTGACGAAGGTCGGAACCGTCCGGCCCACGCCGCACCTGTTCGGCCACGTGGACGGGAAGCCGAAGAAGGACGACGGCAGCCCGGGGCGGCGCCGGTGTCAGGCGGGCGTCTCGGACGGGGTGGCGAAGTCGGCCACGATGTCCTTGAGCGTGGCTCCCCTGCAGCTGGCGCCCGGGCCCATCCCGAACGTGGCGAACGCGGCCCAGATGGCGGCCCGGGTCGGCTCCAATTCCTCCTCGTCAAGCTCTCCGGCCTCGACCAGGACGCCGGCGGCGGCCAGGATGGAATCCCGCATCGACAGGAAGCTGGGGTTGGAGCCGGAGAGCTTGAGCGCGTTGATCACCAGCCGCAGGCCGAGCGGCCGCCCCACCCGGCGGGTCATGTCCATCAAGGTGGCGGCCCAGATCTCACCGATGGCGTGCGCGCAGCGCGGCCCCGAGTAGCGGCCTTTCCCGAGCTTGCCGAAATTGTCGGTCGCGGCCGGGAAGCTCTCGTCGTAACGGAATTTGCGGATGCCGCCAGGTTGGTTGACCAACCAGGCGCCCAAGACGTCGATGCCGAGTGCCTGGCAGGCGAAGTAGTCGCTCCAGCCCTCCCCCATACCCTCGCTCTGGCGATCGTCCAGAGCGCGGGAGTCGGCCGGCCCCCCGACCAACCGATGGGTGACCCCATGGCCGAACTCGTGGATCACGACGCCGGCGTCGAGGGCGCTATGACGTCCGTTGGAGTTGACGCCGAGCTTGAGCGTGGGGCTGACGCCCTCGACCGGGGTGAGCATGGTGGCGGTCATCTGGATCGCGCCCGGGTACACCTCCACCTGGACGGGGTCGCCGCCCTCGCCCTGTCGCCGGCCGTTGTCTGCCTGGAAGTTCCAATCCCGTTCGCGGAACCCGAGCAGGTAGAAGAAGTCGTGCGCCAGGCAGGCGAAGTAGAACGCGTTCAGCACCAGTTGGTCGTTCCCCGACTCGGATTCCGGGACGAAGGACGCCTCACCATCGATCAACTGCGCGGTCAGCGCCCGGCTGTCGGGGGCGAAGACGGCGATCGTGCTGTTGCCGGTGGTGGCGTCGGCATCCACCCAGTCGGGCAGCGCGGCGTTGAGGTCGTTCGGGACGGGGATGCCGAGCTCGTCCAGCGGCAGCGGCAGTTCGACCGTCTCCCGCGGGGAGCCGCCGTCGCGGGTGAAGACGGCGGCGGTGGCGCGGACGCCCTGCACGAGTTGCCGCGAATACAGCACCTCACCGGTGACGGCGTCGACCAGGATTCGGTAGCGGCTGGAGCCGTCGGCGAAGTCGAGTTCGACCTCCCAGGTCAGCCGCAGATCGTCCGTGGTGCGCGGGAACCAGATCAGGGCGGCCCGGATCGGGGTGGCGAACGGTCCGCCCTCGAAGGAGACCGGCTGGTCGGCGGTGAATCCTCTGGCGAGCGGACGCGGCTCGAAACCGGACAGGTCGATCGGTTCCGGATCGAAGCTGTTGCCGAACTGGTCGTCTTCGGCGTCGCCGGTGGGTGTGGTGGCGTGAGCCGCCGCCCGGAGGACGGCCTCAGCTGCGGCAAGACCCGGTTCGGCGAGCGGGTCGCCGGTGACCGTGTAGGTCTCGTTGAGCAGGGTGCGCGGGGCATCGTCCTGGTCGAAGTGCAGCGCGCTGGTGGCGTGGAAGACCGGGATGCCGCGGTACCGCTGCGCGATCCGGACCACGCGGACGGCGCCGGCGACGTCCGTCACTCCGGGCGCCGCGGCGAATTCGGCCGCTTGGCTGGGCGCCACGCCGAGTACCGGGGCAATCGACTCCACCAGCTCGCTGGCCTGCGCGACCAGATCGGCGTCGCTGCTGGGCAGCAGGCCCGCGCCACCCGGCGAGGGCGCGAACTCGATGACCGAGGCGTTCCCGGTGCGGGCGCTCAACGCGTTCACGGTGAACTCCGGCACCCGGTTGTTGCCCATCAGGCGCGCGCCGCCCGGCAGATCGGAGGCGAGTCGGTTCAGCTCGCCGAGGCGTCCCGCGGCTCCCGTGGGCCTGGGCAGCTCACGGGAGTCCAGCTCGCGACCCATGCCGGGCTAGAACCCAGGGATGATGTTGAGGTACAGGTCGCCCACGACGACGCTCGCATCGCCGACATGGATTTCGAGGTCGTGGATGGTCACCAAGCCCGCCTCCCCGGTGTCGACGCCCAGGACGTGCGGCTCGCTCGTGTCCTCACCGGGCGCCTCGCTGATGTCGTCGGGCTTGGCGGTGAGCACGATCAGGCGGCGCAGGATCGCCTGCTGGGTCTGCCATTCGGTCATCCAGCCCTTGAAGGCGTTCTCGAAGTCGGTACGTCCCCGCTCGTCGGGGAACGTCAGATGGATTTCGGTCGTGGGCATGGGCCCTCCTCTCATGGTGTTCCGACCGCCGCGACGCGGCGTCGGGTGATCGGGAGCGTGGGCACCAGGTCCGCGCGCCAGCCGTACCGGCGGTCGAGCCCGCCAGGATCGAGACCGGGTGCCGCCCGGTGCCGGTCGAGAGCCCGTCCGAGGCTCGTCGTCAGGGCGGTGACCTGCCGGACCGGCAGGTCGACGCCGGCGCGGCTGGCTAGGTAGCCGCCCGAGACGCGCTGCTGGGTTCGCCACTGGGCGAGCAGATAGAACCGCGCCACCGTCTCGAGGTGCTCCGACGCCCAGCCGTAGAAGGTCTTCGAGGCGTCGCAGTTGACCTCGAAGAAGTTCCCCTCGGCGATGTTGAAGGCGTGACAGCCGTAGTCGCAGACCACCTGGGCCGGGCAGCTCGCGCACTCGTCGGGGACGGCCATCGCATCGTCCAGCCCGGCGAGCATCTCCTGCCAGCGGCGTTCGAAGTCGTCGTCGGAGGCGTGGGCGGTGCGCGCCGCGGGGGTCACCGTGGAGCGCGGGCACGGGTAGGCGTCGCCGCGCCGGTCGAAGTAGATCAGCTCGCTGCCGGCCGGGCAGCGGGCGGCGCAGCAGCCGTGCGACCCGCTGAACGGGTCGACACCGCCGAGCAGGGCGCCGACGAACTTGCCGATCTCGCGGTCGGCGTTGAACTCCATGATCCGGCCGCGCCGGTCGACCACACCTTGGACGACCGCGGCCCGGGTGGCCGCCCATTCCTCGGCGCGCGGGGCGCTGGCGACGTTCCAGGAAGCCGTCGCGCCCATCTGGTTGGCCCGGAACATGGCGATGCCGAGGCCATCCAGGTGGGCGATCACCTCGTCCATCCGCAGCGCGTTCGCCCTGGTCACCGTGACGATCACCCCGGGCGGACGGCCGAACGCCTCGGTCAGCAGCCGCAGCCCGCGCAGGGTGTCGGCGGTGTGGCCGCGGGTCGCCTCGTTGATGTCCTCGTCGCCGTCCAGGCTGACGCCGATCGTGACCTGGTTGTCGGCGAGGAAGCCGGCCAGTTCGGGGGTGACCATGGTGGCGTTGCTCTGCATCGAGAAGCTGACGCCCTTGCCGTGCCGCCGGGCGATCTCGCGGGCGACCGCGAAGGCCTCCTCCAGCCAGTCGCGGCCGGCGAGCAGCGGTTCGCCGCCGGCGAGATGGAGTTCCACCGGCTCGGGGGAAGGCGTGTCGAAGGCCCGTTCGAGGGTCTGCCGCAGGGTTTCGGAGGACATCCGGCCGGTGTGGCCCTCCCGAGACCACATGTGCTCGGGGAAGCAGTAGGCGCACCGCATGTTGCAGGAGCCGAAGTTCTCCAGCACCACCATGCGGGTGCGGCGCTGGGTGGCGGTCATAGCGGCAGCGCCAGTGGTGGCAAAGCGCGGGTGACCTGGCGGAGCAGGGCGGCACGGCCGGTCTCGGTGCCCTCGTCCGGCGCCAGGTCGAGGGCGGCGGCGATCGGCAGCCGGCTCACCGCCACGGCGAGCCGGGTCAGCCGGGTGTTCTTCAGCTCGGTGAGGGCGACCAGGTGCCGCAACGCCCGCGCGTGGGGCTCGACGTCGCCGGCCAGCGGCGGTGCGGGACGATCCGGTGGTCGCGACCCGTCGAGCAGGTAGGAGGTGCCGCGGGTGGTGAGCGCCCGTAGCAGTTCGGAATCCGCGGCCGGTTCGGGCAGCCGGGCGAGCAGTCGTGCTCGGAGCCGGGTGGCGAGTTCCTCCTTGGCGAGCGCGGCCGCCCAGGTGAGGCAGTTCAGTTGCGCGAACAGTTCGATGGCCCGGTCGATGTCGGCTTCCGGACGTCGCCAGCCGAGCCACGCGAAGCCGTCGTCGTAGCGCGCCCGGATCGCCGCCGCTCGGGCCGGTTCGGCCTCGATCCGGTCGGCCAGCCCGTCGGCCAATTCGCGCAGCCGATGGCGCGGCGCCAGGACGCGGTTGCCGGCGAAGCCGAGCTCGAGCGGACGGTCGTCGCCGAGGGCGGCCGGCAGCAGCGCGAGCGCCGCGATCCGGAGGGCGAACTCGGGGGTGAGTTCGGCCTGGGTGCACTCGAAGGCCGGCGAGAACCGTCCGAACTGCAGGATCGGGACGAGACCCGTGCCCTCCGATGGCGTCTCGGGCGCCGGCCCGGAACCGCGGCGGCTCGGCGTGGCCGGCGCGTCCAGCCAGCCGGAGGTGCCGTCGATGACGACCTCCGCGCCGGATTCCAGCGCGTCCACGATGCCGCGAACCCCGGTGACGCAGGGGGTGCCCAACTCACGGGCCAGGATGGCCAGGTGATCCAGCAGTCCGCCGGTCTCGCAGACCAACCCGGAGGCGGCCCTCGCCGCCCGGGCGACCGCGGGAGTGGCGTGCCGCATCACCAGGATGTCGCCGGCGCGGCAGGCGGTGACGTCGTCGGCGCTGCGCAGCACTCGCGCGGGCCCTTCGGCGCGTCCGGCAGAAGCCCCTCGCCCCAACCATCGTTGGGTGCGAGTGGCCTCGCGGAAGGCCGGCGCCGGGGTGGGAGCCATAGCCGCATGCCAGGGAGGTGGGCTAGCCGGCGGCTATGCGTCGATCTACGCACTGACTTGGGGTTTTGTCCTCAGCCGGGGATATCCTGTGGGCCGAAGACCGGGTCGATTCGCAGGCCGTCCGTGCGCTCGAGGTGGTCGCAGAGGCCGCGCGTTGTGGCGTCCGGGTGCTTGAGATCGATGCCGAGCCCGTCGGCCACCATGAACAGGCACTGCCAGAATCCCATGTTGAGCTGCCGCTTGGCCTCGTCGAAGTCGCGGGCGCTGCCGGCGAAGTCAGCCAATGCCCGGGCTCGCGGTGCGGCGTCGGCGAGCTGCCGCTCCGCCCACCGGCGGCGGTCGCGGCGGCGTTCCGGCCGGGCTGCGACCTGCTGGAGGGAGGCCATGATCGCCGGACGGTCGGGAGCCCACCGCCGTACGGCCTCCGCCGCCTCTGCCGGCATGCCGACCAGCACCCGCTCCCGGTGGGCCGGGTCGAGGGCGTCATGGCGGTAGAACAGCCCGTGCTGGACGAAGCGGGCGCGGGCGGCTTCGGGAAGGCCCCGTCCGGGTTCGGTGTCCCGCGCGAGAACCAGGGATTCGCGTTCGTAGGCGTCGAAGGCGACCTGCCCCGAGGCCGGCAGGTAGCAGCCGACCACGACCTCGTCCGCGCTTTCGGTCAGCCAGCCGGCGAGCAGGTCGGGCGCGGGCAGCATGGAGTCGACGCCGAGCGCGTTGAGGGCGACCTTGGCCTCGAAGACCGCGTTCAGGGCGGTCGCCGCCGGCTGACCGGTGACGAGCCGGTGCCGCAGCGTGGAGGTGGTCGCCTCAAGAGTGCGGGCAGCCCCCCGCCAGGTGCGATCCTGGCGCCGGATCCAGTCGGTGTCGGCGTCCACCAGCCGTTGCCGAGCCACCGCCGCCGGACGGAGCCGGGTGACCTCCGCGTCGGGCCCACCGTAGACCAGCCGACCACCTTCCCGCCGGACGAAGCCGTCCACCCCCGCCAGCCGCAGCCGCTCGGCGAAGATGCGCTCGTAGAGATCGCGATAGACCGGCAGCAGCCGGGCGGTGTCCACCGACCAGTACCGGTTGCCATGCTCGTCGGCCTCACCCGCCCCCGAGCCGCCGGCAACCGTCGCCCGCGCCTTATCCGTCATCCGCGCCCTATCCGTCATCCCCGCGTAGGCGGGGATCTCTGACAGTGCGACCGGAGATTCCCGCCTTCGCGGGAATGACGAGCGGGAGCCGGGCATCGACGGGGGTGGCGGGGCATGGCTTTCAACAGTACCGTAGCTGGAGGCACCGAGGTAGAGGACGCCCGCCGTCGCATCCACGGTGAGCACGCTGCCGAAAGGCACCCGGTGCGCGCCGACGCTAAGGCCGTGCACGTCCACCACCGCCCCCGGAACCGTGAGGTACGCCACCCCAGCCTCCCCAGCCAGAATCGCCACATGATCGGCCGGCGACCCCCGCGCCGCGACCACCCCGACACACCGCGGATCGCGCAGCAGCGCGGTGTGCTGCGCCTCCGGCCGCTCGACCGCGAGGACGTACTCCCCCGCGCCGCCGACGTCTCCGCTCGGCTGCAGCACCCCAGTACCCCGCCCCGGGCTGCACGGCACCCC
>JAPUEM010000094.1 GCA_027492575.1 Propionicimonas sp.
TGGGTGCGAAGGGCGACAATGGTAAGACTGCTTATCAGGTTGCGGTCGATGAGGGTTTTGTTGGCACTGCTGGCGAGTGGTTGACGTCGCTGATCGGTGATCCCGGTAAGTCTGCTTACGAGGTGGCGACGGACAACGGCTTCGTGGGCAGTGAGTCGGCGTGGCTGGATTCGCTGCATGGTGAGGATGGCGCGGACGGGGCGCAGGACTGGTCGGAGTTGACCGGCAAGCCGTCGACGTTCCCGCCGATCACTGGCACCGGGTCTGCGGACGCGAAGCCCGGCGACTGGACGCCGACGTGGTCGCAGGTGTCTGGCAAGCCCAGCACGTTCCCGCCGACGATAGGGTCGGGCGGGTCGCAGGCAGTCGCAGGCAATGATCCACGACTGACGGACACTCGTACACCTTCCGACAATTCGGTGACGAGCGCGAAGATCGTGGATGGCGCGATTGTCAATGCCGACATCAATGCTTCTGCGGGTATTGAGGGTACGAAACTCGCGTCGGTGGTGCAAACATCTCTTGGTAAGGCTGATAGTGCGGTGCAACCTGCTCGCACCGTGTCTGCTGGTACGGGCCTGACTGGTGGTGGTGACCTGTCGGCAAACCGCACGATTTCTCTCTCGTCGGGGTCTCAAACGTCTCTTGGGAAGGCGGATTCGGCGGTGCAGCCTGGTGCGGCGGGTTCGGTGGTTGTCGGTTCGTTGCCTAGTTCTGGTGTCGCAAACGTCCTGTATGTGGTGCCGTGATGGCGGGGCTTAGCGTCTGGAATGGTGCCGCGTTTGTGGATGGAGAGCCGCGTATCTGGAATGGGATGGCGTTTGTTCCGCCGTCGTCCTGCCACGTGTGGGATGGGGCCCAGTTTGTGAAGGTTTGGCCGAGTGGCATCGAGTTCGTGTCGTCGGCGACCGCCAACTCGAACACCGTCGCCATGCCCGCGCATCAGGCGGGCGACTTCCTCGTGTGCTTCACGACGAGAAATTCCTTCAACCTGCCGAGCCTGGCGTCCGGGTGGACGAACATCGACACGGGCACCGCAACGAGCACCTCCGCCAGGATCGCATACAAGGTTGCGGCCAGCAGCAGTGAATCGACTGGCACCTGGACCAGCGCGAACTCTTGCACTGTCCACGTCTATCGGGGCGTCGGGGCCTACCGGTCCCACTCGAAAGTCGCCGCCACTGACCAGCATTGGCCGGGACTGACCGGCCTGGATGAAGACGATGCCATAGTGCGGTGCATGGTCAATTCGTCCAGCACACCCGGCGGGCTGCCCGGCAACTTCACGGCGAGGCATCAGTTCGGTTCGGTGCGCACGTGCGACCGCATCCCCCTGGACGGGACCTCGCAGCAGTCGGATCCGTCCGGCCTCGTCGGGGCTAATGCGGTGGTTGCCTTCACGGTCGCCCTACGGACGTGAACCCAACCTGACCTGTCGGCACCCCTGCGCTACCGTGCTTGTGCGCGTGGGGAAGACACGCGCACCGCGGCCCTCAGACTCCGGTCTGGGGGCCGCTTTCGTCGTCTGCGGGCGGCGATGGGCTCTTCGTGGATCGATGCCACTGCATGTGCCACTCTCGGCCGCCCCGATGGAGGGGCGGCCTTTCGCCATTATCCCCACCGAGGTGGGGAGCACTTCCGGCCTGCGTGACGCAAACCTTAGGTCTCTGCGGACCATCCCCACCCGGGGCGGGGAGCAATGCGCCACCGAGACTACAGGCCGTCGTCGACGGTGCGCAGGCGAATCCCCGGAGTGCTGTCGGCGAAGCGGGCCGCCACATGCAGCCACCACCGGGCCGGCCACGCCCGGTACTCCGGCTACCTCCTAAATTAGGAGGTAGCAACCCCGGGCATGGGTGTCGGCGCCCACTCATGGAGGCGGCCCCGCGGCGACTCGGGGGACGAGTGCACGCGGGGCCGACCACGACGATAGCCGGAGCGTCACCAGGCCGGGGCGGAATCGCAAAGGCCCCCTGTTCCCACAGGGAACACCCATCGCGGAAACCGCTGGTCGTGCGCTCCGTCTTGGCGGCCACTCACAGCCTGTTTCGGCAGGTCAGGCCCCGACACGCCCGCACTTTACAGGGGTTCGAGTCCCCTTAGCTCCACCGAGAAATGCAGGTCACAGACCTGAAACCGCCGAGACATCGGCTAGGGAACACCACTCGGGAACACCGGGCGGTGCTCCCGCAGGTAGAATGCGGTACATGACCCACCCCGCCGGGAACCATCGTGGCTAGCGTCGAGATCCGAGACCACGCCGACGGCACCACCGTATACCGAGTGAAATGGCGCGAGGACGGCTCACAGCGCTCCGCGACATTCCTTGACGCCGCCTCAGCCGAGTCATTCCGCAGCAACGTCGAACGCTACGGCGCCGCCGAGGCGTTCAGGATCATCGACGTCATCGACTCCGGCGCCCCGAAACTCACCCTCTCCCAATGGCTCACCAGCCACGTCGACACCCTCACCGGCGTCGAGCAGGGCACCCGCAACCGGTACCGCCGCTACATCGCCAACGACTTCGCCGACATCGGGATCATGCCGCTGACCGCGGTCACCGAGACCACGATCGCCCGATGGGTCAACCGGCTCGAAGACGAAAAGCAGTCGGGGAAGACGATCGCCAACAAGCACGGATTCTTGGCCGGCGCCCTCAATCACGCGGTGCGCGCCGGGAAGATCCGCGCCAACCCGTGCGACCACACGCGGCTCCCCCGCAAGGACTCCGACGAGATGTGCTTCCTCACCCGCGACGAGTTCGACGCCCTGTGCGGTGCGATGACGCCGCGATGGCGGCCCCTCACCGAGTGGCTGGTGGCGACCGGGATGCGGTTCGGTGAAGCCACCGCCCTGACTGTCGGCGACGTCGACGTGCGCGAGGGTACGGTGCGGGTGGCGAAAGCATGGAAATTCACCGGCGGCGAAGGACGCAAGCTGGGGACGACGAAGACACGCAAAGGGCAGCGGACGATCAACGTACCGGCCGCCGTGCTGGCGTCACTGGACCTCGACCGCGACCCGTCCGAGCTGCTGTTTCCGACCGAAAGCGGCGGGCCGATCTCGCACCAGCTGTACCGGAATCGCGCATGGAAACCCGCCCTCGCCAAGGCCGGGCTGGCGAAGACCCCGCGACCCCATGACCTCCGGCACACCTGCGCGTCGTGGATGATCCAGGCGGGAGTGCCGCTGCCGACGATCCAGCAGCACCTCGGACACGAGTCCATCACCACGACCATCGGCGTGTACGGGCATCTGGATCGGTCGAGTGGGGAGAAAGCGGCGGCCGCCATCGGTGACGTGCTGGCCGGTACCGCCAAGACGGCACGGTCGTGGCCGGTCACCCTCTCCGACGATGGCGGGCAGTCGATGGCGATGACGGTGGAGGCCGCGACCCTGCCCGATCTGATCGGGTCGCTGACCGAGCAGTGGTCGGGCACCCCGTGGCGGCACGTGCAGGTGGAGGGCGGACCGACCCTCACCCTGGCGTCACCGTCCGGTGATACGCCGTAGCCGGTACACGGTCTGCGGGGCGTAGGCGAGCGCATCAGGATCATCCAGGAGGCTGTTGAGGCGTTGCAGGTACCGGGTGTAGGTGAGGCCGAGTCCGTCGCGTACCGCCGCCTCCAGGGCGCCGCGCTGACGGTAGCGGCGGCCGGCCACGTCGAGGATCGCGCGGTCAGTGTCGCTCAGCATGCGATGTCCCCGAGCTCGGCTTGCTCTGCGGGGTCGAGGTGCTGCAGCCGCAGGGTGAGGGTGTAGTCGTCCACCCACAACGCCTCTGCCGGGTCGGGTTCCCACCGTGCGGCGATGATCTCGGAGATCGGCAGGAGCCGGCGCGCCGCGGTCAGGTGCACCAGCCGCTCCAACTTCTGCTGGTGCCAGCGGGAGCAGCACACGCCGTCGTCGCCACGTTCGTGGTGCACGATCTCGTGGGCGAGGGTGCACCTGCGTTCCCGCTGGGAGAGTCCTTCGCGGATCTGGATTCGGCCGTCGCGGTAGGTGCCGCGCGCCCGTAGGCCGGGGATGAAGTCGATGCGCAAGCCGAGGGCTTTGGCGTGCTGCCACGGGTGGTACATGCCGCACACCATGACACGGGGTTACGACAGAAACATGCCATGACCAGGAATTACGTCAATGTCATTCCCTGTTGGCAAGGGCGTGTGTATCCTGGGGATTGCTAGCTGAACCGTCCACATGGGCGAGGTAGGTTAGCCGTCAAGGGGGGCCCGAGAGGGCCCCCCCTTTAATGAGTCGGCCACATGTAGATTCCGTCGCCACGGGAACTCAGTTCCTTGATGTGCTTGCCGTTGGCGAGGCTCCACATCGTTTCGTCGCAGATCCTGGTCGTCTTCCCCTTCGCGGGCACTGCGCAGCGCGAAGCCGCATATGCGACGAGATCGGCCGCCTGGATGAAGTACGACTGCTGAGAGTCACGCGCGGCCGGGTCCTCGACGAGCATGCGAGCCTGCCCGAAGCATGATCCCTGCCAGTTCCATCGGCGGAACTTCCTAAGGTGCTTGCGGACGCGATCCGGTTCGCCGTCGTCATGGATGATCATGATCGGCCTTCCGGTCGACTCCGCCCGCGCGCGAAGTCGGGTGAATAGGTACTCCCACGCCGTATGGAAGACGTCGGTGTCGGCCTTGCGGATCAATGGCTTGTTGATGACGATTGCCCCGACTCCGGACGCAACCGTAGAGACGGTCCTCATGTGACGTTCGTAGATGTCTCGCACCTGGCCGTCGCCGAGTCCGAGTTCGCGGTAGACCTTCTTCACGCCGACAAGGTGGTTCGCCTTAGCTTCCTGGGACATCCTGAGGCCATATACGCTCTTCACCTCGCGCCTCATCGCGATTAGCGCGTCCAGAGAGTCTGTCCAGGTCGCCGCGTCGATGAGAACACAGCCAAGGGTGTACGTCACCGATCCGCCGTTGTCTCGTGGGCCGGTGTCTCCCGACTCGTCGATGTATACGAACTCGGTCACTGTCGTTCTTCTCCATCCTCGTCCCGCCGCTCTTCCTCGGTGGGCTCGCCGGGATCGTATGCCGCGGCGTCGGCCTCGATGATCGGATTGTCGTCGAAGTTCCGGCCGCGACGATGGCGTGGACGCAGGGGCTCAACGTTGGAGGCTTGATCTTCAGGATTCAAGTCTGCGGGCTTGCCGCCCGCGCGGGTCTTCTCGTCTTCGTCCTCTTCGCGCGGTGTTCCCGATTGCGTGGCCGGCGGGGAAGCGGGGGTGGGTTGGTCAGCATGGGAGGCTCCTCGCGTATCGACGAAGCTGCGGATCAGCTCGTCTAGGGCGCGCCGCTGACGATCGCTGAGCATGTTGGCCTCACGCGGTGGGACATACGGCACGTCCTCGCCGACCGGGAGTCCGGCCGCCTCCCGCAGCTCGCTCATGGGAATCTTCAGCAGCTTGTGAAAGGCACTTAGGACCTCATCGCTCGGCACTGCCGGGTGGGTGCCCCGGCGGTAGTTGTCGATGGTCCCGCGCGACACTCCGGCCTCGTCCGCAATCTTGCGGTTCGAGGTGTCCGGGTACCTCTCGGCGAAGGCCCGGTTGAGTAGTTCGCTGAGTGCGCTCACGGCTACGAATCTCCAGGGTGGCTGGCATATTGGCAACAACTACTGTAGCCGCCGTGGCTACAAAATCTAACGTTGTAATTCTCTGCGCTGCACATCCGCGCGTAGCCGTGGCTTGCGCGATGTAGCCAGGTCCGGCTACAGTGGCTATTGCCAACGTAGCCACTTGGCATTACAGTGAGGAGGTGAACGAGATGAGCTACCCCCGAAGGGAGGTCTATATGGAACTCATCAGCTCGGACGCGCTCAACGCGTTCATGGCGGCACGGGACATGACGAATCGGAAGCTGGCGCTCGCATGTGGTGATCCCGCATTGCGGTCCACTATTAGCCACCTGCGGTCCGGGAAGCGTAAGACCTGCGGCGTAGGACCGGCTCGGGCCATCGAGAAGGGACTCGGCGCGCCTCCTGGATCCTTGTTTGTGCCCAAGTTGGCAAACGCCAACGATGGCAATCGCCGACCAGCCTAAGAAAAGCGGCCCCCGCCTGCGGGAACAGGACGAGGGCCAAGACGAATCGAAAGGGATTCAGAAGTGAACGATACCAGCACCCCCGTCGAGGGGGAGGTGATCATGATCGAGCGCGCCGTGTCTACGGACCTGCTGCCGCCGTCGAAGGACGAGAAGCTGCGCGAGTTGCAGCGTCTGACGCCGGAGCAGCAGGTGGAGAACGTCACCGAGATGTTGGTGTCGTCGCGGGCTGGCCTGCTGTTGGCGATTGCCGCGCAGGACTTGCCGGGGATCGCCGAGGCGAAGCAGAAGGCGGCGACGATCGCGGAGATCGCGAAGCAGGTGCGTGTCGGCAAGGACATGCAGCTGGAGGCGCAGGAGTTCTGCCGTCGCGCCGAGCGAGGCCTCGGCGTCGCGATCCGCGAAGGGCAAGCGAACGGCACGGTCGAGACGAAGAGTGAAGGCGCTTCTCGCGGGGGCGCTTCCCGCCAGGGTCTTGACGTAAGCAAGACCCTGGATAAGCCTCGTCCGACCGACCTGGCCGGAGCCGAGGAACTGGCTCGCGGGATCTACCCGATGACCGACAACGTCTCGGACGACCAGTTCGAGGAAGCGATCACCGAGGCTCGCGATGAGGGAAACCTGTCCCGCGCGAACGTCGCCCGCAAAGCCAAGGCGAAGGCCGAGGACTCCCGCCCCATGCCGGAGATCACGGAGGCGGACCGGGCCGCGTTCGACGAGTTCGCCAGCCAGAACACCTCCCCGTGGTCGGTCACCGTCCTCACCAGGATCGCGAAAGCCGCACTCGGAACCGACAAGCCCATACAGGTCCAGCGCGTAGCGCGGCGCCTGTACATGGAACTCGCCAGCGGCAAGGTCACCATCTCCGCCGCGCACAAGCGAATCCAGGCCGCCGACGCCGACGCTCACGAACCCGACATCGACGCCACCGTGCAGCCCGACCCGGGCGCCCCCCGGCAACGGCACTTGAAGAAGTCCGACATCGAGATGCTTGCCGAGATCACCGGGAGCCTCGCCAACTACGCCGAGTTGATCCAGCTTGTGCGCCCCAGTCACATCGAAACCGAGGACGCCCAGCGCCTCGTCGCCCAGGCCCGCGCCGCATGGAGGGCCATTAGCAAGCACTTGAAGGAGATCGAGAAGTGAGCACCCAGAGAATCGAGTTCACCAGCAAAATCGGCTGGGTCCGACTCGACGAAATGAAGATCAACCCCCTCGCGCAGCGCGACTTCAACGCCGCATGGGCGGAAGAGTTGGCGACCAACTTCAACCCCGACGTGATGGGCATGGTCCACGTCTCCCACCGCGACGGCTGGTACTACATCGTCGACGGCCAGCACCGCCGCGCCGCAGCGATCGCGTGGCTCGGCTCCGACCAGCAGGTCCAATGCCACATCTACGAGGATCTGACCTCCGCGCAGGAAGCCGAGCTGTTCCTCAAACTGAACAACTCGAAGAAGCAGGGCCCGATGTCGAAGTATCGGGTCGCACTCACCGCCGGCCGACCGATTGAGTCCGACATCGACCGGATCACGAGAGCGCTCGGTCTGGTCATCGGCTCCTCGAAGGAGTTGGAGGAGATCGGCTGCGTCACCGCACTGATCAACACCTACAAGAAGTCCGGCCCCGGCTCGCTCTCGTTCGCGCTCCGCGTCATCCGTGACGCCTACGGATACGACGGTTTCCAGCGGGACCCGATCGCTGCACTCGCTCTGATCAAGGACCGCTACGGCGACTCGATCGACGAGGAGAAGCTGACCATGCGGCTGTCCAAGGTCGGGATCGTCGAGCTTCGACGCAAGGCTCGTGACTGGCGGGAGACGACCGGCAACCCTGCCGCGCAGTGCTTCGCGCACACGATGGTCATCTTCTACAACCAGGGCCGCGGCTCCAAGGTTGAGCCCTGGTGGAACCTCGGCGTGGTCGGTGCGGCATGAGCGCGGACCGGTCAGAATCCGGGCGGCAACGGACGAGTGATACCGGTGTCCTCGATCTTCTTCAGTCGATCGTTGACACCATTCAGCTCACCCTCCATCGCGCAGACCGCATCGATGAGCCCGCCGACCGCGAGGATCAGGGCCCCCTGGGTATCGGGTCCGCTTTCGTCGCAGGCCTTCAGAAATTGGTCGCGGAAAGCGGCCGTGACGGGGCGGTCAGCGGGGATGTCGAGTGCACGCAGTTCGGGCCAGATGTCCATGGCGATTGTCCTTCTTCCGCCCGCGTCGCGGGCTCTGATTCGGCACCGGCGGCGGGTAGTCCCGCCGAGAACGCGCCCGCCGCCGGTGGCCTCCACACCCAGAACGGAGCAGAAGCATGATCAACGATATTGCTCAGACCTGCGGGGCGTCCCCGGCTCTGACAATCCGTCCGAGCGAGGCGGCCGCATGGCCGGCTCTGGATGGCCCGCACGAGGTGGTCGGGTACACGCCACACAAGGTCACGATCGACGTCGACGGCATCGAGTGCACGTATCCGCGTGAGGTGCTGACGGTGCAGATCGGTGGTGCGGCATGACCACTCAGGCCGAGATTAGTACCGAATCCGCGGTGCGCGCGAAACTCGCCGAGGCCAGCACGTTCAGCGACATCGTCACGATCAGCCACGGACACTGCGGGCTCACCGTCTCCGCGCATGATCTGCCCGCCGACCGATACCCGGTGGTGGGCGACTACGACCAGCTGATCTGGATTCGTCCACTCGCTGCCACCTCTCGGGGCGTCACCCTCACCGTCTGGGACGTCGACGGCGACATGGCTCTCACGGGAATGCTCGACATCCTCCTCGGCGTCCTGCGCTCCGGGCAGGAGTCCGCGTCATGACCGCCACGATTACCCGTCGCCGCGACGTCGACTTCGACGAGTTCTTTGAGCTGCGTGGCCGGCTCGCCGAGTACGCGGCCGGTGTGGCTGCGGTCGAGCGGGCCCGCGTCCTCGACTCGCGTGTCCGGTGTGCGGCCCGGGACCGGGCCGCGTACTCCGAGCGCGCTTTCGAGACGGCGGCCGCCGAGTACGCGGCCCGCCATGTCGGGACGCCGGTTCCGGCGCCGTCGCACGAGACGGCCAGGCTGTGGCGTCTGCGCCTGGACATGCTCGAAACGCGCATGGCTGCGCGGGAGCTGTGTGTGCCGGAGCCGCATGGGGATGAGGCTCCGGCACGCCAGGGAGGTGCGTCGTGATCTCCGCTCTCATGCTGTTGCAGATCGCGATCGGCGTGGT
This sequence comes from Propionicimonas sp., assembly GCA_027492575.1. Classification (GTDB taxonomy): domain Bacteria; phylum Actinomycetota; class Actinomycetes; order Propionibacteriales; family Propionibacteriaceae; genus Propionicimonas. Next base: position 9,272 of record JAPUEM010000094.1, read on the forward strand.
GGGCGTCATGTGGCAGCAGCACATCACCGATCAGGAGGACAAGTCATGAACGTCACTGTGACGAATCTACTCACCGCTGAGGATGTGGCTAGACGGATGAGCCCGGACTCGATGCCGGACGAGATCACGCCGTCGATGGTGACGCGCCGTATGCGGTCGGGTCGGTGGCCGTCGACGAAGATCGGCCATTTCCGGGGGATGACCGAGGCGCAGGTACAGGAGGCGATCGACATCGAATCCATCGCCGTGACCATCGCCACCCAGGCACCGCCGGCGTCGGGCATCTCCCCAAAATCCAAGCACTACCAGGCCCGGAGGGCGTCGTGACCAGCAAGAAGACCGCGAAGCGACTGATGTCGCTGACCCCAGAGCAGTCGGCCGCGATGGCCCCGTATGCGCAGAAGTGGATCCGTGAGCGCGGCTGGCGCACCACGCCCATCGTCCACGCCAACCGCAAGCCCGCGACCACACTGATGCCGGCGTGCGTCGTCGCCGTCGCGAGCGAGGCATCCACCAACACGCACACCATGCACCCCCGCGGCCCGGCCTTCTGGGACGCCCACCAGGTGCGGTCGGACGAGGACGTGATGCTCGGTGTCCTCACCGTCCCCGCCGGATCGGAGGTCTTCCTGAGTCATCAGGAGCACGGCGGCATCTTGATCGGTGAGGGCACTTTCGAGGTGCGGCGGCAGGCCGAGTTGGGGCGGTACGTCCATGACTGACGTGGGGCGACTGCGGCAGGCCGCCGATGACGCACTGCACCTCTACCATCAGGCACTCGAAGAGCGCGACGAAGCTCTGGCCGCTATCGCGCGGGTGGAGGCGCTGGCCGACCGGCTGGCCGCTGACGACGGCACGGCCTCCATCGTGGCTCACGCTTTCGCGACGGAGATCCGTCTCGCCCTGAGTGACGGTGATCCCCGATGACCGTCTCGACCGGCGACGACTACTGGGTGATGGGTTTCGACGCCCGCATGGATGGCCGCGCATGCACTCCTCCCGTCCTGGTTCGGGCCGATGATCCGCGGACCCTCGCATATCTCGACGGCTACGACGCCGCCGACCACGACCTCGCCAGAAAGGCGCAATGACCATGAGCACCCAGCAGGAGATGTTGAGATTGTCGGCTCTGACCTTTCTGGCCGAGAAGATCGCGAAGGAAATCGCGGCGACGAAAGCCCGGGTGACCGCCGATATTGGCGTGGGCGGTCGTGCTGTCGCCCGGGTCGACGGGGAGATCATCGGTTCGATGTCGGCGTCGAAACCCCGGCAGGGTGCCCCGGTCGTGGTCGATGAGGATCAGGCGGTCGCATGGCTGGTCGAGCAGTACGGCGAATCCGCATTCGACGCTCTGGTGTCGACGCGTCCCCGGCTGACGGCGCAGGGGAAGAAGGATGTGCAGGCCGCCGCGAAGCGCGGCGAGGTGCCGGGGGTGGAGGTTCCGCCGCCGGGTAAGTCGTCGTTGGCGTTCACGCTCGCCGCTGAGGCGGACGAGCTGGTGCCGGCCATGCTGCGCACCGGCGTGCTGTCCACCGAGGATCTTCTCGGGATCGAGGCGGCATGAGCACCGTCTATGAAGCCTGGTCGCAGGTGATGGGTGATGTGCAGGCCATCGGAAAGAACGAGAAGGTCACCCAGGGTCCGGCCCGTTTCAACTTCCGCGGCATTGACACGGTGATGAGTGCTGTCGGCCCCGCCCTGCGTAGGCACGGGGTGTCGGTGGTGCCGTCGGCAGAGTCGATCGAGATCGAGCGTTATCAGACCGCGAAGGGCGGCCTGATGCAGGGCGCGATCGTGAAGGTCCGCTACGACGTGCACGGCCCGGACGGCGATACGTTCTCGGGCGCCGCGTACGGGCAGGCTGCGGACGCGGGGGATAAGGCGGTGTCGAAGGCGATGAGCGTCGCCTACCGCACGTTCCTGTTGCAGGCGCTCACGATCCCCACGGATGAGCCGGACCCGGACTATGAGGTGCACCAGCGGGCTCAGGACCCGCAGGCCGCGGCGGTGTCCGCCCTCGCGGCTGCTGTGTCGGCGGCTGGGATGGACACGAGGAAGTTCGCGAGGTGGGCGTATGAGTCGCTGTCGGTGGATCTCATGTCGGCGGATGTGGAGACCCTGCATGGGTTGCAGCGTCGCGTGGAGGCTGAGGGCGCGGCGATGTGCGAGGCCCAGCCATGAGCGATGTACTCAATCCGGTGGAGGTCGAGCAGACTCTCCTCACGATCGCAAACGACATCGCGCGAGGCGTCATGGTCGTCTCCAATGCGCACGCCGCCTACCTCCAAGCTGATCGCGCCTACGACCTCGCATTCGCCAAGGCGTACGGCATGCATGACGGGCCGCAGGGCGACAAGAAGTATGCGGCCACCGTCGCCACGGAGAATGAACGGACCGCCCGCGATGTGGCGGACGCCGCCTACCAGCACGCGAGGCGCACCGAGCACGCATTGCGGGATCGTCTGTCGGCATACCAGTCGGTAGGGCGCTCGGTGATGTCGATGTACTCGACCGCTGGCAGGGGCGAGTGATGCCCGCCATGCGCCGCCTGTACATCGACAGCATCCCCGCCACCCACACCACCGGGCCGGCCGCGACGAGTTTCTTCGCCGAAATCCTCGCCGCCCCATCCGCGCCCGGACCCTGCATGGAAACAGATCCCGAAATCTTCCACCCCAACCATCCACACGAGGCGGTCGACGCGATCCGTATCTGCCTCACTCAGTGCGCATATCGGCGGGAGTGCGCGCAGATCGCCTTGTCGTCGGAGTCACGCATATCGGGTGTGTGGGCCGGGATCCTGCTGCCCACCCAGTCGCGGGACGGATCCCGGGCTTCAGCTCTTGCGCGACTCCATCGGGTCGCGAACCTACCGAAAGAAGAATCAGCATGACCGACACCATCATCGGGAACCTGACCTCCGACCACAAGAAACACGCCAACGGTAGCGGCAAAAATGGCCTCTGACCTGGTAATATATAGGCGAGGCCGGAAGCGCGCCAACGCTATCCGGCCTCTGACCCACTCACTTGATCTGAGCAAGGAGGGGCTAGCAGTGAATGCTACCCACAGGACTCGTCGCGCAGTCGCGCAGAACCCTCACCAAGACTTTGCAGACGCCGTATCGGTGACCAGATTCTGGTCATTGGTCGACCGAACTGACGGCTGCTGGACCTGGCGCGGGGACACGGACCGAGCCGGGTACGGCGTCTTCCAATACCGCGGCCGCAAGTATGGCGCCCACGAGCTCGCGCTCTCGTTCGCTACCGGAGAGAAGCGCATCTCTTCGCTCGACACCTGCCACGAGTGCGACAACCCATCGTGCGTGAACCCGGATCACCTGAGGTTCGACACGAGAAAAAGCAATGTCGACGACATGGTGCGGCGCGGGCGCCAGGCCCGACCCGGTCGACTCTCCGACTCCGAGATCGTGCTCATCCGTGAGCGCCGCGCAGCCGGCGCCCGCCAATCCGACCTAGCCGAGCAGTTCGGCGTATCGGCCAGCCTGATCAGCATGATCGTCCGCGGACTCCGCTGGACGTACGTCGGCGGCCCCATTGAACCCAAGCAGTCCCAGTACCGAAAGGCATCACAATGACGGACACCATCATCACCGTTGTCGGAAACCTCGTGGAAGATCCGACCCTCAGGTTTACCGCCTCCGGCGCCCCGGTGGCGAACTTCACGATCGCGTCCACCCCGCGGACGTTCGACAAGCATGCCAACGAGTGGAAGGACGGCGAAGCACTGTTCTTGCGCTGCTCGATCTGGCGTGACGCGGCCGAGAATGTCACCGAATCCCTGGCGAAGGGCATGCGGGTGATCGCGACGGGGAAGCTACGTCAGCGGTCGTGGGAGAAGGACGGGGAGCGCCGCACCTCGATCGAGTTGGAGGTCGATGAGATCGGCCCGTCCCTGCGGTACGCGACCGCGAAGGTGACGCGCAACCAGAAGGGCGGGCAGGGACAGTCTTTCGGTCAGCAGTCGGGCGGCCAGTTCTCGCGTCCGTCGCAATCCGAGGACCCGTGGGGTAGTGCCCCGCCGCAGTCCAACGCTTTCGCGCCGGCCGACTCCGAGCCTCCTTTCTGAGTCGATGGCGCGCAGAGATACCGGGTTTTCCCCGGAGACGAAAGCGATGGTCATCGCCCGCTCCACCGGGCACTGCGAGGCGATGCGGGCAGGCTGCCAGATCGCGGCAACCGAATTCCATCACCGCGTGAACCGCGGTATGGGGTGCGCGCAGAGATCGGGCGGACCGGAGTCATGCCTGCACCTGTGCCACGCCTGCCACCAGTGGGTGACTGTGCACCCGAAACACGCCCGCGAACTCGGCTATTCGGTGCTGCGGAACAGCATCGCCGATCCGGCTGAGGTGCGGGTGCGGTGGCGGCAGCGGTGGGTGCTGCTGGACGCGTGCGGCGGGAAGCGTGACGCGGGCCGGGAGGCGGCGTGAGGGGCGCGGAGCTGGCGCAGTGGCTCGACAGTCAACGCCCCCACAACGATCCGGATTATCGGCCGGCGCCGGGTGCGTGTCCGTGGTGTGAGGGCCCGGTGACTGGGGGCGTGATGTGTGCCGGGTGCAGGCAGTGGAGATCGAAGAGACGACGAATGGAGACGAAATGAGTGAGAAGAACACCCCGCGGTCCGATCGACGGCCGCAGGACGTGCTGAGGGAGGCGGCGCTGATCGTGACGACGCACAGCCGAGGCTACAGCGCCTGGGATTGTGAAGCTCTCGCCGACGACCTGGACCGCGAGGAAGTGGATCGTGACCGGCTGATCGAACGGGCCGCTTCAATCATCGCTTACCGCGTGGAGCCGAATGACGGCGATCGAGTCACCGAAGCTGAAATGTGGAACGAATACATCACAGAGGCTTCCCGCTCCAAGTATCGGAGTTATGCCGAAGCTCTCTATGACGCTGGTCTGCTGGCTGGTGATGACCAGTGAGTGATCCCGTCATGGACGCGGCGTGCCGGGTGACGCTGCCCGGCGGTCTCGACCCGACCGCTCTTCCGATGATGGTCGCTGCCGCCCGTGAGGCCCTGGCACCGATCCGGGCGCTGCACCGCAAGCACACCGATGGCGAGGAGGAGTCGTATTGCGTCGAGTGCTGCCACATCTACGGCGACGGCTACGACCTGACCTACCAGCCCTGGCCGTGCGATACCGCCCGCCTGATCTACACGAGTGAGGAACTGACCAATGAGTGAGCGTGACGTGCTCGACGTACTGCGGGACATGTGCAACACCATCGACTACGCCCTCGCCTCTGGGGTGACTCCGGCATACCCGGACACGTCGATACGGTCGGTGATCGGTCGAGCAGCCGACGCTCTGGCTGAGTCTCTGGCCGAGGTGGATCGTCTGCGGCAGGCCGTCGATGACGCGGTGCACCTCTACCACCAGTCACTCGAAGAGCGCGACGAGGCTCTGGCCGTCATAGAGCGGGTTCGGGCGCTGCACGAGCCCCTGGAATGCCGATGCGGGACATGCGATGTGGTGATATGCGCCGAATGCCTGAGTGAGGCGCACCCGTGTCCGACGATCCGCGCCCTGGACGGCGGTGAGCAGTGATGGGTAAGTGCAACTGCTGCGGATACGAGCGGGATCACCTGAGCGCAGTCGAGAAAGTCGTCCACGCTGACCTCCGTGAGACCGCAAGCGTCGGCTCTCTGGGCTACCAGGCCGAGTCGGTGGTGGAAAAGCTGGCCAGGCTTGGTCTTCTCTCGCAGACGATCCCCAGCGCCCTGGACGGCGGTGAGCAGTCGTGAGCGCGCGGGACGTGATCAGCAGCCGTGATTACGCGGCGCTG
>JAPUEM010000095.1 GCA_027492575.1 Propionicimonas sp.
TACGTGTGGACGACCGCACCCCCATAGAAGTCGGCGACAGCCACATCGTGCCCGGCACGTTCGAAGTCGGACGCCGCCGCTCGCAAGGCAGGAGTGATCCCCCACACCTCATGACACAGGACGATCCCGGTTCGCTGGAACGGCACGGCGCCATCCTCGCATCACTCCGCCAGATCGAGCAGCCAGCGAGCGCCTCGCACCGTCGCACCTGCCTGGACGACGCGGGCGGCGAGGCCCCGGTCACTGGTGACCACGGTCACCGTCCGGCCTTCACCGACCAGCCGTACCGCCTCGGCGACGATGGCATCATCCCCGGAAGCCTCCGCGCGCACCACGTCCACCGCTGACGAGCCGTCGACCGCAACGGATCGGGCGCGTCCCTCGACCACGACCCGCCACTGCGGGAACCATCGGTCTTCGGCGAGTTCGAGCGCATCGGCCGGGAGTCCTTGCGCAGCCACGGTCTCGATGCGGTCCAGCAGCCGCCGGGTGGCTCCGGCGCGGTCCTTCCACCAGCCGTCCGGCACCGAGCCGACGACGTTGGCCGCGTCCACAACGATCGCAGGACGGACGCCGAGCGCGGCCCGCAGGTGCTGCCAGGAGGCCCGGAACCCGGGATGCAACGGCCGATCCAGAACCTGGTCGACCGGCACCCACTCCAAGGCATGACTCTCCGGGTCGCCGATGGCCGGCTCGAACGGCTCGGTGACGTCGGCGACCAGCGTCGCGTACGACCAGTACCCGAGGTCGAAGACGCTCATCAGCCGCGGACGGACCGCGTTTCGGGGAACTCCCGCCTCCTCCGCCGCCTCACGCAGTGCGCCGTCCACCGCGGACTCGCCCTCGTGCCGGGCCCCACCCGGCAGCCCCCAGGTATCGCCGAAATGGCTCCAGGTCACCCGGTGCTGCAGCAGCACGCCACGCTGGGCGTCCAGAGCCAGCAAACCGGCGGCACCGAACCGCCCCCAGTAACGGGTGCCGTCGGGCGCCACCACCCAGGCGTCCCCAGGATCGCGCGGGCCGAGCAGACGCCGCGGCTCGCCTGGTTGCGGAGGCAGGATGGTCACTCCTCAACCCTGCCGGATGCCTGCTTGCTCGCAGCGGCCACCCGGGTGCCGCACTCCCGGAGCACCTGGTCGATCTTGGCCAGTTCCCGGGGCTGCCAGGTCGGCACGTACCACTCGCCCGGCGGGGTGAAGTATTCAAGGTTCAGGCCGTAGAACAGCTTGTCGTAGACCCGATCCGCAAGCCAACCGTGGAAGCCCAGCGGCACCCCGAACGACTTCGTGAGATCGTCCAAGGCATTCCATGCAGTGATCACGTCACCGATCTCTTCGGTGGACATCCGGTAGCCGATCAACTCGCGGGCCCGATCGATGTCCACCTCGCTGCTGACTTCCGCATCAGTAATCCCGTCCATCGCCAGCTCCAGTTCGACTCCCCCGGTCTCGTCCGGTCGTCCCGCCACCGGATCCGGTTGCGACTCAATGATCATGGGCCACCCTTCGCTGGTGCCCGGCGGTCCGAGAGTCGGATGTGCACCGCAAGACGCTATCAGCGCATCGGGGTACCAGGCATCGGCCGGTGGAAGGATTTCCGCGGGATCGACATTCGGGCCAGGAGGCCGCTCGTCGGGGGCGACCAGAGGGTGTGGCCGCGGCGTCCCCAGCCGGTGAGCAGCTGGTTGGCGGCCTGCCAGCCCGTGGTGGCGGCGCGCTCCATCAGGGCGACCGGGAGGTCGCAACGCACCAGGTCCCCGGCCAGCACCACCCTGGGGTCGGAGGTCGCCACCGTCGGGCGGTCCGCCCACGGGCTGGTGTCCACCAGCGGGCAGTCGGACTCCATCAGCCACTCCTCGGCGAGGACCGGTGCCCCGGCCAGCGACGGGACGACCCGTTCCGCCTCGATCCACAACCGGGTGCGTGTCCCCGGACCGGGATCGGTCAGGGCGTAGCCGTGCACCTCGACCACTGAGCCACGGTGCCGGTCGGCCCATCGGGCAGCGCCGGACTCGAAGGCGTCGAGCCGCGAGATGTTGTCCAGTGGTCCATAGCCGCTGGTGCCGAGGAAGGCGGGCAGCGCCGGCTGTGGCCGGGCCAGCCAGCGGCGTCCGACGGCGAACGCCGGCGCCACCCTCAGCCGGGCGATCCGTTCCCGCCAGCCGGGGTCGCCCAGCCTGTCCGAACTCGCCACCACCTGTTGCAGCGCCGTGGTGTCGAGCGCGAGCACGACGCCGTCGGCCCGCTCCTCCCCCGCGGTGTGGACGACCCGGACGCCGTCGCCGTCGGACTGGACAGCCCCCACCCGCACCCCGGTGCGGACCTCGGCACCGAGCCCTGCCAGATACCGTCCCAACGGTGCCCACAACGCGGTGTCGTAGTCGTCGTCCGGGACGTCGAACAGCAGGCCTTCCGCACCGCCGAGGAAGTAGGTGTGGAACATCGCCAGCAGCTCTCCGCCGGAGAATTCCCTCGGGTCGGCGAAGAAGCTCCGGGCGAACACCTCCAGGGCGAGGTGACGGGCCTGCGCGGGGAACCGGAGCCGGTCGAGCACCTCCGCGGCACTGACCCCGTCCAGCTCGGAGTAGGTTCCCGGGAAGTCGACCCGCAGCAGGTCGAGCGCCGCCCGCGCGTCCACCCGGGCCAGGTCGCTGATCCGGAAGGTCGGGCTGGTGGCGACGAAGCCGAGGATGCTCCACGGCGGGGTCCGCGGAATCCGGGCGAAGGAGTCGGTCGGGCCGCCGGCCAGCTTGAGCGGATAATCGGCGACCCCGACCAGCCGCTCCAGCGCAGGGTCGGTGCGGCGCAGCAGCGCCCGCAGGTTGTAGTACTGCCGGAAGAAGGCGTGGAAGCCACGGCTCATCGTGCGCTCGCCGCCCCCGGCCGGCCAGGCCCTGACCCGGCCGCCCAGCTGGGGTTGTGCCTCCAGCAGGGTGACCGCCACGCCACGTTCAGCCAGCCCGGTGGCGGCCGCGAGCCCCGCGATGCCGCCACCGACCACCACTACCCGGGGACGCCCCTGGCCGGTACCACGGGGGGCCGGCGGATCGACCCGGACTGCCCGGGCGTCCCGGCCCGGTCGCCACGGCTTCACGACTCGGCCCTGGACTCGCGGCGGCCCAGGACCTCCCAGAGGATCACGCCGGCGGTGATCAGCGCGAACCCAAAGCCGAAATCCTCGATCGGGATGTCCCAGGGGAACCTGATCCGGGAGAACTGCTCGGGGTGGTAGCTGACGATCGGGTCGGACAGCTTGGTCAGCCAGCCGTCCACCACCACCTGGAAGGCGAACATGATCCCCAACGCGAGCCAGTACTGCGCCTTCCGGAAGATGCCGGTCCGCGCCCAGAGCAGCTCAGCCAGCACAACGGCCAGCATCGCCAGCAGCGTCCCCACGGTGTACTCAGGCATCCCGTTCCCCCTGCCATCGGGATGGGTCAGGTCGGTCGAGCTGGTCACGACCACGGTTTCGCAGCACCGTGCCGACCGCCTCGTAGGTGAGCAGTCCGCAGATCGGGATGACGAGGAAAAACACGACCTCCTCCAGCGGGATGCCGCCGGGGAACACGATCCCGGTGGTGTGCTCGGGGGAGAACGTCCAGTGGTCGCGCTGGATCGCGAACAGGTCCCAGGCGATGAAGAGCAGCGCCACCGGCACCACGGCCAGCACCATCCGGCGTGGCCGGCGATAGACCCGGGCGGAGAGCCAGAACTCCAGCGGCAGGGTGATCAGCAGGCAGCCTGCCATCAGGGCGAGGTACTGGAACCTGTCCACCTCAGCCTCCGGCCGCCACCGGGACGGCGCTGCCGGGGCGGCGCACCAGTGCGGCCACCGCGGTCGCAGCCTTCGACAGGGTGGGGACGCGTGCCCGTCCGCTGAACACGTCGTAGTCGCGCGCCTCGATCCGTCCCAGGATCGCCGAGTAGAGCCGGTGCGCGGTGGCGACGCACCGCGCCGAGGCCGGCGGCAGCAGCGCGATGCCGGGCTCGGCCTGCCGGTACAGTTCGCGGGCGCGTTCGATCTCGAAGCGCATCGCCGCCCGCCACGGCTCGTCCACCACCCGGCGGGCGGGATCGGCCCCGAACCGGCGCAGGTCGGCCTGCGGCAGGTAGACCCGGCCGCGATCCAGGTCCTCGCCGACATCGCGCAGGAAGTTGGTGAGCTGGAAGGCCAGTCCGAGCGCCCTGGCTGGTTCTACGGCGGCCGGCGAGGTGGGTTGCAGCACCGGCAGCATCATCTCCCCGATCACCGCCGCGGAGCCCTCCATGTAGCCGCAGAGGTCGTCGAAGGTCTCGTAGCGGGTGACGTCGAGGTCCATCGCCATGGCGTCGAAGAACCGGTCGAAGCACTCGGGGTCGATCGCGCAGGTCTCGACGGTGTGCGCAACCGCGGCCAGCACGTCGTCACCGGGCATCGGACTGCCGGCCAGGGCAACCTCGAACCGGGCGCGGAAGCCCGCCAGCGCCGCGCGGGTCGTGCTGGTGTCATCGGTGGTCGCGCCGGGAGCGTCGACGATGTCGTCCGCGAGCCGGCACAACGCGTAGACCGCATGGACGTGGCGCCGTTGCGACCTCGGCAACAGCAGCGCACCCCAGTAGTAGGTCGTCCCGTAGGCACGGGTGAGCCGGGTGCATTCGGCGTAGCCACGACCCAGAACCTCGTCGGTCATCGCGTGCCTCCGAGGTAGTCGCGGACGCGGCGTGCCGCCAGTTCGCCGCTGATCAGCACCATCGGGATGCCGACTCCGGGAGTCGTCCCCGTCCCGGCGAAGAAGACGCCGGGACGGCGTCGCTCCAGGTTGGGCGGACGGAACGGGCCGGTCTGGCTGAAGCTGTGGGCGAGGCTGAACGGCGTCCCGGCAGCCATTCCCTGGGCGGCCCAGTCGGCCGGGGTGACCAGCGACTCGGTGACGATGTCGGTCGGGTAGCCGCCGGCCTGCAGGAAGCCCAGCAGCCGCTCCCGCAGCCTCGGGCCCTCGACCGCCCAGTCCAGGTCAGCGGTCAGGTTGGGCACCGGTTCCAGCACGTACAGGACGCTGTGCCCGGCCGGCGCCATCCCGGGGGCGTCGAGAGTCGGAATGGTGACCAGCCGGGACGGGTCGCTCATCAGTTCCTTGCGCTTGATCAGCTGCCCGAAGGCCTCTCCCCAGGCGTCGGCGAAGTGGATGTTGTGGTGCGAGACGTGCCCGGGGACCGTGCCGCGCACCCCCAGGTGCCACACCACCGCCGAGGGCGAGTAGCTCCCCGTCCGCACCGCCCGGGGTGGCCGCAGGTCGGGCAGCAAGGTGCGGTAGGCCGCGGGCAGGTCGGCGGTCAGCACCACCGCGTCCGCGACCAGCTTCTGCCCACCGGCCTGGACGCCGGCCACCCGGCCCCGCGCGTCTGTGAGGATCCGCTCGGCCGGGGTGCGGTAGTGCAGCCGGGCGCCGGCGGCTTCGAGCGCGCCGGCCATGGTGGTGGGCACGGCGTGCATCCCGTCGGCCGGGAACCAGACCCCGCTGACCGAATCCATGTAGGTGATCACCGCGTACAGCGCCAGCGCGTCCTCGGGGGCGAGTCCGGCGTACATCGCCTGGAAGGTGAACAGCCGGACCAGCCGGTCGTCGTCGAACCTGCGCCGAATCGCCGGTCCGAGACGACCGAAGCCGCCCAGCCGCACCAGCCGCGCGGCCGCGCGGGGCCGGGTCAGCAGGTCGAGCGGGCTGTCGAAGTTGCGCTCGATGAAGTTCGGCAGTTCGACGTCGTAGAGCTCCTCCAGCCAGCCGACGAAATTCTCGAACGCGGCCGCGTCCTTCGGCGAGACCTGTTCGGCGAGCTCGCGGGTCATCGCCGCCACCGAGGCCCGGACGTCGATCCGGGAGCCGTCGGCGAAGAAGGCTCGGTAGCCGGGGTCCAGCCGACGCAGTCTCAGCGGATCGAGGCTGCCCCCGATCCGGTGGAGCGGACGTTCCAGCAGGCCGGGCATGGTCAGCACGGTCGGCCCGGTGTCGAAGGTGAACCCTTCGGACCGGAAGACACCGTTGCGGCCGCCGGGGGTGGCGTCCCGCTCGAGCACCGTGACGTCGTGGCCGTCGGCAACCAGGTGGCACGCTGCGCTCAGCCCGGACAAGCCGGCGCCGACCACCACCACCCGGCTCATGAGTCCCGCCAGGCCAGCTGCCCGACCAGCCGGCGGAGCCCCTCGCCGGCACGCCGGTCGACCAGCGGTGACGACAGCGCGCGTTCGGCGGCCAGCACCGAGGTGGTGATCAGCTGCTCGACCTCGCGGATCACGCCGGAGTGCTCCAGTTCGGTGCAGAGCCGGGCGACCTCCCCGGCAGTGACCGCGTCCCGTCCGATCCGGCGCAGTTCCAGCCGCCAGGTCGGCCCGAACCGCTGCTCGGCAAGCGCGAGCAGGACGGTGGGCTTGCCCGCGAGCAGATCGTCGCCGACCGGTTTGCCGGTGCGGGCCGGGTCGCCGATCACCCCGAGAATGTCGTCGCGCAGCGCGAAGGCCTGTCCGGCGTGATGCCCGTACTCGTGCAGCACGGCGAGCAGATCCGGGCCGGCACCGGCGGCCAGCGCGCCGAGTTGCAGCGGACGCCACACCGTGTAGGCACCGGACTTGGCCCTGGCCACCTCCTGGGCGTGCTGCAGATCGCGGCGGCCGTTGGCGGCCCCGACCAGGTCGCGACCCTGGCCCATCATCAGTTCGATCGCCATCGTGCGCCAGGCCGCCCGCAACGGCTCCGGCAGGCCGCCGACCAGCAGGTCGGCCTCGCTGTGCAGCAGGTCGCCGACCAGGATGGCGATGTTCTCGGCGTAGCGTTGCGGATCGCCGAGCCCGCCGAGTTCGCGGTGCTCGGCGCGCGCCACCGCGTGCACCGACGGGTTGCCCCGGCGGGTGTCGGAGGCGTCCATCACGTCGTCATGGACCAGCGCGAAGCAGTGCAGCAGTTCCAGCGCGGCGCCGATCCGGATCAGGTCGTCGTGCCCGCGGCCGTGGTCCAGGCCGCCGGCGGCGACCCAGCCCCAGTGCGCCATCCGGGGACGCAGCAGCTTGCCGGTGGTGGCTGCGAAGCCGCGCACCAGGGAGAGGATCGAGTCGGTGTGCAGCACTCCCGGCCGGGGGACGACAGCGCTCGCCAACACCTCCCACTGCCGGCTGAGTTCGTCCAAGGTGGCCTCGACCAGCGGCAGGACCGCGTTCACCGTGTGGCGCTCGGCCACCTCCGGCTGGGATGCCGGTACGAGCTCCAGCGGACTGGTGGTCATCGCCTGGTGGGGCGGGGATGCGGTCACGCGGCTCCCTCCTCGGCTGCCAGGACGGAGGCCAGCAGCGGCACCTGCAGCACCGCCCACGGGCTGAGCAGCTGCGGGGCTTCGGCGACGGTCCGGACCAGGGTCGGCCACGCCACCCATGCTACGTCCATCACCTCGGTGGGATCGGGTGCCAGCCCGGCCGGGTCCACTCGGCCCACCCAGACCGGGCAGAGCTCGTTCTCCACCGTCCCGCCGGCGTCCACCGCGCGGTAGCTGAACGACGCCAGCGCGAGCCGAAGGTCGGTCGGGACCTGGCCGAGTTCGTCGCCGACCCGCCGGACCACCGCGTCGCGCGGCGACTCGCCGGGGCGCGGATGCCCGCAGCAGCTGTTGGTCCACACCCCGGGCCAGGTCGCCTTGCCGAGCGCCCGCCGGGTGAGCAGCACCCGACCCGCTGTGTCGAACAGATAGCTGGAGAACGCCAGGTGGTACGGGGTGTCGCCGGTGTGGACGCTGACTCGATCCGCCGCCCCGCTGGGCCGGCCGGCGTCGTCGAGCAGCACCACCTGGTCAGCCACGGCCCGCACTCGTGGTCGCCAAGGGCGCGATATCCGCCCGGCGGGCGGTGCGACGGCTCCTCGCATAGGCGGTCGCGGCCAGGATCGCGATTCCGGCGGCGATCGCCGCCACGGCGGTCGCGGTGGAGTACAGCGGGCCGCCCAGGCGTCCCGCGGCGATCCAGCCGACCGCCCAGGTCATGGCAGCCGCGATCGCCCAGCGTCCGTCCAGCCGGAACGCGTAGACCGCACCCAGCAACGCCGCCACCGCCAGGACGAGGACCGCGAGCGCTTCGGACCAGATTCCGCCGGGGTCGACCCCGGCGTCGACCAGCACCGCGGTGATGTTCGCCACAGTTGCGACACTCACCCAGCCGAGGTAGACACCGAAGGTTCCGTCCACCACCACCGCCTCGACCCGGGAGGCGGGCGGGCTCTGCCCGAGCCTCTGCACCAGCAGACCGAGAACCACGGCGAGGGTGAGGATCACCACCACGCTCAGCCAGAGCAAGCCGACCTGGGTCACGCCGAGCCAGGCCGCGTTCAGCAGCATCGACAGCGCCGCCAACCAGCTGATCCGCGCGGCCCGGGCGTTGCCGCGGGCCCACCACTGCCAGACCACATAGGCGATCAGGCCGAGGTAGATCAGCGACCAGATCGAGAACGCCGTGGTGGCAGGCGCCACCAAGGTCGCCTGGGAGGACAACGCGCCGCCGGAGGACTCCTCCACCCGGGTGCCCAGCAGGCCGAAGCCGGCCAGCGTCCCGATCACCATCACCACAGCGGAGGCGGTGACCAGACTGGCTCGGAGGATCGGATTCGATGTCAAAGGTTGTTCCTGTCTAGATACTTGAACTCTGGACAACAAGAGTGCCCTACCGCGCAACCTTAGACAAGCTGGATGCGCAACATTGCACATTCTTTGCTCACACTGTCGCTCTTGCGCGTCCCGAGCCATAGACTCTGCGGCGAGATGGTCACGATCAGTCAGGCGGCACAACTCACCGGCGTCGCCGAACACACGCTGAGGGCCTGGGAGCGCCGCTACGGGGCCTTCCAGCCCTCCCGGACGCGCGGCGGCTACCGGGTCTACGGCGACGACGCGCTGCACCGGATTCGCACCATGCGGGAACTGGTCGAGACCGGGCTCTCCCCCCGGCAGGCCTCGGACGAGGTGCGCCGGATGGCGGCGTCCGGGACCGGGGAACAGGACGCTGCCGACGAACTCATCGAGTCGCTCACCCGGCTCGACGCCACCGTCGCCAAGCGGATCATCGACGAGCAATTCGCCCTACGCAGCTACGAGGCGGTGGTCGACGACTGGCTGATGCCCACCCTGGTCCGGGTCGGCTCGGCCTGGGCATCCGGGACCATCTCCGAGGCCGGAGAGCACCTGGTCGCCAATGTCGTGATGCGTCGGCTGGCTGCGGCCTTCGACGCCGTCGGCCCGAACCCACCAACCCTGCCGGTGATCGTCGGCGCCCCTTCCGGCATCAGCCATGAACTCGGCCTGATGGCCTTCGCCGTCGCCGTCCGAAGGGCGGGAGTCGCCACGATCTACCTCGGCTCCGACATCCCACCGGCGGCCTGGGCGGACGCGGTGACCACCACGTCGGCCGTGATGAGCATCACCGCCATCCCGCGGCGCGCCGACGCCCGGCGGGTGACCGCGCTCGCCGAGCGACTCCGCGCCGACCATCCCGGCGTTCCGCTTGCGGTCGGTGGGCAATTTCAGCGGCTTGCCCCACCGGGCTGTCGCCGACTGGGGCACCGGATCGCCGACGCCGCCCGGGATGTCGCCCGCGATCTGGCCGAGCGATGAACACCGCGCTGCTGTGGCTGCGCCGCGACCTGCGTCGGCACGATCATGCTGCCCTGGTGGCGGCGGCCGCGGATGGGGCCGCGGTAGTCCCGGTCTTCGTCATCGATCCCGTCGAGACCGCCGGTATCGGACCGGCCCGGCTCGGCTGGCTGGCGGCCACCCTGCGGGCCACCGCGGAGGCGTACGAGGGGCGGCTCTGCGTCCGGGTCGGCGATCCGGTCCGGGTGCTGCCGGCGCTGGCCGAGCAGGTCGGCGCCGAGTCCGTCCATGTCACCGGCGAGACCACGCCGAAGGGCCGGGAGCGGGATGCCCGGGTGGCTGAAGCGCTCGGACGGGACGGCGTCGGCTGGGTGGCGACCGGCTCACCGTATGCCGTCACGCCGGGACGGGTGCGTAACCGGTCCGGACAGGGCTATCGGGTGTTCGGCCCTTTCGAGCGGGCCTGGCGGGCGCACGGCTGGCCCGGCCCGGCGGGCGAGCCCAATGATCTCCGGCTGCTGGATGCGCCGGCGGAACGGACTGGGCTTCGACAGGCTCAGCCACCGTCCGGCGAGCCCTCCGCCACCCCGACTCCCGAGGCATCGGCGCTCC
This sequence comes from Propionicimonas sp., assembly GCA_027492575.1. GTDB lineage: Bacteria > Actinomycetota > Actinomycetes > Propionibacteriales > Propionibacteriaceae > Propionicimonas. Next base: position 10,212 of record JAPUEM010000095.1, read on the forward strand.
TGGAACGCTGGCTGGATGACTGTCCGATCCGGCTGCCGGCGGCTGGTGAGGCGGCAGCCCGCCGGGCCTGGGCGGAGTTCCGCACTGAACGGCTCGACGGCTACGCCGAGGACCGCGACCGGGTCGACCTCCCGTCCACGTCTCGGCTCTCGCCCTATCTCGCCCTCGGCGTTCTCCATCCCCGGACGCTGCTCGCCGACCTCGCCGGCCGGACCGATCCGGGTGCGACCAGGTTCCGCTCCGAACTCGCCTGGCGGGAGTTCTACGCCGACGTGTTGTGGCACCACCCGGCATCGACGGCGTCCGATCTCGTCCCCGCTCCGGCGGGGATCGCGGTCGACGAACCGGACGACCGCTACGACGCCTGGCGGGAAGGACGCACCGGATACCCGCTGGTGGATGCCGGGATGCGGCAACTGCTCGCCGAGGGCTGGCTGCCGAACCGGGTGCGGATGGTGGTGGCGAGCTTCCTGGTCAAGGACCTCCACCTCTCCTGGCGGCTCGGCGCGCGGCACTTCCGCGACCACCTGGTCGACTACGACACCGCCTCCAACACCCACAACTGGCAGTGGGTGGCGGGCACCGGCACCGACGCGGCGCCCTACCACCGGATCTTCAATCCCGACACCCAGGCCGGAACCGCCGACCCCGACGGCAGCTACGTGCGGGGTCACATCCCTGAACTGGCACACCTGGCCGGGCCAGCGGCGCTGCGGCCGTGGAACCATCCCGACGGCTACGCCGATGGCTACCCGGCCCGGATCGTCGACCACGCCGCCGAGCGCGTCGTGGCGCTCACCCGCTACCGGCTGGCGGTCGGCCGATGAGGACGTTGCGCCAGGAAGGTGTGCAGGATGCCGCGCTGCCAGCCGGTGACGGCGAGTTGCTCCACCCCGGTGAAGCCGGCACGCCCCAGCCGGTCGTGCAGCACCGCGGTGCTGTCGAAGTCGCGGACGCTGCGCCACAGGTAGCGGTAGAGCCTCGGCGACCCGCGGACCAGCCAGCTCAGCGGGATCACCACCAGCCAGCAGACCAGCGTCCACCTCAGGCCCGCCCAGCGCCGGCCCGCCACCGAATACTCCTGGAGCACGAGCCAACCGCCCGGACGGAGCCCGTCGAGGATCGTCGCGAGCACCCGATCACGGTCGGAGGCGTTGAGATTGCGCAGCAGGTAGGCGGCCATCACCCCGTCCACCGGGGGCAGGTCGAGTTCGGCGAGCCGTTGGGCAGGGAGGTGGTGGAACTCCACGCCGGCCGGCCATTGCTTGGACTGCGCCTGGGCGAGCATCCCGGCCGAGGCGTCGATGCCGACCACCCTCGCATCCCGGACATGACGCAGCAGCGCGGCGGTGGACGCCCCCGAGCCGCAACCGAGATCGACCAGCAGGCCCGCCTCGGTGCCGAGCCGCTCGGCCAGCCCGCGGGCCGCGGCGTCCAGATGTCGGTGGTAGCCCGGGTTCAGCCCGGTCAGCAGGTCGTAGCGGGTCGCCGCGGAGTCGAAGGCGTCGGCAAGGCCTGTTCTGCCGTCCAGTTCGTCCATCCAGCCCTCCCGATCTGTGCGCAATCGTGGCAGGCGGCGGACCCGGCGGCAACCACCTTCCAGCGCTGGTCGGCACGGCGATGAGCGGACCGGACCGTCGGCGGGCCGTCAAGGCCGGCGAGCGCGACACCCCGCGAGTGGAGCGCGACGGCGCGGTGTGGCGGATCCGGTCGCTCGCGGCGGCCCGGCAGGTGCTCCGCGCCCGGGATGCGACCACGCAGGCCGGCTTCACCGCCGAGGCGATTCCGAAGGGATACCTGCGCCACCATCCGATCCTGGTCTCGGACGGGCCGCTGCACGACGAACAGCGCAGCAAGGTGGCGCGGTTCTTCGCGCCGAAGGTGGTGGAAGAGCGCTACGCCGAGCAAGCGGCGGCCTGCGCCGACCGGCTGCTGGCCGACGCCCGGGCCACCGGGTTCTGCCGGCTGGACGACCTGGCACTGCTGTACACCGTCGAGGTCACCGCCGAGGTGGTGGGGCTGACCCACGCGCCGGTGCCGGCGATGGCCCGCCGGCTGGTGAGCTTCTTCAACCAGCCGCCGGTGGACCTCACCCGGCCGGACTTCGGTCGCACCCGCGCGATGTGGGCGCGGGCCGCGGTGAATGCCCTGGTGCCGATCGGGCGGTTCTACCTCGCCGATGTCCGCCCGGCGATCCGGTCGCGTCGCCGGCAGCGGCAGCGCGACGTGATCAGCCACCTGCTGGATGAGGGCTATGGCGATGCCGACATCCTGGTGGAGTGCGTCACCTACGGCACCGCCGGGATGGTGACGACCCGGGAGTTCATCGTGATGTGCGCCTGGCACCTGCTGCAGCATCCGCGGCTGCTGGAGCGCTACCTCGTGGCCGGGCAGCCGGAGCGGTTCGCGATCCTGAACGAGGTGATCCGGCTCGAGCCGGTGGTCGGCCACCTCTACCGGCGGGCCACCGGGCCGATCGAGGTCACGGACGGCGGCCAGGCCTGGACGATCCCCGCCGGGGACCTTGTGGACCTGTGCATCCGGCCGGCCAACGCCGACCCCGAGACGGTCGGAGAGGATCCGCTCGACCTGTGCCCGGCCCGGCCGCTGCCTTCCGGGGTGAACGCCGCTGCGCTGTCCTTCGGCGACGGTGCCCACCGCTGCCCCGGCCAACCCCTGGCACTGCTGGAGACCGACCTGCTGCTCACCCGCCTGCTCGCACTCCGTCCCCGGATCACCGCCGAACCGGCACTCGCCTGGGACAACCTGATCGAGGGCTACCAACTCCGCGGCTTCACCCTCGCCTTCCCGGCGGGCGAGCCGGACCACGGTTCACCCACGCTGCCGAGCGCCTCGACGGACGTTCAATCACCCTCATCCCGGGGTTGACCCGGGAGGGTGAGCGCGCCACCTTCGCACCCTTGGCTGAGGGCAGCCTGCCTGTTCCCGGACGCCCCCGTTGACCTCGTCGACAACTTTGCCCCTCGGATGGTCGCTCACCCCCAAAGACCGTCGCCAACCGTTGAGACCGCACGTATCATCTGGACATGAGCGCTGCCGAACATGAGGACGACCTGGTCAGCCTGGTCGTACCCGCCGAGGTTGCCGCCGCCGTGAGGGCACGCGTGGACTCAGGGGAGTACGCCAGCCAGGGTGATGTTGTCCGCAACGGACTTCGCCTCCTGATCGAAGAGGACGATCTTCTCAGCGATCCCGACGTTGAGCAGTGGCTGCGTGAGGTCGCCGTCCCGATCGCCAAGGCCACCTTCGCCGATCCATCTCGCTCGATCCCGGCCGACGAAGTGCGCGCACGTTTCGCCGCACGACGCGCCACTCGCGCATGACGTCACGACTGCATTTCTCGCCGGAAGCTCAGTCCCAGCTCGACGAACTCGAGGCCTCCCTCACCGAGCAGGCCGGTGCGAAGGTGGCTGATGCCTACCTGGACCGGCTCCTCGACTTCTGCGACCGCATGGCGCAAGACCCTGTTTCTGGGCACAGCCGAGACGACCTGCTGCCTAGCTTGCGCACGCGTACCTTCGAGAAGAATCGCGTCCTCTGCTTCGTGGTAATCGGCGAGGACGTGCACATCGTCGCCATCCTCGGCACCAGACAGGATTGGCAACAACGCATTCGCCGCGAGCGACCGTAATCGGACTTCGCTTGCGTCGCCGACCGCCGGCGCCTCGGCGTGGCGGATTGCGACAGACTGCCTCAGCCTGGCGTCACCGTGCCGGAGCTGCTCACCCACCAACTCCGGATGTCGCAGCGGTCGAGCCCCCACGCGATCCCATCCGCGAGCCTTCGGTAGGTAGGGAAGTCGGGCAGCGCGATAACGGACATCAGTTCGGGTTGGCTGGACCGCAGACGCATCGCTGCGACGACTGCGCTGTCGAACCAGACCCGCGCCTGCGTGGCCGGTTGGGTCGGCTTCTGCTCGCCTTCTCGCCCAGCAGCGGCGTAGAACCTACTCGGGTAGCCCTTCACCTCGATACCGACGGCTATTCCGCCGCGCTTGGCGACGACGTCGACGCCGTGCTCCTTGGTCGCGGTGTTCGCGACTGAGAGGACGGTCCAGCCCTCCAGCGCGAGATGGCGGACGACCGCCGCTTGGACGTTTTCCTCCCGGTGCTACTCCTCGGTCTCGGCTCGGGCTCTCGGCTCTGGAGCGGCTGACCGCCGTGGGCTCAGGTCGCCAATCGGAGTCCGTGGCGGAGTCTCGGCAACGACTGCCGGAGTACTACCGAAGTAGCGCCGATACACGCCATGGTCGATTCGGGTAACCAACGGCTGCCGGCTTGCGAACGGCCCGCGAGACTCTACGGTCGCGTTTGAGGTTGCCCCTTGGATGTGTGCACGAAGCGACTGCTCCTTGACGTCGGGATGGTGGCGGCGAAACCAGCCGACGATTTCCGATGCACGGAAGGGCTCGTCGAGCTGTGCCACACACTCCGTCAACCGCTCCCATATCGTGTCCCCCACGGGCACCATCATCGCCCACAGGCCGCCATCCGGCCACTCCGACGGCGGGCTCGCGGGTCACCAACCGGCCGCCGCGCTCTGGCCATCTGCGGCGAGCCTCCGCTCGTCCGAGCGCGTCTCCCGGTGCAACGACCGGCCCATCAGGCGGCTACCCACGCGACTCAGGTGCACGCTTGTTCCACGTATGTTCCACGCGAGCCACCTACCGACCCGTAGGTTGCCTTTGACAAGGCATTATATCGGTCGGGCTGACAGGATTTGAAC
>JAPUEM010000096.1 GCA_027492575.1 Propionicimonas sp.
TCAGCTGGGTGATGGGCGAGCAGGGCGCCAAGACGCTGCGCGGCGGCAAGATGGAGGACGTCATCTTCGCCGGCACCTCCGGACGGGCGCCGCTGGGCCGCGCCGAGGTGCTGCTCACCATCGACAACACCGACGGCGCCCTGCCCATCGACTACACCGAGGTCACCATCTCGCGGACGATGTTCCGCTCCGGCGGCTCGGAGTACGCCATCAACGGCACCTCCGCCCGGCTGCTGGACGTGCAGGAACTGCTGGCCGATTCCGGCATCGGCCGCGAGATGCACGTCGTGGTCGGCCAGGGCCAGCTCGACAGCATCCTGAACGCGACCCCGGAGACCCGCCGCGGCTTCATCGAAGAGGCCGCGGGCGTCCTGAAGCACCGCAAGCGCAAGGAGAAGGCCGAGCGCAAGCTGGAGGCCACGGGAACCAACCTCAACCGGCTCACCGACCTGCTGAACGAGCTCCGCCGCCAGCTCAAGCCACTCGGCCGGCAGGCCGAGGTGGCCCGCAAGGCGGCCATCATCCAGACCGAACTGCGCGACGCCAAGGCCCGGCTGATCGCCGACGACTACCAGACCGCGGCCACCTCGCTGGCCAGCGACACCGAGGCCGAACAGAACCTCAAGGCCCGCCGCCAGCAGGTGGAGGCGGCGCTCGAGCAGGCCCGGCAGGCCGAGCACGCCGCCGAACAGGCCTCGCGAGAGTCGGCGCCCGAGCTGACCAGAGCCCAGGAGACCTGGTACGCCCTGGCGGCTCTGGCCGAGAAGGCGACCTCCACCGCCGCGATTGCCGCCGAGCGGCTGAGGTCGGCGGAATCGATGGGCGACGCCGAACGTCCCGGACGCGACCCGGAGGCGATCGAACGCGAGGCCGCGGCGGTGCGGGAGGCCGAGGCCGCGCTGCGCGCCGAGATCGAGGTCAAGGCCGAGGCGCTGGCCGGGGCGACCGCCGAGCGGGAAGCCGCCGAGGCCGCCTACACCGCCGCCGAGCGGCAGTATCAGGCACACCAGCGGGCGATCGCCGACCGGCGCGAGGGCCTGGCCCGGCTCGCCGGCGAGGTGAACACGCTACGCGGCCGGGCCGAATCCGCCGTCGCCGAGATCGGACGGCTGAACGAGGCCCGTGACGAGGCGGCCAAACGGGCCGCCGCCGCGCGCCACGACTTCGCCGCGCTGGAGACCCGGCTGGCGTCCCTGAGTGCTGGCGAGGCCGGGCTGGACGCCGCCTACGAGGTGGCCGAAGCGGAGGTGGAGCGGCTCCGTTCCGAGGCGGACGAGTTGCGGGCCGCCGAGACCGCGGCCACCGCCGCGCGGGGGGCGCTGGCGGCCCGCGTGGAAGCGCTGAGGCTGGGCCTGGAGCGCCGCGACGGATCGGCTGCCCTGCTGGCCGCCGGGGAGCAACTGACCGGCCTGCTCGGCAGCGTGGCCGCACTGATCTCCGTGCACGCCGGGGCCGAGGTGGCGATCGCCGCCGCCCTCGGATCGGCGGCCGACGCGGTGGCGGTGACCGGCGTGGATGCGGCGGTGGGCGCCTTCGAGCACCTGAAGTCGGCTGATCTGGGACGCGCGGGTCTCCTGCTCGGCGGCCCCGGCGCGGTCGAGCCAGGGGACTGGCCGGCGCTGCCTGGAGGCCTCCGCTACGCCCGGGATCTGCTCGACTGCGGCCCGGAACTTCGCGGCGCGATCGACCGGCTGCTGTTCAAGGTCGCCGTCGTGCCCGACATGGACGCCGCGGCGTCCCTGGTCGCGGGCCTGCCCGACGTCACCGCGGTGACCCGCGAGGGCGACCTGCTCAGCTCGTGGTTCGCCGCCGGTGGTTCGCAGTCGCAGCCCTCGCTGATCGAGGTGCAGGCCGCCGTCGACGAGGCCGTCGCCCAACTCGCCCAGGCTCAGGCCGAATCCGAACGGCTCCGGTTCGCGCTGGCCGCCAAGCAGACCGAACTGGACGCCGCCACCGAGGCCGCCGAGGCCGCCCTGGCCCGGCTGCACGAATCGGACGCTGCCCACGCCGGCCTGGCCGAGGAGGCCGCCGACTTCAACCAGGCGATCCGCGCCGCGAGCGCCGAGCACGGCCGGCTGGAGGCGGCGATCGTCCGCGCCCAGGAGGTGCGCGACCAGGCCACCACCGCGCTGGCCGGCCTGGAGGAGCGGCTCGCGCTGGCCAGCGAGGAGACCACCACCAGCGAAGCCGACCCGGCCGAACGGGACCGGGCCAGCGACGCCACCCGTGCCACGGCCGCCGCCGAGATGGAGGCGCGGCTGGCGCTGCGCACCGTCGAGGAACGCGCCCGTGCGCTGGCCGGCCGCGCCGACAGCCTCACCCGCTCGGCCCAGGCCGAGCGCGAAGCCCGGGAACGGGCCGCCGCCCGGCGCGAGCAGTTGCGTCGCGAGGCGACGGTGGCGGCCGCCGTCCAGCAGGCCGCCGGCTGGCTGGAGCAACGGATCGCCGAGTCACTGGCCAAGGCGGGTGCGCTGCGGGAAGCCGCCCAGGCCCGCCGCACCGAGGCCGAGGCCGAACTCTCCGCCGCCCGCGCCCGGGGACGCGAGCTCTCCCGGCAGTTCGAGCAGTTGGTCGACACCGCGCACCGCGACGAACTGGCGCGCGCCCAGCAGCAGATGAAGGTGGACGCGCTGGCGGAGAAGGCGCTGGCCGAGCTCGGCCTGGCGGCCGAGGCCCTGCTCGCCGAGTACGGCCCCGACCAGCCGGTCGAGGTGCTCACCGACCCCGACGGCAACCCGCTCGGCCCCGACGACCCCCGTCCCGACCCGGTGCCGTACGCCCGCGCCGAGCAGGAGAAGCGGCTGCGCCGCGCCGAACGCGACCTCAACGTGCTCGGCAAGGTCAACCCGCTGGCGCTGGAGGAGTTCGACGCGCTGCAGCAGCGGCACGGCTTCCTCGCCGAGCAGTTGGAGGATCTGCGCAAGACCCGCGCCGATCTGGCCGGCATCATCGACGAGGTGGACGCCCGCGTCCAGCAGGTCTTCGCCGAGGCCTATGCAGATGTAGAGGTCGCTTTCGCGGACGCCTTCAACCGGCTCTTCCCCGGCGGCGAGGGACGACTGGTGCTCACCGAGCCCGGCCAATGGCTGACCACCGGCGTTGAGGTCGAAGCCCGTCCCGCCGGAAAGAAGGTCAAGCGGCTGTCGCTGCTGTCGGGCGGCGAACGCTCGCTGGTGGCCGTCGCCTTCCTCGTGGCCCTGTTCAAGGCCCGGCCCAGCCCGTTCTACATCCTCGACGAGGTCGAGGCCGCCCTCGACGACGTCAACCTCGGCCGCCTGCTGGAGATCTACCAGGAGTTGCGCGACAACAGCCAGCTGCTGGTCATCACCCACCAGAAACGCACCATGGAGATCGCCGACGCCCTCTACGGCATCACCATGCGCTCCGACGGCATCTCGACCGTGATCAGCCAGCGCCTCCGCGAGGAGTAGCCGCCGCGCCGGACGTAAGATGGCATCACCCGACCGGAAGGCCCCACCATGGCGCTCGCAACCATCATGATGCTGGTGGTTCTCGGCATCGCGCTGGCGATCATCGCGATCGTCGCCATCGGCATGCAGGGCAATCCGCGTCCCACCGCCGACACCCCGAAGGTCCGCAAGGCCATGGTGCGCACCGCCAAGCACCTCAACGGCGAAGCCCCGCCGCCACCCGGCCTGGTCACCTTCTTCGACGACCTGCGCATTCGCAGCGCCCGCTCCGGCACCGACACCACCGGGGAACAGCCCAAAGTCAGCTGAGGTTCGCTGTTACCTTTCACCGCACTGTGAGCAGTATGGGGTAGAGCGAGCCCCAGGAGGCAGGTGTGGAATCGGTGATGCGTGACGACGAGGTCGCGGACGAGGCACCGCTGCTGCCGCTCGACACCAGCGAGGTCGTGGCCCGCTACGAGTCGCTGGTCTACGGCATAGCGGTCGCCCACACCCGCTGCCGCGGCGACGCCGACGACGTCTACCAGGACGTCTTCCTCACCTATCACCGACGCCAGCCCGCCTGCCGCAGCGAGGAGCATCGCAAGGCCTGGCTGATCACCACCACGCTGAACTGCGCCAAGGCGGTCACCCGCAGCTCCTGGCGCACCCGGGTGGTGCCGCTCAACCCCGAGGCGGCCGGGCCCGCCGACCAGTTCCGGTTCGCCACCGAGGAGCAGGATGCGCTCTTCGGCGCGCTGCGCTCGTTGCCCGAGATGTACCGGACCGTTCTCTACCTGTTCTACTTCGTCGACCTGCCGGTCGCCCGGATCGCCGACCTGCTCGAGGTCGGTCCGGCGGCGGTCAAGATGCGGCTCTCGCGCGGCCGCGGTCTGATGCGCGATCGACTCCAGGGAGGTTACTTCGATGAGTGACGACATCTTCGCCCAGATGGCCGGCCAGCTGCGTCCGGACGAGCAGACCCACGACGACCTGATGCGGACGATCGCCGCCGAGGACGCCGGCTGGCCCGGTCCGGACGCCGAGGCCCGGGTCGCACCGGCAGCGGTGCCCACCGTCAAGCCCGTCCGGTGGCGCGGCCTGGGCTGGGCGGCCGCGGCCGCGTCCGTGGCGCTGGTGGCCGGGGTCGCGTTGGTGCCCCAGCTGCTGGGCGGGCCCAGCACCGTGGAGTGGGCCGACCCGCCCCAGGCCGGTGCCACGCCGGCGGTCGGCGAAACCGAGGACGAGGCCGACGAGCCCGAGCCGGTGACCGTCCCGGCCGGCGACTACGCCACCCTGTACGCGGCCGTCCGCAAGGCGGGGGAGCGCTGGTACGGCCGGGAGTACTGGGCCGCCGCGGACGGTGCTGAGAAGGCCGGCGGCCGCGCGCCGATGCCGGGCCCGATGGCGGCCGCGGACACGGCGCTGCAGTCCGCCGCCAGCTCGGGTTCGGGCTCCTACCAGACCAACGTCCAGGTCGCCGGCGTTGACGAGGGCGACGTGGTGAAGAGCGACGGCAGGACGATCTTCGTCGCGAGCGGAACCAAGGTGGTGCTGGTCTCGGCGGAGGGCTCGGGCACGAAGGAAGTCGCCCGGATCGACACCTCCGTCGGCGACGCCGGGCCGGATCGCGCCGCCGACCAGTACCGCGTCCAGGGCGCGGTGGTCGACCTGATGCTGCACGGCTCGACCCTGGTGGTGCTCACCACGGAGTACCAGCCGCGGCTCGACGAGCTGCCGAACAGCACCACGACGGCCTACGTCCCCTACGACGCCGTCCAGACCAAGGCTCTGTTGTACGACATCTCGGATCCGTCCCGTCCGGCCTTCCTGACCAGCCTGGGCCAGAGCGGCGCCTACCTCACCTCGCGCCTGGTGGACGATCTGCTCTACCTGGTCACCGAGCACCAGATCACCGATGAGGCGAAGCCCGACGACCCGGCCTCCTTCGTCCCGCTGGTCTCCGAGGGCCGTCGGCTCTCGGTGCTGGACGCCGCCGACTGCGTCATCCTGCCCAACCCGAGCGGCCCGCGCTACGCGGTCGCCAGCAGCATCGACCTCAAGAACCGCAAGCGGATTGACTCCGAGTCGGTGCTGGGTGGCTCGGAGACCGTCTACCTCAACGCCGGCAACCTGTACCTGGGCGCGGCGGACTACGAGAAGGCGCTGTCGAAGTCGGTTCGCAAGGCCGCGGGGATCGCGGACATGCGCGAGGTCTGGGGCACCCGCCTCACCCGGATCGCGCTCAAGGACGGCGAGTTGACCGTGGCCGGCCAGGGCGTCGTCCCGGGCAACCTGATCAACCAGTTCGCACTCGACGAGTACGACGGGCACCTGCGGGTGGCGGTCACCCTCTCCGGCAGCACCGGCCGCGGCGATTGGCTCAGCCAGCCGGCGCTGTACGTGCTGGATTCCGACCTGAAGGTGGTCGGCTCGCTGCCCAAGCTGGCCAAGAACGAGACCGTGCAGTCGGTGCGCTTCGAAGGCTCGATCGGCTACGTGGTGAGCTTCGAACGGCGGGATCCGCTCTTCGCCCTCGACCTGAGCAAGCCGAGCGAGCCGAAGGTGATGAGCGCGCTGAAGATCCCCGGGTTCAGCACCTACCTGCACCCGTGGGCGGACGGACGCCTGCTCGGCCTGGGCATGGACGCCACCAACGACGGCTCGGTCACCGGCCTGAAGCTGAGCATGTTCGACACCTCCGATCCGTACGACGTCACCGAGCAGGTGACCATGCGGGTTCCGTTCGACGAATCCGAGGCGCTGTACAACCACAAGGCGGTGCTGGTGGACGCCAAGGCGGGCCTGATCGGCTTCCCGGTGATCTCGTGGACGGATGGCGGATCGAGCTTCCGGTACGTGGTCTACCGCTACGCCGACGGCGCCTTCACCCTGGAGGACAAGCTGCGTCCGCAGCAGCCCAGGGATGGCTACGGCGTGCGCGGCCTGACCCTGAACGGCGACCTCTACGTCGCCTCGTCGGCCGGGGTGAACGTCTACCGCCTCGACGGACTCGATCAGCTGGCGGCGCTCACCCTGAGCTGAGGCTGCGGCAGGCTCAGCGGGCGTTCGCGGGCGGGTGAACGATCACTGAGCTTGGCGAAGGGTCGCTAGCATGACGGCCGTGGATTACATCTTCTGGCTGATCATGGCCGGCGTGGCCGCCGCGCTCGCGGTGGCCGCCGTCGTCATCGTGCGGAGCCGGCGGCAGGCCGCGCTGCCCACGCCGCCCGCCGTCCCGGAAATCACGCCCGGGCCCGCCGAGCCGGGTGCGGAGGCCGAGCCGGAGGCTGCCGAACCGCCGTCCGTTCCCTCCCTGGAGGTTCCCGAGGCGGCCGGCTCCCGGATGGCGCGGCTGCGCCGGCGACTTTCGGCCAGCAGCAACCCGTTCGCCCGCGGCCTGCTGAGCCTGCTCTCGGCCGACAAGCTGGACGCCGAGGCCTGGGAGGATCTGGAAGCCACCCTCATCACCGCCGACCTCGGCGTTGGGCCCACCACCGAACTCATCGAGGCGCTGCGCAAGGAGCTCGCGATCGACGGGGTCGCCGACCCGGTGAAGGCCAAGCAGGTGTTGCGCACCGAACTGGTGAAGCTGGTCGACCCCAGCCTCGACCGCACCCTGCGGGTGACCGGCGAGGACGGGCAGCCCGGCGTCGTCCTGGTGGTCGGGGTGAACGGCACCGGCAAGACCACCACCATCGGCAAGCTGGCCCGCGTCCTGGTCGCCGAGGGCCAGACCGTGGTGCTGGGCGCCGCCGACACCTTCCGTGCCGCCGCCGCCGACCAGCTGGAGACCTGGGGCTCCCGGGTGGGCGTGCCCACCGTCCGCGGACCGGAGGGCGGCGACCCCGCATCGGTCGCCTTCGACACGGTCACCCGCGGCGTCGAGGACGGCGTCGACGTGATCGTCATCGACACCGCCGGACGGCTGCACACCAAGACCGGCCTGATGGACGAGCTCGGCAAGATCAAGCGGGTGGTCGAACGCAAGCTGCCGGTCACCGAGGTGCTGCTGGTGATCGACGCCACCACCGGCCAGAACGGCCTCACCCAGGCCCGGGTCTTCGGCGAGGTGGTGGACGTCACCGGCATCGTCCTTTCCAAGCTGGACGGCTCCGCCAAGGGCGGCATCGTCGTCCAGGTGCAGCGCGAACTCGGCGTCCCGGTGAAGCTGATCGGCCTGGGCGAGGGCGCCGACGATCTGGCCCCCTTCGAACCCGAGGCCTTCGTCGACGCCCTGCTGAGCGAATAGCCCGGCCCTTCCGTCATCCCCGCGCAGGCGGGGATCTCAGTCGCTCCCGGTAGGATTGCTCGGGTATCCCCGAGCGTGAGGACCTCCCGCCTTGTTCGACACCCTGCAAGATCGCCTGTCGGCTGCCTTCCGCGGCCTGCGCGGCAAGACCCGGCTGACCCCGGCCGACATCGAGGCCACCACCCGCGAGATCCGGCTGGCGCTGCTCGAGGCCGACGTCAACCTGGGCGTCGTCAAGGACTTCATCGCCGCCGTCCGGGAGCGGGCCGCCGGAGTCGAGATCCACCAGGCGCTGAACGCCGGGCAGCAGATCATCAAGATCGTCAACGACGAACTCGTCACGATCCTCGGCGGGCAGGCGCGGCCGCTGCGCTTCGCCAAGAACCCGCCGACCGTCATCATGCTCGCCGGCCTGCAGGGCTCCGGCAAGACCACCCTGGCCGGCAAGCTCGGCCGCTGGCTGCGCGGCCAGGGCCACGCGCCGCTGCTGGTGGCGGCTGACCTGCAGCGTCCGAACGCGGTCAACCAGCTGCAGGTGGTGGGGGAGCGGGCCGGCGTCCACGTCTTCGCCCCGGAGCCGGGCAACGGCATCGGCGACCCGGTGGCGGTCGCCCGGGCGTCCATCGAACACGCCCGGACCAAGCTCTACGACGTGGTGGTCGTCGACACCGCCGGCCGCCTCGGTGTGGACGCCGAACTGATGCAGCAGGCCGCCGACATCCGGGACGCGGTGAACCCCACCGAGATCCTGTTCGTGGTCGACGCGATGATCGGCCAGGACGCGGTGAACACCGCCCGCGCCTTCGCCGAGGGCGTCGGCTTCGACGGCGTGGTGCTCTCCAAGCTGGACGGCGACGCGCGCGGTGGCGCGGCCCTGTCGATCGCCCGGGTCACCGGCCGGCCGATCATGTTCGCCTCCAACGGCGAGGGCCTGGACGACTTCGACGCCTTCCATCCCGACCGGATGGCCAGCCGGATTCTCGGCATGGGCGACGTGCTCACCCTGATCGAGCAGGCGGAGAAGACCTTCGACGCCGAGCAGACCGCCAAGGCCGCCGAGAAGCTGCTGAAGGGCAAGGGCGAGTTCGGCCTGGACGACTTCCTGCAGCAGATGCAGGCCGTTCGCCGGATGGGGCCGCTGTCGAAGATCCTCGGCATGATGCCCGGGATGGGCCAGGTCAAGGACCAGATCAACAACATCGACGAGCGGGAGATCGACCGGATCGAGGCGATCATCTACTCGATGACCCCGGCCGAGCGGGCCAACCCCAAGATGCTGGACGGCTCCCGCCGGGCCCGGATCGCGAAGGGTTCGGGCACCCAGGTCTCCGACGTGAACTCCCTGGTCAATCGCTTCTTCGAGGCGCGCAAGATGATGCAGAGCCTGGGCGGGGTGATGACCGGTGGGATGCCGGGTGCGGGCGGCAAGCGTCCGGCGGCCCGGCCGTCCGCCAAGAAGCGGAAGGGCGGCGGCAAGGGCGTCTCCGGCAACCCGGCCAAGCGCAATCAGCCGGCGGTCACCGCCGAGCCGGCCACGCCGGCGGCCTCGCCCTTCGGCCTACCCACCCAGCCCAGCGAGGCCGAGTTGGCCAAGGCGATGAGTGAGTTCCAGCTGCCGCCCGACCTGCAGAAGCTGCTCAACCAGGGCAAGTAGCGGTAGCGTCCCGGCATGGGGTTCTTCGCCCACACCCACGGGTCGCCCCTGGTGCCGGGTGCGCCCGAGCCGGGACGACTGCACCTGCGGGGGACCGTCCTGCCCGAGGGCGAGGTCCGGGATCTCTGGCTGGTGGACGGGGTGGTGCGCACCGAGCCGGTGGCGGACGCCGTCACCGTGGCGACCGGCGCCTGGATCATGCCGGGCCTGGTCGACGCCCACTGCCACATCGGACTCGATTCGCGCGGCGGCGTCGACCCTCTGACCGCCGAAACCCAGGCCCGCACCGACCGGGACGCCGGAACCCTGCTGATCCGGGACGCCGGCTCGCCGATCGACACCCACTGGATCGACCAGCGCCACGACCTGCCCCGGATCATCCGCGCCGGACGGCACATCGCTCGCACCGCCCGGTACATCCGCAACTACGCGGTGGAGGTCGAACCGGAGGCCCTGCTCGCCGAGGTGGAACGGCAGGCGCGGGCCGGCGACGGCTGGGTGAAGCTGGTGGGGGACTGGATCGACCGGAAGGTCGGCGATCTGACTCCGCTGTGGCCGGCCGAGCTGGCCGCCGCCGCGATCCGGCGGGCGCACGAACTCGGCGCCCGGGTGACCGCGCACTGCTTCGGCGAGGAATCCGTCCAGCAACTGGTCCGTGCGGGGATCGACGGCATCGAGCACGGCACCGGGCTGGACGACGCCACCATCGCGCTGATGGCCGAACGCCAGGTCGCCCTGGTGCCGACCCTGGTCAACCTGGAGAACTTCCCGAACTTCGCCGCCGCCGGCGAGGCCAAGTTCCCCCGCTACGCCGCGCACATGCGGGCCCTGTACGACCGCCGGCTGGAGACGATCGGCTCGGCGATCGACGCGGGCGTCCCGGTCTTCGCCGGAACCGATGCCGGCGGGACCATTCCGCACGGCCTGCTGGCCACCGAACTCGGCCTGCTGGCCGGCATCTCCAGCCCGAGCTACGCGCTCGGCGCCGGCTCCTGGCGCTCCCGGGCCTGGCTGGGCGCGCCCGACGCCCTGACCGAGGGAGCCTGGGCCGACCTGGTGGTGTACGACAGCGACCCTCGGCCGGACATCGAGGTGACCAGGCATCCCCGGCTGGTCATCCTCCGCGGACGGGTGATGCCGCGCCACTGAGGTTCGTCCGCAGAAAGTACTTAGAAAGTACTTGCAGATATGAAAAGTATTTGTTAGAGTCGGGGTAGTTGTTAACCCGACGAACGAGGGAGTCTGCAATGAGCACCGAAAAGATCGAGCGGATCGACCGAAGCCTGCGTTGGCTGTGGCTCGGACCGGTCACCGGCATGGCCTGCATGGCGCCGCTGTTCGGCTACGGCGCGGTGAGCGGCAGCACGCCGTTGATGGTGATCTCCGCGATCACCGCCGGCATGCTGGGCGTGATCTGGGCCAGCACTTACGCCGGGCTCCGCTCGCAGCGCAGCAAGCTGGCCCGGTGATGAGCGAGCAGCCCACCCCGCAGCGGGCGCGCGAACTGCTCGAGCAGGCGGCACGCACCGATTCCACCACCCGGGCCGGCTCGAGTTGGCCACAGATCGCCGGGCTGTTCGGCCTGGGCGCCGCCTCCTCCCTGGGGCTGGTGGCCCTGGCCTATGTGCCGGACGAGTTGGTCGCCCTGCCGTTGGTGCTGGTGTTCGTCTGGGTGGCCGCGCTGTTCGCCTTCATCGCCCTCTTCAGCCGCGCCATCAAGCGGGGCTTCGGCAGGCGCTGGACCGTCACGATCCTCGCCTGGGGAGTCCTCTGGGTGGCTGGGGTCTGCGGCATCTACTGGTGGTTCCCCGGGCAGCTGTGGTTCCTGGTGGCCGCCAGCGCCGCGCTGACCGTCGTCACCCTGCTGGGTGCCTGGCTGGAGGCCCGGCGATGAGCGAGGAACACCCGCGTCACCAGTTGCTGGACGCGTTGACCCACCCGGTCCGGTTCTCCCTGGTGGCGGCGCTGAACGCGACCGAGAGCGTCGAGTTCGGCGTGGTGCGGGACCAGTTGCAGATCACCGATTCGGTGTTGAGCCGGCAGGCCGCCCAGTTGGAGGAGCTCGGGATCGTCGCCATCCGGAAGGGCTACATCGGCAAGCGACCGCGCACCTGGCTGAGCCTGACCCCCGAGGGCAGGGTGCAGTGGGCCCGGCATCTGGCGGCTCTGCAGGCGATCGCCGACATGTGATCCGGCCCGGTTCGCTTCCGGCCGGTCGACTCTGGCACAATAAGCGCTGCATCTGTGCTCGTCGGCGCCCTCTGAACCCGGCGATCCGGATCCACCCGGACCAGTTGGACGTTGCCCCACAACGGAAGGCCGGTCCACCCGTCCGGCCCGGTGGCGTCACCGGGTCTATTCCACAGGAGAAACCACCCACGTGGCTGTCAAGATTCGTCTGAAGCGACTCGGCAAGATCCGGTCGCCGCACTACCGCATCGTCGTCATGGACGCCCGCGCCAAGCGGGACGGCCGGGCGATCGAGGAGATCGGGCTCTACCACCCCAAGAACGACCCCTCGGTGATCCAGGTCAAGTCGGAGCGGGCGCAGTACTGGCTCGGTGTCGGCGCCCAGCCGACCGAAGCCGTCGTCGCGCTCTTCAAGCGCACCGGCGACTGGCAGAAGTTCACCGGCAAGGAGTCGCCCTCCGGCGTCACCCCGCAGCCGGCCAAGAAGGACAAGGTCGCGCTCTTCAACGCCGCCCTGGCCGAGGCCGACGACGAGCCGGCCTCCGCCGCCATCTCGGTGTCGCGCAAGAAGGCCGCCGCCGAGGTCGAGGAGGCTCCCGCCGAGGAGGCCGCGACCGAGGCCGCCGAGGCCTGAGATGCTGGCCGACGCGCTGGAACACCTGGTCCGCGGGCTCGTGCCGAACCCGGACGACGTCCGGGTGCGCGAATCCGACCGGGGGCGTGGCCGCACCTTCGAGGTGCGGGTCAACCCCGAGGACATCGGCAAGGTGATCGGCCGGCAGGGGCGCACTGCCTCCGCACTGCGCACCGTCATCGGTGCGCTCGCCGGGCGGGAGCAGGTCCGCATCGACTTCATCGATGTCGACCGCCGTCCGCAGCGGAGGCGCTGAGCCGGCGTCCATGGCCCCGACCACCCACGTACTGGTCGGCCGCATCGGCAAGGCCCACGGCCTGCGCGGTGAGGTCACCATCGCACCGACCACCGACTCCCCGGAGCAGCGTTTCGCTCCGGGGAGTCAGTTGTCCTCACCCACGGCCGGACGGCTGACCGTCCGGCAGGCGCGCTGGCAATCCGGCACCCTGGTCGTGGCTTTCGACCAGACCAGTGACCGGTCGGCCGCCGAGGCGCTGCGGGGCGCCGAGCTGTGGGCCGAGATCGACGCCGGGGAGACCGACGACGGCGAGTTCCACGACATCGCGCTGATCGGGGTGGCGGCCGTCGATCCGTCCGGCGCCCCGCTGGGACGGATCGTCCGCGTGCTGCACCTGCCCGCCCAGGACGTCCTGGTACTCGACACCCCGGCCGGCGAGCGGCTGGTGCCCTTCGTCGCCGAGTTGGTCCCCGAGGTCGACCTGGCCGGCGGCCGGGTGGTGATCGACCCGATCCCGGGCCTGCTGGACGAGGTGCCCGATGCGGATTGACCTGATCAGCATCTTCCCCGACTACTTCGCCCCGCTGCAGCTTTCCCTGGTTGGCAAGGCGATCGCCGCCGGCCTGGTCGAGGTGGGCGTCCACGATCTGCGCGACTGGACGCACGACCGCCACCGCACGGTGGACGACACCCCCTACGGCGGCGGCGCCGGCATGGTCATGAAGCCCGAACCCTGGGGCGAGGCGCTGGACGCGCTGGCGCCGGCGGGCGAGCGTCCGCTGCTGGTCGTCCCCACCCCGGCGGGAACGCCCTTCCGGCAGTCACTGGCCGCCGAGTTCGCCACCCGTGACCGGCTGATCTTCGCCTGCGGACGCTACGAGGGCATCGACGCCCGCGTCATCGAGCACGCCGCCACCCGCATGGACGTGGCCGAGGTCTCGCTGGGCGACTACGTCCTGAACGGGGGAGAGGTGGCTGCGCTGGCCATCGTCGAAGCGGTGGTACGGCTGCTGCCCGGCGTGCTGGGCAATCCCGAATCGCTGGCCGAGGAATCCCATGGCGACGAGCTCGACGGGCTGCTGGAGTACCCCGTCTACACCAAGCCCGCCTCCTGGCGCGGGCTGGAGGTTCCCGCCGTCCTGCTCTCGGGCCATCACGGGCAGGTGGCGAACTGGCGCGCCGAGCAGTCCCTGGCGCGCACCCGCGAGCGCCGTCCGGACCTGCTGCCGCCGGCCGGATAGGCGACCCGAAACCACTCGAGATCGGGCTATTTACGACACCGGGTCGTTGTTGAAACCCAGAAACCCGGCGATTCGTCCAGCCCTTGTCCGGATTCTGGGATCAAAGGGCCCTGAATAGGGCGAACCCTCAGACAGGAGCGGCCCGGATCGTTATGGTGGAAACCGTGGCGACAACGACTCTCACTCCGCATCAGAGAGCCCTCCGGTCAACCGTCGCGATGAAGGTCTTGATGGCCGTCACCGGGTTGATCATGGTCGGCTTCCTGCTGATGCACATGTACGGCAACCTCAAGATGTTCATGGGCCCCGAAGCCTTCGACCACTACGCCGAATGGCTCAAGGGCGACATCCTCTACCCGATCATGCCCAAGGGTGTGTTCATCTGGGTCTTCCGGCTCGGCATGGTCGCGGCCATCGTGCTGCACATCTACAGCGCGGTGGTGCTGTGGCGTCGTGCCAAGATCGCCAACCCGGAGAGCTACCAGGCCAAGCGCAGGCTCGCGCAGACCTACTCGGCGCGCACCATGCGCTGGGGCGGCATCATCGTGGTCACCGGCCTGGTCTTCCACCTGCTGCAGTTCACCGTGCGCGCGACGCTGATCTCGCCCGAGGCCGCGGCCAGCCACAGCCCCTTTGTGATGGTGATCGGTGAGTTCGGCATCTGGTGGCTGGTGGTCGCCTACGCGATCTGGATGGTCGCCGTCTGCATGCACATCCGGCACGGGGTCTGGAGCGCGCTGACCACGCTCGGCGCGAACACCTCGCTGAAGGCCCAGCGCGTGCTGAACGGCTGCGCCTGGGTCGTCGCCATCCTGCTCTACATCGGCTTCATGATCATGCCGGTGGCCGTCCTGACTGGAGTGCTGCATTCATGACCACGACTGAGATCCCGGCACCCGCCAAGACCACGAAGGTCAAGGGGCCGAAGCCGGCCGACTTCTACACCCTCGGCGAAGAGGTGGGCGACACCAAGGCGCCCGGTGGGCCGATCGACGCCAAGTGGTCGAAGCGCAAGTTCGAGGCCAAGCTGGTCAACCCGTCCAACCGCCGCAAGCTGACCGTCATCATCGTCGGCACCGGCCTGGCCGGTGGCGCGGCGGCCGCGTCCCTGGGCGAGGCGGGCTACAACGTCCTCAACTTCTGCTACCAGGACAGCCCGCGCCGGGCGCACTCGATCGCCGCCCAGGGCGGCATCAACGCCGCCAAGAACTACCGCAACGACAACGACTCGACCTACCGGCTGTTCTACGACACGGTCAAGGGCGGCGACTACCGC
>JAPUEM010000097.1 GCA_027492575.1 Propionicimonas sp.
GGGTCACACCCGCGTTGCCGGTTCGGTGGTGGGCAAAGTGACCGGCCATAGGGGGCCGGGATGGGCGGTGGAGCGATTGCGCAAGGGGGCTTCACGCTGCTGTTTGCCGCGCTCGGTCTGCTCAGCCTGGTCTGGCTGGTGAGCGATCGGCATCGTCCGCTGCTGGTCGTGGGCAACCTGCTGCACCTCGGGATGGCTGTGAGCATGGCCGCGATGGTGTGGGTCGCTCCCAGCGCGGCGGCGGTGGTCGTTCAGTTGGTGGTGTTCGGCACCGGCGCCTTGTGGTTCGCGATGCTGGCGGGGTTGCGAGCCACCGGGCGGGTGCGGCGACGCGCGGTCGGTGAGCACGGGGTCTGGCAGTTGATCGGTCACGCGGTGATGATGACGGCGATGGTGTGGATGGTGGCCGTGATGGGGATGTCCGGCGCGGGGACGTCCGGCCACGAGCACGTGGGCCTTTCGACGTGGCCTGCTCTGTTCGGTGTGGCCGCCACGGCCGGTCTGGTGGTGACCGCGGTGCTGCTGGTCGTCGCAGGCGTCGACTGTGTGCGCTCTTCAGGGGTATGGCGGCGGCACAGCGGCGACCTGGCCGGCGGCGCGGCGATGAGTCTGGGGATGGCCGCGATGTGCTGGGCGATGCTCGGCTGACTATGCCGGCTCCACTGGTTCTGGTGGCGACGGATGAACGATGAATGACGAAAGAAGGATGTTATGACGGTGATGACACGCAAGCGGCTGATGCTGGCCGGTGCCTCCGCGCTGGCCGGAGCCGTACTGGCGGTGGGGCTGCCGACAGCCGCCTGGGCTCATGTCGGGGTGACCGGGTCCAGTACCGCGGCCGGCTCGTCGACCTTACTGACCTTTGCGTTCTCGCACGGCTGCGACGATTCGCCGACGACCACGGTGGCGATCCAGATACCCGAGGGCATCAACGCGGTCGCTCCAACAGTCAACCCTGGCTGGACGATCGAGAAGGTGATGGCGAAGCTCGACGCCCCGGTGACCGATGCCCACGGCAACGAGCTGACCGAGCGGGTCGCCCAGGTGGTGTACACCGCGAAGGAGCCGATCCCTACCGGTCTGCGGGACGCGTTCGTGTTGTCGCTGACCCTGCCGGCGGATGCCGCCGGCAGGACGTTGGCCTTCCCGACCGTGCAGTCCTGCGTGGTGGGCGAGAACGCCTGGGTCGAGATCCCCGCCGAAGGTCAGGACGCCCACGACCTCGATGCTCCGGCGCCGGTCCTGACGGTGACCGAGTCCGTGGACACCGGTCACGGTCACGGTGACACGGCGAGCCCGACGGCCGATCACGGCCACGACGAGACCACCGACGAACCCGCCGGCCATCAGCCGGCCGGCGCCAACGCTGGTACGGATCCGCTGGTCGTGGCGTCGCTGGTCGTGGGTGCGCTCGGGCTCGTCACCGGCGGGATCGCGCTGGCGCGGGGTCGCAAGACCGCGTGACCCGTACCTCATCCGCCTCTACCAGCACCGCTGGCCACCGGGTCCTCGCTCGGCTGCTGGCGGCGCTGGTGGGCGGGCTGCTGCTCCTCTCCCCGGCGGCCTCTCGCGCCTTCGCGCACGCGCAGTTGGTGCGTATCAGCTCGGCCGACGGCGCTGTGCTGGAAACCGCGCCCCGTCAGGTCGAGCTCGAGTTCAGCGAACCGGTCGGGCTGATCGACGGCGCCATCCGGCTCTTCTCTTCCGGCGCCGAGCCCATCGGGCTCACCGCCGTGGCGCGGGACGAGGTGGTGACGATCCTCCTCCCGGACGGGCTTTCCGATGGTGTCTATGCCGTGAGCTACCGGGTGGTCTCCGCCGACGGTCACCCGGTGGCCAGCGCTATCTCGTTCCAGGTTGGAGCCGGGCAGCCCCCCAGCATGCCGGCCGCCGAGGTGCCGGCCACATCGGCGGCGACCGAGACCCTGGTCGTCCTGCTCACCGCCGCGCAGTACCTCGGCCTGCTGCTCTTCACCGGGCTGGTGCTGTTCCATCGCTTGGTGCTGCGTCCGGCCCGGGCCGGCCCGCCCCGGCTGGTGCGCGGCAGCCTCACCACCGCCGTAGCCGCGTCCGTACTCCTGATCCCCGGGGACGCCGTGCGCCTCACCGGCGGTCAGCCATGGGAGATCCTCTGGCCACCGAGCTGGACCGACGGCGTCGGGTGGCCACCGGTGGCCGCCGCGGTGATCATCGGTGCCGTGGGAATCACGGCGCTGTGGGCCCAACGGCATCCCGGCGTTCCCGGCCGGGCCGCCGTCCCGCTGGCCGCCGCGGCCCTCACCGGGCCACTGCTGGTCGGCCATACCCAGACCACCCCACCGGTCTGGCTGATGCTGGCCGCCGACCTCGGCCACCTGATCGCCGCGTCCTTCTGGCTCGGCGGCCTGCTGGGACTCCTCCACCACCTACGACAGGCCCGCAACCGCCCCGAGAGCCCCGACCAGGCCACTCTGCGCGGCCTCGCGCGCACCGTGTCACGGTTCTCCGGCTTCGCGCTGGGCAGCGTTCTGCTCCTAGCCGCCAGCGGGCTGGTGATGGGCACCCTCATCGTCGGAAGCCTCGACGCACTCCCCGGTACCACCTATGGCCGCACCCTCCTTCTCAAGCTCGGCATCGTTGCTCCCGCACTCGCGCTGGCCGGATGGAACCGCTTCGTCCTGCTGCCCCGCATCACCGGCGAACCGACCCGCCGCTCACCCTGGCAGACCCTCACCGGCACGCTCCGCAACGAGGCCGCCCTGCTCGTCGCCGTCGTCGCCGTCACCGGCCTGCTCACCAACACCAGCCCCAGCCACGCCGAGCACAACCATCCCGGCAGCCCGTCGCCCACCGCGATCCCGCTCGACGTGACCTCCCAAGGCTTGGAGGTCACCGGAACGCTGAGCCCCGGCACCGTTGGCGTCAACCACCTCACCTTCGCGCTCGCCTACCAGAGTCAACCCCTGACCACCGACCAGGTCACCGTCACCGCCCGGCTCCCTGCTCAGGAACTCGGCCCTCTCCAGGCCGGTCTCAGCCTCGACCGGACGACCGGACGTTACAGCGCCGAACTGACCCTCCCGGCAGCAGGCGAATGGCAACTCCAGATCTCCGCGCGCATCGACACCTTCACCAAACCAGTTGCCCTCGTCGATCTCACCATCGTGTAGCCGGCGCAGGGACCATTGAGTGCCCTCCAAGCACTGATCACTGTTTCCTCCGGCGGCGGTTCAGCTGCGCAATACGGGTTGCCGGTCGAATCCGGTCACCAACTCGGCGCGAGCCCGCGCCACCCGGGAGCGCACCGTTCCGACCGGGCAGCCGCAGATCTCGGCGGTCTCGGCATAGCTGAAGCCCATCAACTGCGTGAGAACCAGCGCGACCCTACGCTCCGGGTCGAGTCTGGCCAGCGCCTGCTCGACCTCGATACGACCACCGGAATCGGACCTACCGGCCGCCAGAGACTCCAGTTCCGCCGCGTCCATGCCGATCAGCCGGGGTCGCGCGACCTCGCGCCGAACCAGGTCGACCACCACGTTGCGGGCGATCGCGAACAGCCAGGAGCGGGCGCTCGACCGTCCCTCGAAACCCGGCAACGCACCGAGCACCCGCAGGTAGGTCTCCTGGGCAAGGTCCTCCGCGGCATCCGCGCCCACGGCACGGGCCAGGAACCGCCACAGGTCGGCCTGCGAGGCCCGGATGAACTCCGACAGCGCGGCGCGGTCACCGCGTCCGGCGGCCAGCGCCAGCGTGGTGAGCTCATCGGTCATAGGCACACCGTAGCGGCTGGCGTATTCTGCCCGTCATGACGTCCGAGCCGACCGAGCAGACCTGGCGCGACGCGCTCTCGGCGATGCTCGACGGTGAGGAGCCCGGAGTGCCGGTGGCCGCCGTCGCCGCCCACCTGACGACCTGCCCCGACTGCTCGGACTGGCTCGACAACGCCACCAACCTCAACCGGGGCCTACGGACGCTGCCGGTAATCCAGCCCGACCTCGGCGAACGCCTGGTCAACCACATGGACGTCCACCTCTGCGCCTGCCGCACCGGAGGACCATGCCTGTGCAACGACTGCCAGTGCGGCCCCACCTGCACCTGCCAACCCCGCTCATGACACCGGACTCCGGTCGATCGCGGCCTGAGCCGCCCCCGAACGGGCACCTTCACCGCTGGCCTCAGTCCCGACTGCCGGCCACGGAAGAGTTGACGCTGCAAGCGTCGCGCTCATCTCCCGGAGCAGACACCATCCGATGGTCTGGGAGCCGGTCCTATGATCGAGCGCATGCGGTTCGCCCGATGGCTCGGTCATCCCACGCGTGTGATCCCGGCAGCCTATCTGGTGGCCATCGCGGTAGGGACTGGGCTGCTGGCACTGCCGGCAGCCACGGCCGACCAGCGGTCGCCGGAACTCATCCACGCCGCCTTTACGTCGGTGTCGGCGGTGTGCATCACCGGGCTGGCCTCGGTCGACACGGCCACCTTCTGGAGCCCGTTCGGCCAGGTCGTGATCCTGGGGCTGATCCAGGTCGGCGGCTTCGGCATCGTCACCTTGGCGAGCCTGCTCACGCTGGTAGCGACCGGACGGATCTCGCTGCAGGGTTCCCTGCTGGCCGGCCAGGAACTACGCCAGCGCAATCTGTCGGACGTGCTGCGGCTGCCGGCGCGGATCGGGCTGGTCATGCTGACGGCGGAGGCGATGACGGCCCTCGTGCTGACGGCCGGCTTCCGTCCCCACGCCGACGACTGGGGGCAGGCCGCTTGGCTCGGGGTCTTCCACGCGGTCTCGGCGTTCAACAACGCCGGCTTCGCGCTGTACGGCGACAACCTGATGGGCTTCGTCGGCGATCCGGTGATCATCCTGCCGATCTGTGCGGCCATCGTGGTGGGCGGGATCGGCTTCCCGGTGCTGTTCGAGGTGGCGCGCCGGGTGCGCGGCCGGAGCCGGCGGGTCGGCTGGTCGGTCCATGCCCGGCTGACGGTGTACGGCACGCTCGTCCTGCTGCTGCTCGGGACGATCGGATTCGCGGCGTTCGAGTGGAACAACCCTGGCACCCTGGGTTCGCTGCCGACCGGAGACAGGCTGCTGGCAAGCCTTGCCGGCGGGGTGTTCCCGCGCACCGCCGGTTTCAACACTGTCGACTACGGCCTGGTCAGCGAGCCGACGCTGGGGCTGAACTACCTGTTGATGTTCATCGGCGGCGGCTCGGCCGGCACGGCCGGCGGGGTGAAGGTGGGGACGGTGGGCATTGTGATCGCGGTGGTGATCGCGGAACTGCGCGGTGAGAACCAGGTTGTGGTCTCGCAGCGGGCCATCCCGTCGGCGGTGGTCCGATCGGCTCTGACGGTGATCGCGCTGGGCGCGACCGCGGTCCTGCTGGGGACGATCTTGCTGGCCGAGGACCGGTTCAGCCTGCAGCAGGTGCTCTTCGAAGCGGTGTCGGCCTTCGGCACTGTCGGGCTTTCCACCGGGATCACTGGACAACTGCGACCGGAATCGCTCATTGTGCTCATGGTGCTGATGTACCTGGGCCGGGTGGGCACGATCTCCGTCGCCACCGCGCTGGCCGTCCGGGCCAGGCACCGGCAGTACCTACTCCCCGAGGAGCATCCCGTTGTTGGGTAGATCACGTGGTCGGCGCGTCACCGACGAGACGGTGCTGGTGGTCGGGCTGGGCCTGTTCGGCTCGGCGGCGGCCCGAGAGCTGGCACAGATGCAGGTGCCGCTGATCGCCGTCACCGAAGACCATGAGCAGGCCGTGAAGTACGCCGACGAGTTCGATCACGTGATCGAACTGAACCCGGCGGACCGGACCGCTCTGGAACAGATCGGCATCCGCCAGATTCGCAAGGCCGTGGTCGCGCTGAGCAAGGTGGAGCTCTCGATCATGACCGTGCTGGCGCTGACCGATCTCGGGGTGGCGGAGATCTGGGCTCGGGCGGCCACCAAGGAGCACGGCGAGATCCTGGAGCGGATCGGCGCCCACCACGTCGTCTATTCCGAAGCCTCCACCGGCCGCCGGGTGGCCCACGCCGTCTCCGGCTACATGATCGACTACTTCGAGTTCGAGGATGGGTTCGGGATCGCCCGCACCCGGGCGCCGAAGGCCGTCTGCGGCAGGCCGCTGCGGGACTCCCTGGTGCGCACCCGGCACAACGTCACGGTCGTGGGGGTGAAGCGGGCCGGACAGGACTTCGTCTACGCCGTGCCGGAGACCGTGGTCGAAGCCGGTGATGAGTTGATCGTCTCCGGACGCACCGACCAGGTGGACGCCTTCTGCCGGATCCGGTAGGCCCATCGCACGACGCTACGGACTCAGCACCGTGCTCAGCCGCCGCGGGTGAAGTGGCCGACGAGCGGGGCTCCCGGCGCGTGGAGAGTGAGCTGGTCGCCCTCGCAGGCGACGGTGAGCGACTGGCCGGGCTCGATCAGCGGCGGGACGGCGGGACCGTCCGCCGCCGCTCCGGGCTCGACGCTCCAGGACCAGCCGTCGAAGCTCATGGTGGTGGCGTCGTCCGCCTCCCACTGCCAGTCCGCGCCGCCCGCGAACTCGCCCGGCGCGCTGATCGGGATGCCGTGGACGACCGCCTTGCTGACCAGCGAGGAGGCGATGTCGAAGTAGAGCGGGTTGATGCCGACGATCATGCCGCCCTCCATCTCGAAGGACTCCACGGGGATGCCGACCGAGATCAGGTACGCCTCCGCCTGGGATCGGTAGTCCTCGACGTCCAGGTTCCACACGCCGACGACGCATTCGGTGTCGCCGCCCTCGGTCGACTCCGGGGATGGGTTCAGCGATTGTTCGGGCGAGTCCGAGGTCGTCGGTTCCGGCGGTTCCTCGGCCTCGGTCGGTGGCGCGGCCGTCGGCGACACGGGCTGCGGAGTGCAGGCGGAGACGGCGACGCCCAGCAGCGCGATCCAGGTCGCGGCGACAACTGCAGCGGTCTGTCGCAGCGCGGACGGGCGGACTCCCATAACCGCAGGCTAGCCAGCGGCGTCCGGTTCATGCCATGGTCAATGCATGACATGGCCGATTGATGACAGAACGCCCGTTCTCCCCGAGCCCCTCGTGGCAGCCTTCCAGCACGCCGCGCGGACGCGAGTCGGCTCGATCCCCGAGCTCGCCGAATCGCTCGGCATGGACGAGGCCGCGGCGGTCGAACTCGTGGACGACTGGGAGCGGGCCGGGCTCGCCGCCGTCGATGACGACGGTCTCCGGCTGCGCGACCCGTCCGCCGCGGTAGGGCAGTACCTCGACGAATGGCTGTCCCGGCAGCGCCGCGAGCTGGCCGGTCTTCGGCAGCTGGTCGGCTCGGCCGGTGCCCTTTCCGCCATCTGGCGGGAGAGCTTCGAGAACGACGCCACCGGCTACACCATCGACCGAATCGACGAGGACGGCCGTGCCTGGTTCGCGTGGTGGTCGTATCTGGTGGAGCGTCCCGGCAGCCGGGCGTTCGCAATCCTCTCCAACCTCGACGCCCTTGCGCTCATGGAAGGCGCCGCTCCTGGTCACCTCGATCGGCTGCTCGGCATGCTCGAGCGCGGCGAGACGGCATTGAGCCTGTTGGTGCCGGCCGAGGCGCGCGAAGGCCAGGCGGCCGCCGTCATGCAGCGGCTCGCGGCAGCCGGCGCCGCGGTGCGGGTCGGCGACACCACCGGATGGTTCGCCGTGGGGGCCGGCACGGCGGCACTGGTGCCGGCGGTGTGGGGCAAGGACCGCGGGGTCGCCGCTCTGCTGGTGCGAGAGCCGAGCATCGTCGCCGCACTCGAGGAGCTGTTCCGGCTGCGCTGGCGTGACGCCTCTCGATGGCAGGACGGCCGGCCCCGGGCGGCAACTGATCAAGCCATCGCAGAGTTGTGCCGTGGTCGCACCGACGACGAAGTCGCCCGTCTGCTCGGCATCTCGGTTCGCAGCGTCCGGCGGAGGGTGGCAGCGGCGCTCGCGGAAACGGGCGCCGCAAGCCGCCTGGAACTCGGCTATCTGCTCGGATCGGGTCAGACCTTGGCCACGGTGTAGGCGAGCATCTTGGCTCTGGCAACTCCCAGAGGATGGTCACTGCTGCCGTCTGGCGATCCGCAGCAGGCAGGGTTGGTCATTCCTGACGCAGGGCCTCGATCACGTTCAGGCGGGCGGCCTGGCGGGAGGGGCCGACGGCGGCGAGCAGGCCGAAGGCCAGGCCCACGACGACGGTGACCAGCAGTCCGTCCCAGGGGAAGGCGTAGGGCATCTGCCAGCCGATAGCGGCCATCGCCGCGACAAGGGCGTAGCCCAGCCAGAGCCCGGCGACCAGGCCGAGTGCGGTGCCGATCAGGGCGAGCAGCAGCGATTCGGCCATCACCATGCGGCGGATCTGGCGCCGGGTCGAGCCGATGGCGCGCAGCATGCCGATCTCGCGGCGGCGCGACAGCACGCTGATCGCCAGGGTGTTCATCAGCGCCAGCAGCGACGGAATGGCCAGGGCGGCGATCAGGACGTCGAAGATGATCAGGCTGGCGTTGAAGGTCGCGGTCTGCTCGGCCTTCCAGGTCGCCGACTCATAGAGCCGGAAGGCGGGGAACCCGGCCACCAGGTGTTGCAGGCGCTGGGTGACCTGGGCGGGGTCGGCGGTGAGTTCGCGGTTGGCCATCACCATCAGGTCGGCGGTGACGTTGAAGTCGCGGGCCAGGTTGGCTTGAGAGGTGTAGAGGGTGGAGAGCTTGGCGTTCAGGTAGTCGTTGCCGATGCCGGCCAGGTAGTAGGTGCGCGGGCCGTTTGGGGTGGCGATCTGGACCTGTTCGCCGACGGTCAGGCTGTGCTGGGCGGCGTAGATGCCGTTGGCGATCATCCACCGTCCGGTGGCCAGCTGGTTCACCGCCTGGTCGGAGGAGCCGGTGTTCCAGTCGAAGCTGGCGACGTCCAGGTAGTGGGCCGGGTCGATGCCCAGCACCTGGACCTCGCTGCCGGCCACCTTGCCCTGGGAGACCCGGATGGTGGAGACCGCCCGGACGCCCGGGACGTCGCCGACCTGCTGGGCCAGCCGCGGACCGGCGGCGACATTGCCCTGGCCGAGCACGATCGACTGCGGGATCAGCAGGTAGTCGGCCGACATCGAGCGATCCAGGTACCGGTAGAAGCCGGCGAAGATCGAGGCGATCACCGTGATCATGGCCACGATGGCGGCCAGCCCGAGCATCATCGCGGTGACCGTGACGGCGCTGCGTCCGGGGTTGCGTTGCAGGTTGCTGCGGGCGATCGCGCCCTCGCGGGGGAAGACGAGTTCCAGCGGACGGCCTACCGCGTCCGCCACCGGGACGACGATCGCCGGCGCGACCAGCGCGATTCCGACCAGGAAGACCACGCCGCCCAGCCCCACCAGCCCGGATCCGCCTGAGGTCAGACCGAAGACGGACGCGACGATCAGTCCCAGGCCGATCCAGGCCCGCGCTCCGGCACGGCGCTGGTAGACCTCGCCGAGTTGCGGACGCATCGCCTCCAGCGGCGTGACCCGTCCGGCCGCCCGCGCCGGGACCAGGGTGGCGGCCAGCGTCACCCCGACTCCGAGCCCGACCGACATCGCCCAGACCGCCGGGGTGAAGACCGGCTGGCCGAGATCCAGGTGCAGCATGGAGCTGACCATGGGTTGCAGTGCGGCGAACAGGCCGGTCGCCATCGCCCAGCCCAACGCGATGCCCAGCGCGGTGCCGAGGATCCCCTGCAGCAGCGCTTGGAGGGCGAACATGGTCACGATGGTGCGCCGCCGGGTGCCGATCGCCCGCAGCATGCCGATGTCGCGGCGCCGCTCGGCGACCACCGTCCGGAAGCTGTTCAGAATGATGAAACCGGCGGTGGCAAGGGCGAATACGCCGAACATGAGGAAGGCGTAGTTGGCTACCTGAAGCGAGGCGATCAGCCCGGTCTGGGTGGAGAGCCCGCCGACCTCGAAGTCCGGCCCGAGGGCAGCGGCTACCGCCTGCTCGGTCGCGGGCCGGTCGGCGTCGGTGGCGAAGGCGGCCTGCAGCACGGTGATCCGGTTGCCGAGGGAGAAGACCTGCTGGGCGGCGGCCAGTGGGACGAAGACCTGGCTCTCGCCGGGAACGCTCGGGGTGCTGAGCAGCCCGGCGACCTTGAACCGGGCGGTGCCCAGGGCGGACGGCAGGACGATCGCGTCCCCGACCCCGACACCCAGCCGGGCGGCCAGGTCGCTGGGCAGCACCAGGGCGAAATCGTCGCTCGAGGTCAGCATGCGGCCGGCGGCGAGCGGGAAGTCGCGCACCTTCGCGGCCTTCGCCGGATCGATGCCGATCACGGTGAGCTGGGTGACGTCGTCCGGGCCGGGATCCGGCTTGGGAGGCAGGGGTGCCGTGCGCTGGGCTTCCGGGCTGACGGCAGCGACGCCGGGGACTGCCGCGACCCGGTCGGCGACCGTAGCCGGGAAGGACTGGTTGTAGGCATCGGTGACGGTGAGGTCGATCTGGCCGGCGGAGGAGAGCAGGCTGCGGGTGAAGGCGGCCTCCAGCGCCGGGGTGATCCCGTTCAGCCCGAAGGTGAGCATCACCCCGAGTGCTACCGCGAGCGTGGTCAGCAGGGACCGTCCGCCACGTCCAATGAGGTAGCGCCACGCCAAGGTGACCGAGAGCATCACAGCAGCCCTGACTTCTCCAGGGCTCGGCGCGGGGTCTCGTGGCTGCCGTCCAGCGGCAGGTCATCGACGATCCGGCCGTCCTTCATCAGCACCAGGCGACTGGCGTAGCTGCCGATCCGGGGGTCGTGGGTGACCATCAGCACCGTCCGTCCCCAGTCGGTGGCCACCCGGCGCAGCAGCTCGGCGATCTCGGTGGCCGAGCGGGAGTCGAGGTTGCCGGTCGGCTCGTCGGCCAGCACCAGCGCCGGCTCGGTCGACAGCGCCCGGGCGATCGCCACCCGCTGCTGCTGGCCGCCGGAGAGCTGGTCCGGACGGGCGGTGAGCCGGTCGCCCAATCCGACCTGCCGCAGCCAGTCGGCGGCGGTGGCATTGGCGTCGCGGTCACCGTCCAGCCGCAGCGGCAGCGAGGCGTTCTCCAGCGCGCTGAGCACCGGGATCAGGTTGAAGAACTGGAAGACGAAGCCGAGCCGGCGCCGCCGCAGTTCGGTGATCCGATCGTCCGACAGATTGGCCAGGGTCTCGCCGCCGATCGACACCTGGCCGGCGGTGGGGGCGTCCAAGCCGCCGAGCAGGTTGAGCAGCGTCGACTTGCCGCAGCCGCTGGGACCCATCACCGCGACGAACTCCCCGGCGGCGATGCTCAGATCGATGCCGTCCAGCGCCACGACCTTGGCCTCGCCCTCGCCATAGACCCTGGTCAGACCGGTGATCTCCACCACGGGGGGAGCCGCGACGGTCACGATGCCACCTCGACCCGCTGCCCGTCGCTCAAGGTGGTCGCACCGGTGGTGACCACCTGATCGCCGGCCTTCACCCCGGTCAGCACTTGCGCCCGGGTGTCGGTCTCGGCGCCGATCGTCACCGCCATCCGGTGAGCGACACCGTCGGCGTCGACCACGAAGACGTACCGGCCCGTGTCGGTGACCAGCGACTCGATCGGGACGGTGAGCGCGTCCGGAATCGACTGCACGGTCAGGTCGGCCGAGCCGCTCATGCCGAGGAAGACGCGCGCCTCGCCTGGGTCGAAGGCGATTCGGACCGGGAAGGCGATGCCGCCGGTGGCAGTGGTGATGGACGTCGTGCGGACGCTGGTCACTTTGCCGGCGAACGGGGTGTCCGGGGCGGAATCCAGGACGATGCTCACCGGCTGGTCGACGGCCACTGCGGCGATGTCGCTCTCGTCCACCGCGGCCACGAACTCCACCGACGAGGTGTCGACCACCGTCAGCAGGGCCGTCGCGGGATTCACCCCGGCACCCGGCTGGGTGGTGTCGGGGAGGGTGACCACGCCGGCGAAGGGAGCCGTGATGGTCGCGGCGGCCAGTTCGCGCTTGGCCTGGGCAAGGACGCTCTTGGCGGTGGTCACGGTCTGCTCGGCCGCGGTGATCGCCTCCGCGGCGGCCTGCTTCTCCAGCTTGATCGAGTACTTGTCCTCCACCAGCTTCTGCTGGGCACGGGCGGCGGTCAGGGCGGCCTTCGCCGCGGTGACGGAGGACTCCGCCTGGGTGACGGCCAGCTTCAGCGGCCGGTCGTCCAGGGTGGCCAGGGTGTCGCCCTTGGCGACCTGGTCGCCGTCCTTCACTTTGACGCTCGCCAGAGTGCCGCTGGTGGCCGGGTGGACGCCTTGTTGCCTGGCGGCGTCCACGGTGCCCGAGGCGCTCACCGTCACCGACAGCGCCTCCACGGCTGCCGTGGCGACGCCGACCGTGGTGCGGGCGTTGGTCAGCGAATAGGCATAGCCGCCCCCGGCGGCCAGCACCAGCGCGAGCGCAACACCCCCTGCGATGAGGGTCGAACGCTTCATGGGCGTAGCTCCTTGACTTGGTGATAGACCTGCCGCAGCCCGGCGGTCATGTCGGGGGTGAGGGTGATGCTCGCCGCGCCGTCCGGTATCCCGAGGATGCGGGTCTGCGCCTGCTGCAGGGCGTCCGAGCCGCGCAGCAGAGAGTCGACGAAGCCGGCGGCCTCCGGGTGCTCCAAGGAACGCAGCCAGACCCGGTCGGTGCCCTCGTACCACAAGGTGGTGAGCATGTCGGCGGTCGCCTCGGCATCGGTGACCGTGAAGGATCCGTCCGCGATGCCCGCCGCGATCAGCGACACCAGCAGGCCGCGGGTGGACTGCGCCCAGGCCTGATGCAACCGGTGCCGCAACGAGTCGTTCTCCCGGCGGTAGAGGTAGACCATCGGCAGGAACTGGCCCAGATGACCGGTCTTGTAGGCCGCGGCGGCGTCCATGAAGACCTGCAACTGCTCCGCTCCGCTGCCCGAGCTTGTCCGCAGCGCCGCCGCGATGTGCTGGTGGAGTTCGGCCCCCAGTCGCTCCAGCAACTGGAACCGCAGATCCTCCTTGCTGCCGAAATAGTGGTAGAAGGTGCCCTTCGCCACCCCCGCCGTGGTGGTGACCGCCTCCACCGACATGGCGTCGTACCCCACCTCCTGCACCAGCCCGAGAGCGACATCCAGCAACTCCGCCCGCCGCACCTCGGGGTCCTTGGTGATCCGCACCACCGTCGCCTCTCCATCACCGACCAACCGTCAGTCAGTCTAGTGTGAACAGGCTGCTCGTGACGGCATTTGCGGCGAAATTCGCGTCAACATTCCGTGCCGCCGCGGGCAGCGAGGCGGATGACTCCATCGCCGGCCGCACCGACAGCAGGCCCGAAGGCGTTCGCCCGGCGACTGACCGGAGCCAGGTCGACGCCTTCTGGCGAACGCGGTGAGAGTATGGACGGGTGCGGGTCTGTGCGGTCGCAGGGGTGCTCGCTGGGCTGGCCGGCCTGGTGGCCTGGTTCTTGCGCGGTGGCACGAAACTCCCGCCCGACATCGACGCGATCATCGACCGCGTATCCCGCAGCGATCTGGCGCACGTCGTCTCCGGGGAGACAGGTTACGCCGACTCGGACGGGGTGCGCATCTGGTACGAAAGCATCCCGGCAGCAGGGGCCGAGAAAGGCGCGGTGCTGCTGAACATCTCGATGGCCGGGAACTCGCTGTTCTGGCCTCCCGGATTCATCCGTGGCCTCGCCCAGGCTGGGTATCGGGTGATCCGCTACGACCAGCGCGGCACCGGCGCCTCCGACTGGGTGGCTGAGTGGCATCGTACGCAGCCGTACTCCCTGCTCGAGATGGCTGCAGATGCCATCGCCGTCCTGCACGCGGCACAGGTCGAGAAGGCTCACCTCATCGGGCTCTCCCTCGGCGGGTTCGTCGCCCAGGAGATCGCGATCGGACACCCCGACCACGTGGCCTCCCTCACCCTCATGTCGACGGCAGCCGACCCGACCGATGCGAGCCTCCCCGGGCCGCGCCTGGGCCCGATGCTGCGCGCTGGTCTCGCCGCTATCCCACTGCTGCGATACCGGCTCATCGGCGGCGAGAAGAATCTCGTCAAAGAGGTCGTCGCCAAGACCATCAGCTTCACCGGCTACGAGGGTCTGAACGTCGAGGAGACTGCCGAGCTCGTGCTGTATGACCTCCGGTACCGACGCGGCATCAACCTGCGCGCCGTTCTACAGCATCGAGCGGCCGTGAGCGTCACACGGTCACGCTACGGGCTGTTGGGCGACCTCCGAGCCCCGACTCTCGTCGTCCACGGCACAGCGGACGCGTTGTTGCCGATCGAGCACGCCCGCAAGCTCGTCGAACTGATCCCCGACGCCCGGCACCTCTGGCTGGAGGGTGCCGGGCATCAGTTCCCCTACCCGAACATGAACGCGGTCACCCGAGCGATCATCTCGCACCTCGATCGCAGCACCTAGGTGTCGTTGAGCAGCCTCCATTGCCGGGCGACGGCGAGGACCGCAACGGGGGCCAGCAGTGCTGTGACGGCCAGCGAGCCCGCGCCGATCTCCGCCGCGGCCTGTGGCCCGCCCATGCCGGTGAGCAGTGAGGGCACCGCGTAGGGGAACC
>JAPUEM010000098.1 GCA_027492575.1 Propionicimonas sp.
CTGTCCGCGAGGTGGCCCGGGCCGGCGCGATCGGCATGATCCGCAAGTCGGAGCGTCCGGCCGCCATCGTGGCCGCGATCCGGCAGGCATTGCGGCGGGAGGTCGTCGCCACCTCGGACTGGGCGGCCGCGCTGGACGACGACGCGGCCTTCGTCTCCGCCCACCTGAGCCCGCGCGAGGCGGAAGTGCTGGCGCTGTACGCCTCCGGCGAGACCGCCGAACGGGTCGGCGCCCAGCTGTTCATCACCCGGGAGACCGTCTTCGACCACATCAAGCGGATCCGGGCCAAGTACGCCGCCGTGGACCGGCCCGCCAGGTCGAAGGTCGACCTCTACCGGCGCGCGGTCGAGGACGGGATCCTCGCCGAGGCCGGGGACGACCATGCCCCGGCCGACTGAGCCCGGCCTCGTCGCCGCGCCGCACCTGCCGCACCAAGGTTCTCCGGACCGCTCCTTCGCGACCCGCTGGGGACGGGCGCTGGAGGACAGCCGCTGGATCGACGCCGAGGCGGCCGACCGGACCGACCGCCAGGTCAGCCAGCTGATCTCGCTCGGGGGCGTCGCCCTGATCCTCGGCCAATCGGCCTCGATGGCAGCAGCCGCCGCCGAGTTCGCGACCTGGTGGAACGTCCTCGCGCTGATCCTGGCCTTCCAGATCCTGGTCTTCGCGGCCTTCGGCGGCATCCTTCCGATCCCACTGCTGCGAGCTGGCTGGATCGCCGCCCCGATCCTCGGGGCCGCGCTGCTGCTCCTCGCCTACGCCGCGCCTACCTCGGTCCGCTTCCGGTCGGGGTCTCGCCCTGGCCGTGGGCCTTCGAGGCGGCGCTGGTGTCGTATCTGGTGCTGACGCTTCGCCCCCGCTGGGCGACCGCCGGAACCGTCGCCTCCGCCCTGCTGCCACTGCTCTCTGCGGCCGTCTTCCTGGGCACGGCGCCCCCTATCGTCCTGGTCGAGACCCCGATCCACCTGGCCAATGTGATCTACATGGCCTTGTTCGCCGGCATCCGCGCGCGGCTCAACCGGTTGCGGGACGCGGAAGCCCGGGCGCTGGCCGCCGAGGCGGGGCGGGTGCGCGCCCAGGTCTCGGCCCGCGACAAGGAACACCTGGCCAGGCTGATCCATGACGAGGTGCTGTCGGTGCTGGTGGCGGCCGCCAGGTTCCGGGGCTCCCCGCCCGATGAACTGCGCAGCAACGCCGGCCGCGCCGCCGCGCTGTTCGAGCAACCCACCCGCGAACCGGACGCCGGGCTGCTGGCCATCGACCTCGCCGCCGACCTGCTGCTGTCGGCGTTGCGCCGGGTCGACCCACGGATCGGCGTCGCGTGCACGCGGAGCCCGGGCCAGGTGCCGGCCCGAGTAGTCGAGACGGTCGCCGCCGCGGCGGCAGAGGCGCTCCGCAACAGCGTCAGGCACGCCGCCGGGGCACACCGCGAGGCCGCGGCCACAATCAGCGCCGAGCGGATCACGGTCCTGCTCCAGGACCGGGGTCCTGGGTTCGACCTCGACCGGGTGGACGGCCGGCACCTGGGCATCCACAACAGCATCATCGGGCGGATGCGCGCGCTGCCCGGCGGCGACGCCACAGTGGAGTCGACGCCCGGCGCCGGGACGAAGGTGCTGGTGTCATGGCGGACCTGACCTCGGCCAGCACCGGCGCCGGCGGCCTCGGCACGCCGGCCGCCCGGTGGGCGCTGACCGTCACCTGGGCGCTCGGCCTGCTGTCCGATGTCCTGAGCGGAGCAGTGGCGGCGCCCTTCGGCACCGAACTGCTGGCGCTCCCGTTCGGGCTGGTCGCCGCCGTCGTGCTCACCACGCGAGGGGACAATGCGCTCCCCGCCGCGCGTGCGGTCGTCGTCGCGGCGGCCGCGGCGGTGTCGGCAATCGGCGCGCTGACCTCCGGGGCGCCGCTGGGAACCACCTGGTCGTTCAACTTCGCCGCCTACGTGGCAGCCCTGTTGCTGCCGCGCGGCAACATCCGCAGCGGGATCGGCGGCGGCGCGCTGATCGGCATCCTGGGCACGATCTGGGCGATCCGGTTCGGGGCCTCGCTCACCCAGTTCCTCGATTTGCTCGCCCTGCCGCTGTTGGCGCTGGTCGTGGGCGGGACGTGGCGCTGGCTGCTCGGCCGGATCGTCCGACGTGAGCTGGCCTACCGACGGGAGGTGGAGCGAGCCGCGGTCGCCGCCGAGATCGCGGACGCCTCGGCCGCCGCGACCCAGGCCGAACTGGCCGAGATCGGCGCCGAGGTCGGCGGATTGCTGACCGCGATCAGCGCAGGCCGGTCGCTCGACGACGGCCTCGTGGCCGAGATCGTCCTAGCCGAGCCCGACCTCCGCGACCGCCTCCGGTCTCCGGATCTTCGCGACCCGCTGCTCCGCGCCGCGATCGACCGGGCTCGCCGGCGCGGGGTGCAGGTGCTGCTGCTGGGCAGCCCGGCCCAGGACGCGGTGATCGCAGGCGACCTGCCGAAGAGCCTCGCCGCAGCCGTCGACGCTGTCGACTCCGGAACCGTCACCCTGCGAACGATCCCGCCCGGACGGACCGGAGCCGTGTCGGTGCTCCGTGCCGACGACGAGGCCCAGGAACGCCTGCTCTTCGATGCGGGCGGCCGGCTGCTGTCACGCCGCTGAGCCCGAAGTGCGACGGGCTGGCATCCCCGGTTACGGGGAATCCGGCCTGAAACGCCACTCCACCGCTCGTCCTGCTGGTTTCCTAGGTAAAGCCCGGGCTCGGCACGGGCGGTAGACACGTTTCGCTCACAAGCGAGTACCCATGTCCGACAACTCCCGCACCGACGCCGGCAGCGGCCTGGACCTCGCTGGCATCCGCAAGGGTGCGACGATCACCGCCCTCGTGCTCGCCTTCATCATGCCGCCGATCGGCCTGGTGCTGAGCATCGCCACCTTCATCTGGGGGAAGCGCTCCGGCGAGAGCGCGAAGCTGGCGCTGGCCGGCATCGTGGTCGGCGTGGTGATGCTGATCACCATGGTGATCGTCGGCTTCTTCATCTTCACCCAGTTGGTCGCCGCCGCCGGCGACGGCGCGCTCAACCTGGAGGCGCTCTGCGTCCACCGCGACCGCTGGGGCTGGCTGCTCAACGGCCTGCGCTACGTCTGCCGCTGACGAACGTTGCATTCCGTCCCGGGGAGGGCTCAATTTCCCTCTCCGGCCCGGGATGACTACAATCAGAACCCGTCGCTAAGACGCGGGGCTATGGCGCAGTTGGTAGCGCGCTTCCATGGCATGGAAGAGGCCAGGGGTTCGAATCCCCTTAGCTCCACAGATCCACAGGGAGAGGTTTGCCCGCCATTCGGCGGGCTTTTGTATCTCTGTCATGCCTTGTGGGGGGCCGAGCCCCCACCCCCCAGCCGGGGAGCGCCCCGGGCCCCCTCTGGGTCGAGTTTTGGAGGCGGGTGGCGCCTCGTTGGGTGCCTGGCTTCCATTCTTGGTCGCATTACACTTCCCGCGTGGCACAGCATCTCGGTGATCGACTGCGGAGGTTCCTGCGCCGTCGCTCGGCCCCGGGTCTTGACGTCATCACGCCCAGGGATTCCCGCTACCAGAGCGTGCGGCACGTCTACATGGCGACCGGGTCGCCGGCGGCGGTCGTGCGAGTGCGGGAGACCAGTGAAGTCCCGGACGCGCTCGGGTTCGCCCTGGCGCAGGACGGTCCGCTCGCGGTGCGCAGTGGCGGGCACGGCATCAGCAGCATCGCCACCAATGCTGGCGGGACGGTCATCGACCTATCCCGGCTGAACCAGATCGAGCTGCTCGGTGGCCGGCGGGTCAGGATCGGCGCCGGGGCGCGCTGGGGTGAGGTAGCCACCGCGCTGTACCCGCACGGCCTCGCGATCAGCTCCGGGGATTCCGGGGACGTCGGCGTGGGCGGCCTGGCCACCACCGGCGGCATCGGCCTGCTGGGGCGCAAGCACGGGCTGACGATCGACCATCTCGTGGCCGCCGAGATCGTCACCGCCGACGGGCGGCTCCACCGCGTCTCGGACGAGGAGGAAGCCGAACTGTTCTGGGCGATCCGCGGCGCGGGGGCCAACTTCGGCATCGTCACCTCGTTCGAGTTCGACGCCACTGCGACCCCGGTCGTCGGGCGGGGCGTCTTCGCCTACCAGCCGCAGGATCTTGCGGGCTTCCTCGAACGGTGGGGCCAGACCGTGGAGCGGGCGCCGCGGGAGATCTCCGCCTTCCTCGTCCTGGACGGCCCGTTCGCGCACGCGATAGTCGTCCACGCCGGGGACGACCCGGGCCCGCAGGCCGCGGCCCTGGAGCCGTTCACCACCCTGCCGGGCCTCACCGGCGGCGAGGCGGAGCTCCTCCCCTATCCGGCCGTGCCGGTGACCACGGGCGAACCCCACGCCGGGCAACAGCCAGGTCGCGCCCGCACCGGTCTCGCCGTCCACCTGGATCGCGAGACCGCCCGGCGGATCGC
Organism: Propionicimonas sp.; assembly: GCA_027492575.1. Classification (GTDB taxonomy): domain Bacteria; phylum Actinomycetota; class Actinomycetes; order Propionibacteriales; family Propionibacteriaceae; genus Propionicimonas. Next base: position 4,444 of record JAPUEM010000098.1, read on the forward strand.
GGACTATGCGGGCGAGATCGAGATGGTGCAGATCCGCTCGGTCGGCGGAGCGATCAACGACGTGCCGGCGGACGCGACCGCCTACGCGCACCGGCACCAGAACTTCTCCGTCACGGCGGTCTCCTACGCCGAACGGCCGGCCTTCGACGCCGCCTGGGCCCCGGTCCGCGAGCTGATGGACGGCCTGTACCTCGGCTTCGAGAGCGACCACACCCCGTCCAGCCTGACCGAGGCCTTCCCCGAGCCGACTCTCACCAGGTTGCGCGCGCTCAAGGAGAAGTGGGATCCCGGCCGCGTCTTCACCCAGAACTTCGACCTCACCGCTACCCGGTCGCCGGCGTAGCGGCGGCTTCGCGGTTTCCGTGGTTGACTGGGTGTCCCCGCCTCCCCGCGAAAGGGACACCATGGCGCACCGAAGGCACCGCCGGACGGTCTGGCTGGCAGCATTCGCGACCACGCTCGGGCTCATCCTCGGGCCCTGCGTCACGCCGGCCGCCGCCCAGACCGTTGGCCCCGACGGCAAGCCGATCACGAACACCAGGGGCGTCCGGTTCGGGATCATCTCGCACCGAGGCGGAGCCGGGGAGCATCCGGAGAACTCGGTGGAGGCCTACGAGTTCAGCGTCGCCCAGGGGTTCGACGTGATCGAGACCGACCTGCTGTTCACCAGCGACGGCCAGGGTGTGATGAGCCACTACGACGCGCTGCCCGAGCGCTGCACCCACGCCGGCGAGCAGCTGCACCTGATGACCCTGGCCCAGGTGCGCGAGGTCCGCTGCGAGGATTTCCGCACCGGTGAGAAGTCCGTCCCGATCCCCACCTTCGAGGAGTTCGCCGCCGCCGTGCAGCACTCGGACATCCGGCTCTACCTCGACGTCAAGACCTACGCGGGCCAGCCCGGCTCCGGCGAGGCGGAGTACGGCCGTCGCGCCATCGGGCTGCTCAAGCAGCACGGCCTGCTGAACCGCACCACGATCCTCAGCTTCCGCTGGGCCACCGCCCTGCCCACGATCCGCAAGCTCGCCCCGAAGATCCCGGTGGTCGCCCTCGACAACAAGCCGATGGATCTGGGACGGGTGCGGCTGGCCGACAAGCTGGGCGCCACCGGCTTCGGCATCAAGGCTGCCGACAGCCCGGTGAACCTGCTGAAGTACACCAAGTCGCTCGGGCTGGATCCCATCCCGTGGGAGGTCCTCGGCACCCAGGCGCGCAGCTACTCGATCCACTTCGGCCCCAAGGTCTACTACTTCAGCTCCGACCTGCCGACCGCGACCACCGCCGATCTGGTGAACGGACGGATCAACCTCGACCCGGTGGCCACGAAGGTGATCACCAAGCTCGACGCCCCGGTCACGGTGGCGAAGAAGGCCACCTACAAGGCCAAGAAGCGCAAGTACCCGGTCGTCCTGGGCGTCGCGGTGCCCGCGGAGAAGATCGCCGCGCTGGAGACGGTGACCCTGAAGATCAAGGTGACCAAGGGCCCCGGCAAGGGCTACCTCTACGTCGGCGCCGCCAACTCGCCGTCCTCGTCCTCGGTCAAGGTGAAGCTGCCCAAGGGCACCAAGACCCTCACCGTGAAGGTACCGATCGGCGACGGCGGCAAGATCCGCCTCTACACCTCCCGCAAAGCGACCCTCACCACGACGGTGACCGAGTACACCAACCTGTCCTTCAGTTGACGAGAGGGTCAGCCTCAGTCGGCGACCCGGTTGTAGGCGATCATCCGCCGGCCGTCATGCCACCTGTTCCGGCAGCTCGAGGTCGATCGCCGGGCAGTCCTTCCAGAGCCGCTCCAGGGCGTACAGCGCCCGCTCCTCGGCGTGCTGGACGTGGACGACCGTGTCGAGGTAGTCCATCAGCACCCACCGATTCTCGCGGTCGCCCTCGCGGCGGACGGTCTTGAGGTCGTGCTTGAGCAGTTCCTCCTCGATGCCGTCCACCACAGCGCCGACCTGGCGTTCGTTGGTCGCGGTCACGATCAGGAAGATGTCGGTGATCGCCAGCCGCTCGGAGACGTCGAACGCGACCGGATCCTTCGCCAGCTTGTCGAGCGCGGCCTTCGCGGCCAGGCGTGCGATGTCGATGGCGTGATCGGTTGCCGTCATGAGACTCCTTGATCGATGTAGAGACCGCGTTTGGCGATGTACTGCACGATACCGTCCGGCACCAGGTACCACAGCGGCAGCCCGGCCGCGACCCGTTCGCGGCAGGCGGTGGACGAGATCGCCAGCGCCGGGATCTCCAGCAGGTCGACCTTGTCCTCCGGCAGGTGGGCGATGTCGTTCTCCCCCAGCGGCACCCCGGGACGGGAGACGCCGACGAAGCGGGCCAGGTCGAAGAGCTGGTCGGCCCCCCGCCAGGTGAGGATCTGGCTGAGCGCGTCCGCGCCGGTGATGAAGTACAGATCCCAGTCGTCGCCGCGCAGTTCGCGGATATCCCGCAGGGTGTCGACGGTGTAGGTCGGCCCCGGCCGTTCGATGTCGACCCGGCTCACCGAGAACCGCGGGTTCGAGGCGGTGGCGATGGTCGTCATCAGGTAGCGGTCCTCGGGCTGGGAGACCTTGCGTCCCGCCTTCTGCCAGGGCTCACCGGTGGGGACGAAAACCACCTCGTCCAGCTGGAACCGTGCCTGCACCTCACTGGCCGCCACCAGGTGGCCGTGGTGGATCGGGTCGAAGGTACCGCCCATCACCCCCAGTCGCAGCCGCCGGGTACCAGGATCCGGCAGCGCGATCGGGGTTTCAGTCATCCGACTTGCTGTGCGGCCGGAAGTGCCCGACCTGCCGGACAAAAAGCAGCCCAGCCAACAGGATCAGGAAGAAGATGACCCCGATAACCACCGGGCCGGTCACGTCGATCTGCATGGCCGCGATGATACGGGACTGGCGCCCCGCCTAGCGAGACCGCCGCTCACGGATCGGCTCCGCAAACCCGCCGCTTCGCTACAGGATTGCGGTTTTGAAGGGGATGACAGGCCTGGCTGCTCAGTTGCGCGTCGAGATGGTTGTTCTCAGCCACCGCAGACCTGTCCAGAACAACCATCTCGACGCGCAGCGTAGCCGGGCCTGCAATCAGAGCCGCCAAAACAACACTCTGAAGCACCAACACCGATCAGGCGCGGGTCTGTCCGTCTCCTTCGACGACATACTTGGTCGAGGTCATCTCGGCCAGGCCCATCGGGCCGCGGGCGTGCAGCTTCTGGGTGGAGATCCCGATCTCGGCGCCGAAGCCGAACTCGCCGCCGTCCACGAACCGGCTGGAGGCGTTCACCAGCACGGCGGCCGCGTCCACCTCGGCGGTGAACCGCTCGGCGGCGCGGCGATCCTCGGTGACGATGGTCTCGGAGTGGCCGGTGGTGTGCCGCCGGATGTGGTCGATCGCCTCGTCCAGCGAGCCGACCACCTTCGCCGCCAGGTCGAGCGAGAGGTACTCGCCGTCGAACTCGTCGGGGCCGGCGGGCACGACACCTTCGTACGCGGCCACCTCGGGGGCGCCGTGGACGGTGACGCCGGCCTCCTTCATGGCGTCCAACGCGACCGGCAGGAAGCGGTCGGCGATGTCAGCGTGCACCAGCAGGGTCTCCACCGCGTTGCAGACGCTGGGCCGCTGGGTCTTGGCGTTGCGCAGGATGTCGATGGCCATGCCGACGTCGCCGGTGGCATCCACGAACAGGTGGCAGTTGCCGGTGCCGGTCTCGATCACCGGCACCTTCGAGCCGTTCACCACCGCGTTGATCAGGCCGGCCCCGCCGCGCGGGATCAGCACGTCGAGGTAGCCGCGGGCGGCCATCATCTGGTCGGTGATCTCGCGTCCGCCCTCGACCAGCTGGACGGCGTCGGCCGGCAGCCCGGCGGCCTCCAGCCCGGCGTGCAGGGCCGCGGTGACCGCGCGGTTCGAGTTCAACGTGGACGAGGAGCCGCGCAGCAGCGCGGCGTTGCCCGACTTCAGGCAGATGCCGGCGGCATCCGCGGTCACGTTCGGCCGCGCCTCGTAGATGATGCCGACCACGCCCAGCGGCACCCGGAGCTGCCGGACTCGCACCCCATTGGGGTTGGTCCAGCCGCGCACCACGTCGCCCACCGGATCGGCCAGCCCGGCCAGCGCGCGCAGCCCGTCGGCCATTCCCTCGACCCGGGCCGGGTTGAGCGAGAGCCGGTCGATCAGGGAATCCGAGGTGCCCGCCTCACGGGCCGCCGCGACATCGAGCGCGTTGGCGGCCAGAACGTCGTCGGTCGCGGCCAGCAGGGCATCCGCCATGGCGTGCAGGGCGGCGTCCTTGGCGGCCCGGTTGAGGGTCGCCAGCACGCGGGCGGCGTCCTTGGCACGGACGGCCTGGTCAAGGAAGGCGGTGTCGAAGTCGGTCACCCCCGCAGAATACCGGCTGGGCTCAGCGCGCCTTGCGCCGCTTGAGCACCAGGTCGTCGCGGTGGACGACCTCGCGGTCGAACTGCGGGCCGAGCTCCCGGGCCAGGTCGCGGGTGCTGCGTCCGATCATGATGGGGAGTTCCTCGGCGTCGTAGTTCACCAGGCCCCGGGCGACCACCGACCCATCCTCGGCGACCAGCCGGACGGGGTCGCCGGCGGCGAAGCTGCCGCGCACCGCCACGATGCCGGCCGGCAGCAGGGACGCCTTGCGCTCGGCGACCGCCCGGACGGCGCCGGCGTCCAGCACCAGCTCGCCTTGGGACTTCGAGGCGTAGGCCAGCCACATCAGCTTGCGGGCGCGGCGTTTGCCGGTGGGGTGGAAGAGTGTGCCGACCGGCTCGCCGGCCAGGGCGGCGGCGACGTCCGAGGCGGCGGCCAGCACCACCGGAATGCCGGACGAGGTGGCGATCCGGGCGGCCTGCAGCTTGGTCTCCATGCCGCCGGTGCCCACCTCGGCGCCCTTGCCCGAGGTGTCGACGACCAGGTCTTCGACGTCGGCGACCTCGAGAATCCGCTCGGCGGCCGGGTCGGAGGGGTGCGCGGTGTAGAGCGCGTCCACGTCCGAGAGCAGGACGAGCGCGTCCGCCCCCACCAGGTGGGCCACCAGGGCGGCCAGCCGGTCGTTGTCGCCGAACCGGATCTCGTGGGTGGCGACGGTGTCGTTCTCGTTCACGATCGGCACCACGCCGAGCTCGAGCAGCTTGGTGAAGGTCCGCAGCGCGTTGCGGTAGTGGTCGCGGCGGGCGACGTCCTCGACGGTCAGCAGCACCTGGCCCACGGTCAGGCCGTGGCGGGCGAAGAGCGTCCCGTAGTGGCCGACCAGCAGGCTCTGCCCCACCGCGGCGGCCGCCTGCTTGCTGGCCAGATCCCGCGGCCGCTGCTTCATGCGCAGCGGACGCATCCCGGAGGCCATCGCGCCGGACGAGACCAGCACCGCGTCCACCCCCCGCCGGCGCAGCCCGGCCAGGGCGTCCACCAGCGCCTCGAGCCGCACCGGATCAAGGGCGCCGGCCCGGTCGGTCAGCGAGGAGGATCCGATCTTGACCACCACGCGATGCGCCCCGGTCAGTTCCGGACGCAGCTCACTCATCGTCGGCCTCGAACCCCTCGGCGGCCAGCCGGGTCAGCTTCTCCGCCTCACGCTCGGCGTGGTAGGCGGCGTCCTTCTCGCGACGACGAATGGCCGCCGGACGCGGGGCGCTGAGCCGCTGGTCCTCACCGCGGCGGGCGAGGATCTCGGCGCCGATCTCGATCTGCGGGGCGAAGTCGAAGACCACCGGGTTGTCGGCGCCGATCGCCACCGCGTCGCCGGCCAGCGCGCCCAGGGCGAGGAGCTCCTCCTCGATGCCCAGCCGGGCGAATCGGTCGGCCAGGTAGCCGACCGCCTCGGCGTTGTTGAAGTCGGTCTGGCGCACCCAGCGCTCCGGCTTGAGGCCGCGCACCCGCCAGACGAAGCCGCCCTCGCCGTCGCCCTGCTTGGCGATGGTGAACTCGGGTCCGCTCGCCACCGGGGCTGGACGGATCACGATCGGCGCCGGCTTGGGCGGCGGCGCCGCGGCCCGCCGGGCGGCGACCAGTTCGGCCAGCGCATAGGTGAGCGCGTTCAAGCCGTCCCCGCTCTTGGCGGAGACCTGGTAGACCGGCAGCCCGCGGGCGATCAGGTCGGGGGTGACGAGTTCGGCGAGCTCGGCGGCGTCCGGCACGTCGATCTTGTTGAGCGCGACCAGGCGGGGACGATCCTCCAGCCCGCCGTGGGCGGCGAGCTCGGCCTCGATCACGTCCAGGTCGGAGACCGGATCGCGTCCCGGTTCGTAGGTGGCGCAGTCGATGACGTGGACGATCGCCCAGCAGCGCTCGATATGGCGCAGGAAGTCGTGGCCCAGGCCCCGTCCGAGGCTCGCCCCTTCGATCAGCCCGGGCACGTCGGCGACCGTGTAGGTGGTCTCGCCGCGCACCACCACACCCAGGTTGGGCACCAGGGTGGTGAACGGGTAGTCGGCGATCTTGGGCCGGGCCCGTGAGATGGCGGCGATCAGCGAGGACTTGCCGGCGCTCGGGAAGCCGACCAGCCCGACATCGGCCACCACCTTGAGTTCGAGGACGATGACGCGGGCTTCGCCCTCCTCGCCGAGCAGGGCGAAGCCGGGGGCCTTCCGGGCCGCGGAGGCGAGCGCGGCATTGCCGAGCCCGCCGCGTCCGCCGGCGGCCACCACGACCTCGGCGCCCGGGCCGAGCAGGTCGGCCAGCACCTCGCCGGTGTCGGCGTCGCTCACCACGGTGCCGTCCGGCACGGCCAGCACGACGTCCGCGCCGTCCGCGCCGTTGTTGTAGTCGCCCTTGCCCGGCTGCCCGTTCGGGGCCTTGCGCTGGGACTGACGGTGGAACTCGACCAGCGTGGTGAGGCTCGGGTCGACCCGCAGGATCACCGAGCCGCCGTCGCCGCCGTTGCCGCCGTCGGGGCCGCCGAGCGGCTTGAACTTCTCCCGGTGCACCGAGGCGCAGCCGTGCCCGCCGTTACCGGCCGCGACCCGCAGGGTCACCCGGTCGACGAAGGAAGGGATGGCCATGACAACTCCTCGATACCGAACCCGACGATCCTATCGGCCGGGCGAGGGCTGCCACTCCACGGCGTCGCGCTCCCAGGTCTGCGGCAACCCGATCCGGCGCAGCGAGGGCAGCAGCGCGAGCGCCCCGGTGACCACCGCGACCGCGATCGCGAAGACCCACAGCGCCGGCGCCACGCCGATCCCGGCCAGCAGCGCGGAACCGATGACCGGCGCGATCGGAGCCGCGACGAAGCCTGCCAGCCCCAGCACGGAGTTCGCCCTGCCCTGCAGCTCGGGCGGGGTGATCGCCAGGGTGTAGCCACCCAGCCCGGCGTTGACCGCCGGGATCAGCGCGACCGCCACGGCGAGCATCACCAGGTAGCCGAGGTAGCTTTGCAGCGCAGCCATCGCACTGGTCGCCACCGCGGCGACTGCGAGGCCGGCCACGATGACGGCGCCGAGCCGGACGCGCTTCAGAACGAGCGGGGCCAGCAACGCACCGAGCACCATGACCGCGCCTGCGGCCAGGTCGAGCATCCCGATCAGGATGGGGTCGGTGCCGGTCTGGACGAGTTCCAGGTTGACCACGGTGATCAGCCCGGCAAAGGCGATGTTGACGGCGAGGAACAGCCCCAGCGCCATCCGGAAGAAGCGGACCCCCCAGATGAACCGCAGCCCCTCGCGCAGCGCGACCAGCGGGTGGGTGGCGCGGGCGGCGTCCAGGTCGCCGTTCAGCGGTTGCCGGACGAAGCCGGCCGCGACCGCCATCGAGACGTGCCCGACGGCACTGATCAGCAGCGGCAGCGCATGGCCCACCCCGTACAGGAAGCCGCCCAGTGGGCCGGCGACCAGCGAGGCGACGGCCTGGCGTCCCTGGACGACGGCCATCGCCGTCCCCAGCTGCTCGCTGGGAACCACGGCCCGGATGGCGCCGGATTCCGCGGGGTTGGCGAAGACCGCGGCCACCGAGGAGCCGAAGAGCGCCACCGCCAGGTGCCAGCCCGCCAGCTGGCCCGTCCACAACACGGCGGCCAGGCCCAGCCACAGCAGCCCGCCCAGCAAGGACGCGACCCAGATGATCCGCCGGCGGTCGAAGCGGTCGGCCACCACCCCGCCCGGAAGCGCGCCGAGCAGCGCCCCGATCTCGCCGATGCCGGCGATCAGCCCCGCCTGGGCGACCGAGCCGGTGACCTGATAGGCCAGCAGCGGAACCGCGAAGGCGCCCACCCCCACTCCGACGACATGGGCTGTCTTGCCGGCCTGCAGCAGGGTGTAGGCGCGATTGCGCCACAGCGGCAAGGGCGCGGGCGCGGCCAGCTCGGCCGGCTCGGCGCGCTGCTCGCCGGTGGTCATGGTGCCGGTCTTCGCGCTCAGCGCAGATACGGGGTGCGCAGGGCTTCGCTCTGCACCCAGGTGAAGTCGGCGCGGTCACCGCCGGCGCCGAACAGGAAGTCGTGGATGCGCCCCCACCGGGAGGGCGTCAGGCTGTCGGCCGCGGGGGCCGTGCTGGGTTCGGTGCTCATGGCCTCAACGATAGATGCACAACGATCATTGCGCAATAGTTATTGCGCATCTGCTCTTGCGGGTGCCTGCTAGGCTGCCGGAATGGTCGACTCGCCGACTGATCCGGACCGACACTCCGGGACGAAGCCCGACAGCTTCGTGATCGATGATCCCGCGACGCTGCGCGCGATAGCGCACCCGATCCGTCAGCAGATTCTCAGTGCGCTCGGCGTGAGCGAGTTCGCTCGTGCGGCGGACCTCGCTCAACTGCTCGGCGAGCCGGCGAACTCGATCAGCTTCCATCTGCGCACGCTCGCCAAAGCCGGCTTGATCGTCGAGGCGCCCGAACTGGCACGCGACCGGCGGGATCGGGTCTGGCGCCGGGTGGCCGGACGGCTTGAGATCCGCCGGAAGATGCCCGGCACGATGGCGGTTCTTGCTCCGATGCTCGACTGGCTCCACGAGACCCTCGAGTCCGAAGCCGACGAGTCCGTTTATCAGGCGTTCAGCGCGGGCCCGGCAATGCTCACGAAGGACGAGGCCAAGGAAATGGGAGCCGAACTGGAGGCGGTCCTCGAGCGCTGGCAGGAACGGACGGTCAAGTCCGGTCGCCAGGACGAGCCCGAGCCTGAACGGATTCACTACCAGGTGCTCTTCGCGCTCGGCCCGCGCTGGCTAGGCCGTTCACCCTCCCCCGGTTCATCTCCGGACACCACGGCGCCGACCGCATAGACGACGAGGGCCGCCCCACTGGGACGGCCCTCGCTTGTTGGTTCTGGAGCTACTCGGCGACCGCGATGTTCACCACGCGACGACCTCGGCGGGTGCCGAACTCGACCTTGCCGGCGCGGAGCGCGAACAGGGTGTCGTCGCCACCGCGTCCGACGCCCTCACCGGGGTGGAAGTGGGTGCCGCGCTGGCGGACGATGATCTCGCCGGCGTTGACCTGCTGGCCGCCGAACCGCTTCACGCCGAGCCGCTGCGAATTGGAATCCCGACCGTTGCGGGAGGACGATGCGCCCTTCTTGTGTGCCATCTGTCAGCTCCTCACTTGATCCCGGTGACCTTGACCTGGGTGTACTTCTGACGGTGCCCCTGCCGCTTCTTGTAGCCGGTCTTGTTCTTGTACTTGATGATGCGGATCTTCGGGCCCTTGGTCGCGCCGAGCACCTCGATGCTCACCTTGACCTTGGCCAGCTTCTTCGCGTCCGCGGTGACAGCGTCACCGTCGACCACCAGCAGGGGGACGAGATCGATCGAGGAGCCGACCTCGGCTTCGACCTTGTCGACCTCCAGCACGTCCCCGACAGCAACCTTGTGCTGGCGTCCGCCACTGCGCACGATCGCGTACACGACTGACCCACTCTCAACGAACCTGATACGTCTTGGTCGATGATCGACAGACCACCGAAGGCGTCGGCGCCGGAGAAACCAGCACAGCGAGCACCGAGGATCAAGGATACGTTCCGGGCAGCGAAGGGGTCAAACCGACCGACCGGGGACGACGAGCAACGGCAGTCTTGCTCATAGCGACCCAGGCA
>JAPUEM010000099.1 GCA_027492575.1 Propionicimonas sp.
GCCGGCGCCCGCAACCTGACCCTGCTGCGGCAGATCCAGAAGTACCTGCTGGTGACCCTGCTGGTCATCGAGATCCTCGTCTTCACCCTGTTGTCGCCGCAGTTCCTGACCACCCAGAACTGGGTGAACATCGCGCTGAACTCCGCCGACCTCGCGCTGGTCGCGGCCGGGCTCACGCTGATCGTCATCATGGCCGGCATCGACGTCTCGACCGGCTTCGCGGTCGGCCTGATCGGCTGGTTCGTGGCCAGCGGCATGGCCAACCAGTACCCGCCGATCCTCGTGCTGCTGGCCGCGCTGGTGATCGGCGCCGTGCTCGGCCTGTTCAACGGGCTGCTCACCGTCCGGCTCTCGATCCCGTCGATCGTGGCCACGCTGGGCACCAGCGCCATCTTCCAGACCCTGCTCTTCGCGCTGTGGAACTCGACCGACGTCTTCTCCCGTCCGGTCTTCCCGTGGCTCTCCGGGCAGGCCCGGATCGGCGACTTCCCGGTGGTCATCCTGGTGGTGCTCGCGGTCTACGCGGCGCTGCAGGTGATGCTCTCCCGGACGGTCTTCGGGCGGTCGATCTACGCCATCGGCTCCAACGTCGAGGCGGCCCAGCTCGCCGGCATCAAGATCGACCGGGTGCGGATCACCGCCTACCTGATCCTGGGCGCCCTGGTCGGCCTGGCCGCCGTGCTGTACTCGGCACGGATCGGCGTCATCCAGGCCAGTTCGGGCGCGGAACTGACCATTCTGGCGATCGCCGCGGTGGTGGTCGGCGGCACCTCGATCCTGGGCGGGGAGGGCTCGGTGCTGCGCACCCTGGGCGGCCTGCTCTTCATCGCCGTGCTGCGCAACGGCATCGTCCTGGCCGGGGCCCATTCGCTGTGGATCGGGGTGATGGTCGGCTCGGTGATCCTGCTCGCCGTGGTGATCAACGGCCTGGTCGTGAGAGCCTCGCGCCGGCAGGAAAGGAGCCTGTGATGGAGAACCTGACCGCGTTCATGAAGGATCGGCGCGGCGCGCTGGTCGGCCTGATCGTCCTGGCCGTCATCCTGATGTCGATCCTGTCGCCGTACTTCCTGCAGGTGAACAACCTGCTCACCCTGATGCAGTACTCCGCGGTCGTCGGGGTGCTGGCGCTGGGGCAGACCATGGTCATCCTCGGCGGTGGCGGCGGCATCGACCTGTCGATCGGCTCGACCATGTCGCTGTGCTCGGTGACCTTCGGCCTGCTCGCTGCCGGGGCCGGGCTCAGCCCGTGGCTGGCCGCGCTGCTGGCGCTGGCGGCCGGGGTGGCGCTCGGGGCGATCAACGGCCTGCTGATCACCCTGCTGGACGTGCCCCCGCTGATCGTCACCCTCGGCACCCTGTACCTGTACGCCTCGGCGGCCCAGGTGATCACCGGCGGTACCGACATCTCCGGCTTCGACCGGGAGGGGTTCCGGACGCTGGGCCAGACCGCGATCGCCGGCGTCCCGTTCCAGGTGCTCTGCATCCTGCTGCCGCTCGGCCTGCTGATGGTCTTCGTCACCCGCCGCACCGGCTTCGGCCGCAACGTCTACGCGATCGGCTCCAACGCCACCTCCGCCCGGCTGGCCGGCGTCCCGGTGCCCCGCACCCGGGTGGCGCTCTACGCCATCGCCGGCGGCTCGGCCGCCATCGGCGCGATCATCACCGCCTCCTGGCTGCTCAACGCCAAGTCGACCGCGGGCGCCGGGCTCGAACTGCAGGCGATCACGATCGCCGTGCTCGGCGGCACCGCCATCACCGGCGGCGTCGGACGGATCTCCGGGGTGCTGCTCGCCCTGGTGCTGGTGGCCGTGCTGAACAACGGCCTGCAGCTGGCCGGCGTCGGCGCCACCTTCCAGCTCGGCCTGCTGGGGGCCGTCCTGGTGATTTCCATGCTGATCCGGCCGCGCGGGCAGACCCGCCGGCTGGCCACCTGAACCCTACCCACGAGAGGAATGACGATGTCCTACAGCGCCGAGGAAGTCCTGGCGACCGTCGAGGCCGGGCAGGAGGAGACGATCGCCCTGCTGCAGGATCTGCTGCGCGCCCCCAGCGTGAATCCCTGGTTCACCGACGCCCCCGAAGTGCTGCGCGAGGCGCTCGTCCAGGACGTCTTCGAAGCGCGGCTGCGGGCCATGGGCGCCGATGAGATCGACCGCTGGGAACCGTCCGCCGACGAACTGGCCCACCGCGCCGACGGCCCGGGCTACTACCCGGGACGCGACTTCACTGGCCGGCCGAACCTGGTCGCCACCTTCCGGGGCTCCGCGCCGACCGGCCAGACCGTGATGATCCAGGGGCACGCCGATGTGGTCGAATCCGGTTCGAACTGGACCGAGGATCCGTGGGGCGGCGAGCGCAAGGAAGGCAAGATCTACGGACGCGGCGCCGTCGACATGAAGGGTGGGATGGCCGCCGCCCTCGGCGGGCTGGCCGCCCTGCAGAAGGCCGGGGTGCGGCTCAAGGAGGATCTGATCGTCGCCTCGGTGGCCGACGAGGAGGCCGGTGGCATGGGCACCCTCGCCCTGGTCGACCGCGGCTACCGGGCGCCCGGCGGCGCCATCGTCCCGGAGGCGACCAACCTGAACATCGCCCCGCTCTGCCGCGGCATCCTGTGGGGCCGGGTGACCCTGCAGGGCCGCGCCGGTCACATCGAGCTGGAGCGGAAGCCGTGGCAGGAGGGTGGCGCGGTGGACGCGATCGCCTACGGCCACCTGCTGCTGGACGCGATCCGCGAGCGCAACGCCGAGTGGGCCGCCAACCCGATCAAGAACCACCAGTACCTGCCGATCCCGTGCCAGATCCTGATCGCGCAGATCGAGGCCGGCGAGTTCCCGACCACCTACGCGCCCAGCTGCACGATCACCTTCAACGCCCAGTACCTGCCGGTCCAGAAGGACGACAAGGGGCTCGGCTCGATCGTGAAGGCGGAACTGGAGGAGCTCTTCGCCGGCTTCCTCACCGGTGACGACTGGTTCGACTCGCACCCGCCGATCGTGGAGTGGCTGGTCGACGCCGACTGCGGCGAGACCCCGGACACCGCCCCGGTGGTCGTCCGCACCCTCGCCAACGCGCACAAGCTCGGGCTGCCGAGCATCCTGCAGGGCTGCATGTCGCACACCGACATGGGCCTGCAGATCGACAGCGGTACCCCTACGATCAACTTCGGCCCGGGGCACATGGGCGTCGCCCACCAGGCCGACGAACACCTGCTCGAGACCGACCTGCTGGCCGCCACCAAGGTGATGGCCCTGACCATCGCCGACCTGTGCGGCGTCGCCGAATAACCCCCTCACATCCAAGGAGAACAAGCAGATGGCAAAGATCCTGTTCGCAGGCGAATCCTGGTCGGTGACCTCGGTGCACGCCAAGGGATTCGACACCTTCACCACCACGGAGTACGCCGAGGGCGGTGACGCCATCATCGCGGCCTGGCGTGATGGCGGCCACGAGGTGGTCTACCAGCCGGCCCACGTCGCGGCGCGGCACTTCCCGTCCTCGGTGGAGGAGCTCGCCGAGTACGACGTGGTGGTGCTCTCCGACGTCGGCGCCAACACCCTGCTGCTGCACCCGGAGACCTTCTCCCGCGGGGCCAAGAACGGCAACCGGCTGGACGCCATCCGCGACTGGACGCTGGCCGGCGGCGGCTTCGCCATGGTCGGCGGCTACATGACCTTCCAGGGCATCGAGGCCAAGGCCAACTACCGCGCCACCGGGGTCGCCGAGGTGCTGCCGATCGAGATGGAGATCGGGGACGACCGCGAGGAGCGCCCCGAGGGCGTCCGGCCCGAGTTCGTCGCCTCCCACGTGCTGGTGGACGACCTGCCCGGCCGCGACGGCGAGACCCCCGAGCTGCTCGGCTACCAGCGTCTGATCGCCAAGCCCGGCAGCCAGACCCTGATGACGGTCGGCCCGCACCCGCTGCTGGTGGTCGGCGACGCCGGTCAGGGACGCTCGCTCGCCTACGCCAGCGACATCGGCCCGCACTGGGCCCCCACCGAGTTCACCGACTGGCCCGGCTTCGTCGCCCTCTGGCAGCGCGCCGCCAGCTGGCTCGCCAAGGAGATCTGAGGCGCAAGGCTGGCCGCCCGCCAACGATCCCTGAGCTTGTCGAAGGGTCGTCGCCACGGCCACGGCGACCCTTCGACAGGCTCAGGGATCGTTCTCCAGCTACTCGCTCACCCAGAGCGGCTGGGCACCGGGGACGGCGAAGACCGACTCTCCGGTCGCCAGGTCGATCACGACCGTGACCGAGGTGTCGGTCGCCCCGGAGACCAGGTCGTCGTGCGGTGCGCCGACGTCCAGGATCTGCGTCCAGGCGTACTGGCCGTTGCCGGAGACGCCGGTGGCGAGCAGCCGTCCGAGGTCGGGCGGGATGGTCGCCACCGTGGTCGCGACCCCGTCGCGGGTGTGCTGCAGCCGTGAGGTGATGACGGCGGTGTCGTCGAGGTAGGCGATGTCGTCGAACCGCTGCACCCACTCGGTGGGGCTGATCATGGTGCGCTCGCCGGCCAGCACGTCGGTGTCGCCGGCCTCGCCGGGGGGCGGCAGCGCGGTGGTCTTGCCCAGGGCGAGGTCGAGCATGATCTCGTCCGCCCCCTTCATGACCACCAGCGTCGCGGTGCCGGGCAGGAAGCCCAGCAGCTGGTCGTGGCTGCCCAGCGGGGTCAGCGCGGCGCCGGGGGCGAGCCCGGTGAGGAAGAGCTGGCCCTCCTCGTCCTGCAGCACCAGCGAGCGGGTGCCGGGGACGAACGCCCAGTCGATCACCCGCAGCTCCTTGCCGTCGGCCTGGGTGACCTCGTGCGGCGGCTTGGCGAGGTCGGTGACGTCCTGCAGGAAGAGGGTGTTGTCGTAGAACCGCTCGCCCTCGGCCTCGGCACCCACCAGGGTGTAGCCGATCATGCCCTGCTCCGCGGAGCCCGCCAGCAGGCCGATCGCGGTGCCGGGCGGGGTGTCCAGGGTGACCAGGTCGGCATCGGGACCCGCCGAGGCCTCCAGCCGGGTCTCCAGATCGCTCTCCCGGACGACCGCCACCACCAGCCCGCCGGCCACCGCGTAGCCCTCGATGCCCTGCGTGCTCAGCACCGGGACGGGCTCGCCGCCGGGCTCGGTGCGCAGCACCTGATCGTCCGGACCGAAGGCGCCCGGACCGCGGCTGACCAGGGAGTAGACCGCGTAGCCGGGGGTGGTGAAGGAGTAGCTCCACCGGCTGGTGGCGTGGGTGTGGCGGCTCTGGACGTCCGTGACGGTCACGGTGTACTCGGTGTCGTAGGCCAGCGGACGGCCGAACCGCAGCACCAGCTGCGCGTCGCCGGTCTCGATGCTGAACTCGGCCGCCGGGGTGACCGTGACCTGGCTCGCCGAGACCTCCTCCAGCGGCTGGCGTCCGTGCAGGACGAGCGGCTGGCCGCCGGCCGCCACCGCCCGGTCGACCGAGATCGTGGCGCTGACCAGTTCCGGCCCGCGGCCCGCGCCGAGGACGCCGAGCAGGGTGGCCAGCACCGCCAGGACGCCGGCCAGGCCGAACCCGAGCGTCCAGAAGCCACGTGCGGCGGATCTCTTCTCGTCATCCCGGCGCGGGCCGGGATCTCCCGCCGGTTCGCTAGAAGTCATAGGGCTGCGCGGGCTGCTCGATGGCCTCGATGGTGGTGGGTTTGAGCACCACCCCGCTGAGGGTGGGGTCGTCGGAGAGCACCAGGGTTCCGGTGATCTGCACCCAGCTGTCCTTCGGGTGGCTCGCCGCCCAGTTCTCCAGCGCGACCGGGACGCCGACCGGCTGGGCGTCCACCGTGCAGCAGACCACCACGAACCGGGCCAGGTAGAACAGATCGGGGTTGGTGGTGCGTCCGGAGGTGACGAAGCCGGAGAGGGTGATCTCCTGGCCGGCGTAGGTCATCGCGGTGGAGTGCCGGGAGAGCAGGGCCGCCCAGTCGCGCAGCTGGAAGTGCGCCGGATCGCCGCCCATCAGCTGGATCTCGGCATCGGCGGAGGCGTTCAGGCTGCGCTGCTCGACGGTGGAGCTGGTGAGGGTCGAGGGCGGGACGACCAGCAGCCCCAGGCCGAGCGCCAGGGCGGCCAGCAGGCCGCCGGCGCCCCGCAGCCGGCGCCGCCAGCCGGTCACCTCCTGGTGGTCGTGGTCGTCGTCGTGCTCGTCGGTGGAGTGGCGTCCGGCGATCGCGTGGGCGGCGATCGTGCCGATCAGGCCCAGCCCGACCACGATGGCGGTGAAGGTGAAGTAGCGGGGGTGGATGTACAGGCCGAGCTGGCCGGTGGCGGCCAGCCAGAGGGTGGCCACGCTGCCGATCAGCGCCAGGACGAGGCCGATGGACGGCCCGGTCGGCTGGGCCGGTGGCGGGCCGTGGTGCGCGGGGTGAGGGTGTTCAGAGGACAAGGTTCAACCCCATTCCGATCACGAGGACGCACAACCCCACCAGCAGGGTGATCAGGGCGAGCGCGCGGGTGGTGAAGGTGGTGCGCAGCAGAGCGAGCATCTTGATGTCGATCATCGCGCCGAAGATCAGGAAGGCCACGATGCCGCCCGGCATGAAGGTGGCCGAGAAGGAGAGGATGAAGAAGGCGTCGACGTTCGAGCAGACCGAGACCACGAAGGCCAGCAGCATCAGCACGAGCACCGACAGCACCGGGTTGCTGCCGAGTTCGACCAGCAGGCTGCGCGGGACGCCGACCTGGATCGCCCCGGCGATCACCGAGCCGGCCACCAGGGCGGGCAGCATGGTGGTGGTCTCCTCGGCGAAGAGCCGTGCCGAGCGGATCGTCCGGGTCTGGGTCACGCCCGGCGTGGTGTGGCAGCGCGCCTCGAACTCGGGGGTGAGCAGGGAGGCCGGGTCGGGGTGGCGGCTGAACAGCCAGCCCAGCAGGTTGGCGATCACGAAGGCGCCGGCGATCCGGGCGATGAGGATGCCGTCCTCCCAGCCGAAGGCCTGGTAGGTGGTGATGATCGTCACCGGGTTGAGGATGGGCGCGGCCAGCAGGAAGGTGAGCGCGTCCCCGACGCCGAGACCGCGCATCATCAGGCCGCGGGCCAGCGGCACGTTGCCGCATTCGCAGACCGGGAAGAAGACGCCCAGCACCGACAGCGCGATCCGGCGCAGGAAGGGGTTGCGCGGCAGGTAGCGCTGCCACACCCGGTCGGGGATCCAGACCTGCACCAGGATCGAGATCCCGATGCCGAGGAAGACGAAGGGCAGCGATTCGATGAAGACGCTGGCCGACAGGGTGACGAAGTCGCGTCCCGCGTCCGGC
Organism: Propionicimonas sp.; assembly: GCA_027492575.1. Lineage (GTDB taxonomy): Bacteria > Actinomycetota > Actinomycetes > Propionibacteriales > Propionibacteriaceae > Propionicimonas. The sequence goes on from JAPUEM010000099.1 coordinate 7,261, forward strand.
AGCCAGTCCGTCCACTCCGGGTAGGCGATCAGCCGCAGCGCCAGCAGCGCCGCCCCGATCGCCAGGATCACCCCGCCCCGGACCAGCCAGGGACGCCGCACCGAGACCGGTGCACCGGGCCCGGTTCGCCGCGTCTGGGTCGTCTGCATGAGCCTGCCTGGGTCGGAGGAAGTCCGGTTCAGTGTAGTCGCCGCGCTCTGCTGGAACTTTCTGCCAAATACGGGCTCTGCCACCGACAAATACGTCGCGGAGGACGCGTATATGGCAGAAAGTGCACGCGACCGGATGGACCGGCGCCGCGTCAGTGTTCGTCATGGCCCGTGGACGGAGCTGGAACCGTCCCCATTTCGGGTCAGTGTTCGTCGTAGTGGTCGCCGTGGGGGGCGTGGCGGTGGCCGTCGTGGACGTAGTCGACGTGGCCGGCGTGCTCGACGGCGGGGTGCTCGCAGTCGGGGCCGTGGACGTGGGGGTGCTCCTCGGCGACCTGCTCGGGGAGTGGTTCGTCGTCGGGGGAGCCCACCTCGACCGGACGGTCGGGGCGTCCCTGCAGCAGCCGGGAGACCGGCCAACTCGCGGCGAAGAGCGCGATCGCGAGCACCACGATCAGCGCCCCCGGGGCGGTGTTCAGGTAGTAGGAGCCGACCGTGCCGGAGACGGCGGCGACCGCGCCGACCGCCATGGCCGCGAACAGTCCGCGCCGGAAGCCGGAGGCCAGCTGGGTGGCGGTGGCCACCGGGACGACCATCAGGGCGCTCACCAGCAGCAGGCCGACCGTCCGCATCGAGACCGTCACGGTGATCGCGGCCAGCGCCACCACCAGGATGTTCAGCCAGCGCACCGGCAGGCCGATGGTCCGGGCGAAGGGCTCGTCGGCCGAGACCGCGAACAGCTGCGGCATCAGCCCGACCGTCACCAGCAGCACCACGGCCCCGAGGATCGCGATCGCCCACAGGTCGGCCGCGCCCACCGTGAGCAGCGAGCCGAACAGGTAGCCCGCCAGTGCCCCGGCGCCCTGCCCGGCGAAGGCGGCGAGCAGCAGGCCGCCGGCCAGGCCGCCGTAGAAGATGATCGCCAGGCCGACGTCACCCTGGGCGCGGCCGGATTCCCGCAGCAGCTCGATCGCCACCGCACCGATCACGCAGACCGCGATCGCCAGCGGCAGGGGAGCGGTGTTGGTGAGGATGGCCAGGCCGACCCCGGCGACCGCCAGGTGGCCGAGCCCGTCGCCGAGCAGGCTGAGCCGGCGCTGCACGATGTAGGTGCCGATGGCCGGGGCGGTGACGCCGGTGATGACGGCGGCGAGCAGGGCCCGCTGCATGAATTCCAGGGCGAGCCAGTCCATCAGATCGCCTCCAGCCCGGTCTGGTGCGGACGAGGACGGCTGGCCGCCAGTTCGCCGATCTCGTGGCCGCCGTGGTGGTGGCCGGGATCGGGGAGGTGCGGCACCACCCGTCCGTCCTGGACGAAGATCGCGCGGTCGATCACGTCGGCGAAGGGGCCGAGCTCGTGCAGCACCATCACCAGGGTGCGGCCCTCGGCGACCAGGCGCCGGGCCACGTCGGCGAGCAGTTTCTGGGTGACGTGGTCGACGCCGGCCAGCGGCTCGTCCCACAACATGAGGCGGGCGTCACCGGCCAGCGCCCGGGCGATCAGGACGCGCTGCTGCTGACCCCCCGAGAGCCGGACGAAGCGGTGCCGGACGCGATCGCCGAGGTCGACCGCTTCCAGCGCGTCCGTGATCGCGCGCTTGTCGGCGGCCGATTCCGGCCAGAACGGACGGCGGCGGCCGAGGCGTCCGCTGGCCACCACCTCGCGGGCGGTCGCCTGCTGCACCAGGATGCCGCTGCGTTGCGGGACGTAGCCGATCCGGTTCCAGTCGCGGAAATCCTCCAGCCGGGTGCCGAAGAGTTCGATCTCACCGCGGTGCGGGACGAGGCCGAGCAGGGCGCGCATCAGGGTTGTCTTGCCGGAGCCGTTGTTGCCCAGGATGGCGACCGCCTCGCCCTGGGCGATCTCGAGGTCGACCTCGCGGACGATCGGGACGCCGCCCAGCAGCACACCAAGGCCGGCGGCACGAATCGCCGCCGGCCCCGGTGCCTGCTCGGAGGTCAGGCGCACTGGTTGGCAGTGCGCAGGGAAGCCAGGTTGGAGCGCATCACCTCAAGGTAGTCGGTTCCGCGGGATTCCGCGGTCAGGCCCTCCAGCGGATCGAGGACGTCGGTCTTCAGGCCGAGGTCTCCGGCGATCGATTCCGAGACCACCGGCGAGACCAGGGTCTCGAAGAAGATGGTGGTGACGCCCTCGGCCTTGGCGATCTCATGCACCTCGGCGATGCGGGCCGCGGTCGGCTCGACGTCCGGCTCGACGCCGCGGATGCCGACCTGCTCCAGGCCGTAGCGGTGGGCGAGGTAGCCGAAAGCCGCGTGCGACGTGATGAAGGCGTGGATCTGGCAGGTCGCCAGGCCGGTCTTGAAGTCGCCGTCCAGGGCGCCGAGGTCCGCCAGCAGCGCCTGGGTATTGGCCTTGAGGGTGTCGGCCGCCTCGGGACGGGCGTCGATCAGGGCGTCGCGGACGTGCTCGGCGACGGTGGCGACATTGGTCGGGTCGAGCCAGGTGTGCGGGTCGAGGCCGCCCTCACCCTCGTGCTCTTCCTCGCCCTCGTGTTCCTCGCCTTCCTCGTCGGCGTGTTCGTCCTGGTCACCGTGACCGTGGCCGTCGTCCTCGGTCGCCGGGATCAGGGTCAGGAAGGACGCGGTGTCGACCGTCCGCTTGGGGTTGGCCTGCTGCAGGGCCGCGTCCACCGCGGGCTGGAAGCCCTCCTGGAAGACCACCAGGTCGGCGGTGGAGAGCAGCGCCACCTGCTGCGGGGCGAGCTCAAGGTCGTGCGGTTCGGCGCCTGGAGCGGTGAGATTCTCGACGGTGACGAGATCGCCGCCGACGCGCTCCGCGACGAACTGGAAGGGGTAGAAGGCGACCGCCACGCTGAGCGGAGCAGCGGTTTCGGCCGAGGTCGTGGAACTCGCCTCCGGCGAAGGGGAGGTTGTCGCGGCGGGGGTCGAGCAGGCAACCAGCGAGGTCAGGGCGAGCGCCGCGCCCACGAGCAGGGCGGCAGATCGATTCGGGAAGTTCATGGTAATCATTCTCATACTCACTCCCGCAGGTGTCAAAAACCTTGCGCTCGGTCTCACGGACCGGCCCGGTCGTCGCCTTGACGTTGACGACGAACCTGCGTCGTAGTTACTCGGCTTCTCGTCCAAGAGGCCGACTTTCTGCCACACCAGCTGATCGGAGGCCCCGATTTCTGCGAGTCAGGCGCGGGTGGGGATCCGGCGCAACAGGACGACGCCGTCGTCCAGGGTGGCGGGCTCGCCGGAGGGGGCGGTGACTTCCCGGGCGCGTTCCTCGGCGACCAGAACCTCCCAGGCCTCCGGGTCGAGGGCGAGCGCGGCGACCTCCTCGGCGGCGGTGAGGAAGCGGTGCTTATGGGCGTGCGCTTCGGCCCACGGCGGCGGGGCGGCGTGGGTGATGCTCAGCAGCAGGCCGCCCGGCGCGACCCATTCCGCCGCCCGGCGCAGGATCTCGGAGCGGGGAGCGGTGGCCGAGGAGTGCAGGAAGCTGGCGGTGACCAGGTCGTAGGCCTCGGTGGTCTCGAAGTCCGCGGCGTCGGCGGCGAGGAAGCGTGCCCGGTCGGTGACCCCCGCGGACGCGGCCGCCTCGGTGGCGCGGGCGGCGGCGGTGGCCGAGACGTCGAGGCCGGTGGCCTGCCAGCCCTGGCTCGCCAGCCAGATCACGTCCGCACCCTCGCCGCAGCCCAGGTCGAGGGCGGTTCCGGGTTCGAGCCCGGCCACCACATCGGCCAGCACCCGGTTCACCCTGCCCGACCAGACCCGGTCGGCGGTGGCGTACCGCTCCTCCCAGAACTCGGGGGTGGCGATCTCGGGCCACTGGGCACCACTCGCGACGGCCTGGTCGAAGTCCTCGGTGACCAGTGCCGCGTTCGCCATCGCGCCGGCCATGGAGCCGGCCCCGATCGACATCGGCACGTTCGCCCCAGGCTCGACCAGGTTGCCCGCAGCCCAGACCCGAGGGTGGCTGGTGCGTCCGGTCGGTTCGGCGGCGATGAAGTTGCCCCAGGGGGTGTCCTTGCGCTCCAGGTTCAGGGTGGCCAGGAATCCGTCGTGCGGACGGGGAGCGCCCGCGGTGAAGAGGGCGTCGAGTTCGACGACTGCCCCGTCGGCGGTGCGGACGCCGGTGAGCCGGCCGTCCTCGTCCAGCACCTCGGCGACGGGGGAGCTGACGAGTTCGACGCCGCGGGAGCGCAGCCGGAGCGCGGTCTCCGCCGGCAGGCCGCCCAGCCCGTCGGTGAAGAAGATCACCCGGTCGCTCCACTGCCGGATCAGTTCCGCCTGGTGCAGACTCATCGGCGAGGTGGCCAGCACGCCGAGCCGCTGGTCACGGACCTCCCAGCCGTGGCAGTAGGGGCAGTGCAGCACGCTGCTACCCCAGTGCTCGGCCAGGCCCGGGATGGCGGGCAGGTCGTCGGTGATGCCGGTGGTCGCGACGAGCGCCCGGGCCTGGACGGGGTCGCCGGCGGCCAGTGTGACCAGCAGCCCGTCCGGGGCGTCCTCGACCTTCGTGATGGTGTCGCTGGTGAACTCGACCCCATAGCTCGCCGCCTCTTCGCGGCCGCGCCGGACCAGGTCGGCGGGCGGCGTCCCCTCGTTGCCGAGCACACCGTGCATGTGCGCGGCGAACCGGTTCCGCGGGCTTCCCGCGTCCACCACCAGCACCCGGCGGCGCGCGCGTCCCAGCATCAGCGCCGCCGACAATCCGGCCGCGCCACCGCCGGCCACCACCACATCCCAGTTCTCGTTCATGGGGGCTACTTCACCGCCAGGGTGGACATCACTGCAAGTTGTCTTGCAGAATCTGCAAGGAGTGGTCAGTGGACGGATCTACCTCCAGATGCGCCTTCCGGGCAGCTGAGGGGCTTGCTCGGCCCAGCTGGAGACGGATCTGTTCGCTGCGACGAAGGAGAAGGCATGGAGGAGCTCGACCGGATCGGCCCACGGCTGCGCACGGCACGACAGGCGCGCGGCTGGACGCTGGACGACCTGGCCGTCCGCGCCCGGATCTCGCCCAGCACGCTGTCGCGGCTGGAATCGGGCAAGCGGGCCGCGAGCCTGGAGTTGCTGCTGCCGCTCACCCGGCTGCTCGGCGTCCGGCTGGACGATCTGGTGCGCGCGGAATCCCCCGACCCGCGGGTGCGGCGTCCCGCCTATCGACGCGACGAGATGGTGATCCAGCCGCTCGCCCCCGAAGGGGCGCCGATCCACACCTACAAGATCACCTATCCGCCAGTGCGGGAACTGCCGGCGCTTCGCGTCCACGACGGCTACGAATGGCTTTACGTGCTCTCCGGAAAGCTGCGGCTGCGGCTCGGCGACCGCGATCTGGTGCTGACCCGCGGCGAGGCCGCCGAGTTCGACACCCGCACCCCGCACAGCATGTCCGCGGTGGGTCAACGTCCGGCGCAGGTGCTGAGCATCTTCAACGACAACGGAGTCCGGATGCACACCCACACCGACGGCGATCCCGAGACTGGCGCGACTGGGGCGATGGGTCACTCGTAAGCGCGGATCAGTTCCTCGGGTGTCAGGTGAACGACGCCGTCGACGGTGCAACCTGACCTTGCGACGGCGATCAGCGGCGCGTCGACGGCGGCGCCGGGAAGCTGGGTGCGATAGGCGTGGAGTTCGCCGAGGTCGTGCCGATCGAAAGGCGCGTTCTCCCGCCACTTGATCGAACCGAGCGCGATGACCTGCTTCGCGACCGGGGCACGGTCCCCGACCACGATGTCGATCTCGGGGATGTTGGTCCGTGTCCAGTAGCCGCCCACCACCCCAGGCACGCCCTTCGCGTCCAGGAGGACGGGCGGAGCCAGTCGCTCCAGCGCCTCGCGGATGACCGGCTCGATCGCACGCCCCTGCCACGAGGTCCACGAGCTGCGAACGCGCGCAAGGACTCGGTCGCCTCGCCCGCGCTCGACCTCGCCGAGGTGGGGGCCGAGGAAGGAGAGCCAGAAGCGGAGGTAAGGATCGGCGACGCGGTAGCGCTTGTCCTTCGATCCCGGCTTGACCGAGAGTGGCTCGTCCACGGTGACGACGCGCTTCTCCACCAGCGTGGCCAGGGAGCGGGTCAGCGATCCCGGCGGGATGTCGCCCGCAGCGCGACCGATGTTGCTGAAGGTGCGCTCGCCGCTGCCGATCGCCCCCAGTACCGTGCGTGCCTGCACATCGGACGGGAACTCGGCGGCCAGCGATCGCTCACCGGAGACCAGAAGTGCCGAGGTCGGGTCGTCGAGAGCCTGGCCAAGGTAGTCCATGAGTGGTGTCGCGGTGGGCCATTCATTGCAGATCAGTGGCAGGCCTCCCGTCACCAGGTAGGCGTCAAAGGCATCGGCTGCCGGCAGGTCGAGCAGTTCGGCCACCTCGGCCGGGGTCAACGGCGGGACGACCATCTCGGTCGCGCGCTGGTGGAAGGGTCGGCCGTAGCTGTTGAGCGCCTCCATCATCGCCAAATCGGAACCGATGCCGATGAGCAGGACGCGCTTGCGGGCCAGTTCGCGATCGAAGGCCCGCTGGAGGGTTCCTTCGAAGCCTTCGTCGGATGCGACCAGATAGGGCACCTCGTCGAGGACGACCACGCTGCCGTCGTCGGGAAGCGCCGCGGCCAGCAGTCGGAACGCGGCATCCCAGCTGGCGAGCTCGACGCCGGCGAAGAGCGCGGCTCCGGGCAGATTCGATGCCGCAACCTCTTCGGCGAACAGTCGCAGTTCGTCGCGCGCCGGCCGTCCTGTGGCCGCGAAGAACAGGTGGGGAACGTCGATGCGGTCGACGAACTCCTCCACGAGGCGGGACTTGCCGACGCGCCGGCGTCCGCGGATGAGGAGCGCCTTGCCGGGCTTGGCGTCCGTATCGGTCCGAACGCGCTGCAGCAACCCGTCAAGGCGGGCCAACTGCTGTTGCCGTCCGACGAACATTACTCACCTCCGAGATACTCTCATTCATGATACTAACATCAATGAGAGGTTCGAGGCAGGTGGGGGGTCTACGGCTCGATCAGGCCGCGTTGGACGGCGCGGACCAGGCGGCGGGGGACGCGG
>JAPUEM010000100.1:0-3638 GCA_027492575.1 Propionicimonas sp.
CGAGGCCGCTGTGAAACAGGTTATCGACCAGATGGAACTGCTCGCTCCGGGCGTGTGAGAGTCACAGCCCTGGAGGTGCGACGCGACTCAGCGGAGCGCGGTGTCGTCGCAGGGGTCCGCCGCGACCGAACCGGAGAGCTTCAGGCGGCCGCCCTTTCCGGTGGCGAGGATCTCGAGCTTCCAGCCGGCCGGGCCCGCGGCGGTGACGATCACGCTGCCGTTGGATTCGGCGGGGCCCGAAGCCTCGCCGTAGCCGTGGCCGGCGAGGATGTCCTTGAGTACGGACGGCGCCTGCCGCAGCCCGTCCGTGGCGGCGAAGAGGTCGGCGTCGGTCGCGGCGTCGGGCAGGAAGAGGACGCACCGTCCGTCCGGCTGGGTCTGCACGGCGGGGCTCCCGGTCACCTGCCAGGTCGCGCCCGCCGAAGTCGCCAGCGCGTCGGCCACGGCATCGCGCAGCGCGGTGCCGTCGGCGAGCGCCTGGTCGAGCGGCGGGGGAACCTCCGGGGCGGCGGGGGCGCCGCAGCCGCCGAGAGCCAGCAAGCCGACCAGCATGGGCACGAGGGCCGCTGAGATGCGCATGGGGTGCTCCTGGGTAGAGGTTCGCCAGCCATGATCCCACGACCGGCGCCGGAGAGGGCGTGGATGCGATGGAGATCAATCCCCATTGGGTGATCGGCCGGCCGCCGCTAGCCTGACGTTGGCCCCGAGGAGGCAGGCACGTGGGAATGTATGGCGCGGACATCGCGCAGTTGCGGGCGCTGGCCGCCAGTTTCGATCAGCACGCGGACGTGCTCGAGCGCTGCCGCCAGCAGGTGGGCGGGGCGATCCGGATCGGCGCCTGGCAGGGGCCGGACGCGTCCCGCTTCCGGCAGCACTGGGACAGCCAGCTGGCCGCGCAACTGATGGCCACGGCGCACAGCCTGCGGGACAATGCCGCCAAGGCCCGCACCAACGCCGACCAGCAGGAGACCGCCAGCCAGGTCGACAGCAGTGGCGGATCCGGGACGGGCTCCCCGCCCTCCTCACCCCCGGCGGCGGACGATCCGAAGCTCACCGACGACCTCGGTGAGTACGAGCCCGCGGACGACATCGGCCTCGGCGACGACGACCTGCTGCCCACCGAGATCGAGCAGGGCTCGCTCGGTGATTGCTGGTTCCTGGCCGGGCTCGGCGCGGTGGTGCACGACAACCCCGACTTCATCCGCGAGCACATGCGGCAGAACCCGGACGGCACCTGGACCATCACCATGTACCGCGACGGCGAGCCGGTCGAGATCACCGTGGAGCCGACCGTCCCCAGCAATGGCGAGGGGGCGCGGAGCGGCGAGCCGAACTGGGCCTCGCTCTACGAGAAGGCCGCCGCGGTGTACTGGGGCGGTGACTACGACAATCTCGACGGAGGCTGGTCCAGCGACGCCTTCGAGGCGATCACCGGGGCGACGGCCGACCACTCCGGCGAGTTGAACCTGGCCGATATCAGGGATCGGCTGGCCGACGGCCCGGTCGCGGTCGGGACGGAGAAGGCGCCCACCTGGTGGCCCTTCGACGACCAGATCGACGACAACCGGATCGTGCCCAACCACGCCTACATCGTCGACGACGTCCGGGAGATCGACGGCGAACTGAAGATCCACGTGCTGAACCCGTGGGGTCCTGACGGCGGCAACTACGACGGCGAGCACCGGGTCGGCGACATCTGGCTGACCGAGAAGGAGTACAAGGAGAACTTCGACTCGGTCTACTCCGTTCCCGGGAAGGGGCGATGATGACCACGCAGGTCCGGGTCCAGCAGGGCTCGCAGCCCCGGTTCGCCGATGTGCGGGTCGGCATCATGCGCACTGCCGAACGGGACGGCCGCGCGGTCGCCCAGCTCGCCGTCCGGTCGCCTCGGCGCCAGGAGATCCTGGTCGTCGACGTCGGCGACGAAGTCGAGCTGCACGGTGCCGGGACGCTGCGCGTCCTGGCCATCACCGCGCCGACCGAGGGCCGCGGGGAAGTGGAACTCGCTTTCGAACCGGCTGGTTGAGCGGGTCGTCCGCGCCCAACGGTGCGGCCTGGACGGAATCGGAACCGTCCCCGACTCGGTTCAGGCACCGTGTCTCACGGGGTGAGCGGGCTTGTGGGTGGGGAGAAGTCGCCTACTCTGGGGGCATGCAGTTGACGCACCTGGCGCGATGTTTGGCGGTTCACAACTGCCGCACGCGTTCGGCGCTGTGTCGAATGCGCTGAGACCGATCCCGTCGCCACGTCGCGACATCCCTTTCGTCCAGCGCACAGCAAGCCATCCAAACGCCTTCCGGTTCGGCCACGCGACCACCGTCGCCGCCGTCCGGCCGGGCACGAGGCTTGCCCCAACCAATCACCGAAGGAACCGGCCATCCGGCCAGAGCAATGGGAGGTACACCATGAGCCGCGAAACCGCGCTCGTCACCGCTGACTGGGTCGAGGAGCATCTCGCCGACCCGAACGTCGTCCTGATCGAGGTCGACGAGGACACCACCGCCTACGACCAGGGCCACATCGCCGGCGCGATCAAGCTCGACTGGAAGCAGGATCTGCAGGACGGCGTCCGCCACGACTTCATCGACGGCGACCGGCTCGGCGCGCTGCTCGGCGAGCGGGGCGTGTCCAACGACGACCTGATCGTCCTCTACGGCGGCAACAACAACTGGTTCGCCGCCTACGCCTACTGGTACCTGGCCTACTACGGCCACGAGAATCTGCGCCTGCTGGACGGCGGCCGCAAGCTGTGGGAGCTGGAGGGCCGCGCGCTCACCACCGAGGTGCCGGACCGCGCCCCCGCCAGCTACACCGCCAAGCAGCCCAACTCGGCGATCCGCGCCTTCCGCGACGAGGTCGTCGCCGCGATCGGCGTCCAGAACCTGATCGACGTCCGCAGCCCCGACGAGTACGCCGGACGGCTGCTCGCCCCGGCCCATCTGCCGCAGGAGGCCGGCCAGGTCGGCGGTCACGTCCCCACCGCCGGGAATGTGCCGTGGAGCAAGGCCGCGAACGACGACGGCACATTCAAGAGCGATGACGAGCTGCGGGCGCTGTACGAGAGCGTCGGCCTGGACACCGCCAAGGACACCATCGCCTACTGCCGCATCGGCGAGCGCAGCTCGCACACCTGGTTCGTGCTGAAGGAGCTGCTGGAGCTGCCGAACGTCAAGAACTACGACGGCTCGTGGAGCGAGTACGGCTCGCTGCGCGGCGTCCCGGTCGCCGTCGGCGACGAGGCGGGTGTGGCGTGAGCTGCGCCGCACCCGAGGGCGGTGTGAGCCTGGACGGCGTGGATGTCGCCGGCCAGGCGATCATCCAGGGCGTGGTGACCCGCGGCGGCGAGCCGCTGCGGGGCTACGTCCGGCTGCTGGATCGCACCGGCGAGTTCACCGCCGAGGTGCCCACCTCGGCCGCCGGTGAGTTCCGCTTCTTCGCCGCCACCGGCGAGTGGACGCTGCGCGTCCTCGCCCCGCGGACGGACGCCGTCGACCGCCTGGTCTCGGCCCAGCTGGGCCAGATCACCGAGGTCGTGATCGACCTCGCCACGGTGGGAGCGACTGCCTGACGCTCCCGACATCGCCTGACGCAGCAGTTGTTCGTCCTCTCGTCCAGGAGGCCGAACAACTGCTGCGTCA
>JAPUEM010000100.1:3738-12052 GCA_027492575.1 Propionicimonas sp.
CTGACGCAGCAGTTGTTCGTCCTCTCGTCCAGGAGGCCGAACAACTGCTGCGTCACAACCTGGCGTCTCAGCCGACTTCGACGACGACCTTGCTGGCGTTGGCGGCGTCCGCGGCCAGCGCGAGCGCTTCGGCCGCCGATTCGAGGCTGAGCCGGTGGGTGACGATGCGGTCGCAGGCGGGGTGCGTGGCGAGGAAGTCGATGGCGGCGTCCAGTTCGCCGGCGAACCGGTGGGTGCCGGTGACGGTCAGTTCCTTGGTCACCACCGGGGCGAGGACAGTCGGGAGCGGCTCGCGGGAGAGCATGCCGAGCTGCAGGACGTGCCCGCCCACGGCTGCGGCGTGCAGCGCGGTGTGGAAGGAGGCCGGCGCCCCGGTCGCCTCGATCACGATGTCGTATTCGTCCGCGGTCGGCGTTTCGCCCGGCACCTGGACGGCGTGGTCGGCGCCGAGTTCCAGGGCGAGGTCGAGCGGACGCCGGTGCAGGTCGGTGAGTGTGACCTCTGTGGCCCCACGGGATTTCAGGCACAGGGCGGTGAGCAGCCCGATCGGGCCGGCCCCGCAGACCAGCACCCGCCGTCCGGCGACCGGCACGGGCAGCCGTCCCAGCGCATGGAGCACCACGGCCAGCGGCTCGGCCAGCACGGCGCGGGCCGGCGGCAGCCCCTCCGGCACCAGCCGCAACTGCTCGGGCCGGACGGCGACCAGGTGGGCCAGCCCGCCGTTGGTATGCGGCAGGGTCGAGGCGCTGCCCAGGAAGCTCATCGGATCGCCGGCGAACTCCGTCCGCACCATGGCTTCGCCGCGCAAGGGCGAGGGCCACAGCGGATGGACGACGACCGCCGCACCGGCCGGAACCACCTTGTCCCCGAGCCGGGTCGGCTCGGTCAGGGTGGCGCAGATCTCGTGGCCCAGCACCATGGGATGGCGCACCACGAAGGCGCCGTTGGCGCCCTTGGTGGCGTAGCTGACGTCCGATCCGCACAGGCCGACGAATAATGGTGCGACCACGATTTGGCCCGGCGCGGGACTGGGAGGATCGATTTCCGTTACGCTCACGCGACAATCGGGGTGAAGGACGGCTGCACGCACCCCGGGCCTCCTTGCTTGGCGCGACCCGGCACGGGGGCCGGCTACAGATAGTCTACTGTCAACAATCTACCAGGAGCCCATATGACCAGCCCTATCGGACTCATCCAACAGGTCGCGCTGGGAGACCAGGTCGCCGACGCGCTGCGTCGCCTGATCGTCAGTGGTGAGCTCGCAGCGGGCACCCGGCTGGTCGAGATCCCGCTGGCCGAGCAGTTCGGGGTGAGCCGCGGGCCGATCCGCGAGGCCTTCGTCCGGCTCGAATCCGAGGGCTTGCTGACCACCGGACGGCGGGGAGCCTTCGTGGTGGGCATGACCGACGACGACATCGACGAGCTCTATTCCCTGCGCGAGACGATCGAGCAGTTCGCGGTCGGGCTCATCGTGGCCCGGCGCGCCGATCTGGACTGGCCCGTGCTGGAGGCGGCCGTCGCCCGCATGCAGGAGGCCGCCCAGGCGGGGGATCACCAGGAGTTCAGCCGGGCCGACATCGGCTTCCACTCCGCCATCTACGAACTCGCCGGCCACCGGCGGCTGCTGGACGTCTGGCGCAGCTACGAGAAGACCTTCGAGGTGGTGCTCGACCAGTCCGGACGACGGGGCCTGGATCTGCTGGAGGGCGCCGCCGACCACGCCCTGCTGCTCGAGCAGCTGCGGCACGCGCCCGAGGACGACGTCCACAAGGCGGTTGGAACCCACCTGCGGAACGCGCACCGCCGCATGATCGGCCGGTTCGGACCGCGGCGAACCGATGAATGAAAACTGTTAACAAAAAACCATTGACTGTCAACAATCCCTGTGTCAGGCTGAACGCATCCTTACGACGATGCGAGGCGCGATCACATGGACACCAGGGTTGGTGCAGGCAAGACGGTCATGATCGGAGCGGTCCGCTGGAGCACGCTGTGCGCCAATGGACGCCGGCTGCTCCTTGACCACGGTTTCACCCTCCGCGAGAACCTGGGCGGCCAGCCGTACTCGGCCGACGACATGTACCGCGAGGCCGTGGGCGCCGATGCGACCGTCTGCGGCGTCGAGGTCTGGGACGCCGGCATCCTCGACCGGGCGCCCGAGCTGAAGATCATCGCCCGGCTGGGCGTGGGGCTGGACAACGTCGACCTCGCCGGAGCGCGCAGCCGGGGAGTGGACGTGGTCAACGTCCCCGGCGGCAACGCGCTGGCGGTCGGCGAACTCGCGCTGTCGCTCATCCTGGCCGTCCTGCGCAAGCTGCCGACCATGAACGCCAAGGTGCGTGCCGGAGCCTGGGACCGCTACGTCGGCCAGGAGCTCACCGGCAAGCAGGTCGGCCTGATCGGCTTCGGAGCCACCGCCCGCTCGCTGGCCAGGCTGCTCACCGGCTTCGACTGCCGGGTGCGAGCCTTCGACCCCTATGTCGACCCGGCCGCCGCCGCGGCGCTGGGCGTCGAACTCGCGCCGCTGGCGCAGGTGCTCGACTCGGACGTGGTCAGCGTCCACGCCCCGCACACCCCGCAGACCCACCACCTCATCAACGCCGAGACCCTGGCGACGATGCCGGCCGGCTCCGTCCTCGTCAACGTGGGCCGCGGCCCGCTGGTGGACGAGGCGGCTCTGGTGGACGCCCTGGCGAGCGGCCACCTGGCCGGCGCCGGGCTGGATGTCTTCGAGACCGAGCCGGTCGCGGCGGACAACCCGCTGTTCCGGTTCGACTCGGTGGTCGCCACCACCCACGCCGGCGCCGACACGGTGCAGGCGTACGACCGGATCGGGATCTCGACGGCGCAGGCGATCGTCGACGTCTTCTCCGGGAAGCGGCCGGCCCACCTGGCCAACTGAACTCGGTCCGGGCGCCGACGCCACGGACCGGAACCACCACCAAAGAAAGGAATCGCATGTCAACACTCAAGCCCCGAGGGCGCGTGCTTGCGGCGAGCGCCCTGGCTGCCGCGATGATGTTCACCGCGGCCTGCTCAGGCGGGTCGGGCGAACCGGGCGGCGAGGTCACCGAGCTCACCCTGATCGCGGCGAACAGCACCTTCACCGAAGCGCTGCCCGCCCTGGCCGAGAAGTACAAGGCCGAGACCGGCATCACCGTCCATATCGAGACCTACGGCAACGAGCAGCTCAACGACACCCTGAAGGTCAAGCTCAACGCCCAGTCCGACGAGTTCGACATCTTCGGCTACCAGGTGCAGGACGTCATGCGGGAGTTCGTCCGCAACGACTGGCTGACCGACATCACCGACTACGTCAACAACGCCGGTGACTGGGGTTGGGACGACTTCCAGGAATCCGCCCGCGACGCCGTCCAGCTCGACGGCAAGGTGTACGGCGTCCCGGTCGCGACCGAGCGTCACATCATGTACTACCGCAAGGACCTGCTCGACAAGGCCGGCATCGCGGTGCCGACCACGATCGACGAGCTCGAGGCCGCGGCCAAGGCGCTCAACGATCCCGCCAACGGCTTCTTCGGCATCGCCATGCGCGGCGCCCGGGTGCCGCTGGTGACGCAGTACTCGTCCTTCCTGTACAGCTACGGCGGTGACTTCCAGGACGACGCGGGCAACGCCTCGCTCAACACCCCGGAGGCGCTGGCGGCCTACGGCACCTACGGCCGGCTGTTGCACAACTACGGTCCTCCCGGCGCCACCAACATGGGCTGGGTCGAGGCCTCGGCGATCTTCGCCCAGGGCAATGCGGCCTTCTACCTCGACGCCGACAGCCAGGCCTACACCTTCCTCGATCCGTCGAAGAGCGCGGTGGTCGACAGCGTCGGCTACGGGCGCTTCCCGGCCGGACCGGCCGGCTCGCACCCGTACAACATCGTCTTCCAGACCCTGGGCATCAACAACTTCTCCACCAAGAAGGACGCGGCCTTCGACTTCATCAAGTGGTCGCTCAACAAGGAGAACGCCGTGATGCTGCTCGGCGAGCACACCCTGCCGGTGGCCCGCTCCTCGGCGTGGCAGGACGCCACCGCCACCGCCAAGTTCCCGGCCGGTCTGGTCGAGATCGTCAAGAACACCGATGCCGACTACGTCGGTCACGACCGGCCGCAGCTCGAGGCTGTCGCTCGTGCCCGTGAGTACGTGGGCGGACCTGCGGTGACCGCCATCGAGGGTGGGGACGACGCCGCCGTCAAGGCCGCCGCCGACACCGCGCAGAACGACTTCCAGGCCCTGCTGGACTCGGAGAAGCGGTAATCCCGATGCGGGTGGGGCCTTCGGGCCCCACCCGCCCCCGCCGGAAAGGAGTCAGATGAGTACCGTTACACAGGCTGCGAAGCACGCAGCCGGCCCCCCGCGTCGCCGAGGCCTCGCCGACTGGGTGGACCACCACCTCAAGCAGGTCCTGACCTTCCCCGCAGTCGCCTTCGTCGGTCTGCTGATCGCCTTCCCGATCGGCTACACCGTCTTCCTGTCCATCACCGACGCCCAGGGTGCCGTCACCCGCAAGTTCGACATCGTCGGGCTGGGCAACTACATCTACTGGCTGACCCAGTCCGACCGGTTCTGGCCGGCGGTCGGCCGCACCGCCTACTTCACGATCATCGCACTGGTGCTGGAACTCGTGATCGGTCTGGCGATCGCGCTGCTGCTGCGCAAGCCCTTCAAGGGACAGGGCGCGATCCGCGTCCTGCTCCTGCTGCCCCTGGTCGCCACACCGGTGGCCGTCGGCATGATGTGGCTGCTGATCTTCGAACCGTCGATCGGCTTCGCCAACGTCTTCATGAAGGGCCTCGGTCTGCCGCCTCAGGGTTGGCTCTCCGATCCCGGCCAGGCGCTCAACACAGTGATCTTCATCGACGTCTGGCAGTGGACGCCCATGGTCACCCTGATCTGCCTGGCGGGTCTCTCCACCCTCCCCGAGGAACCGGACGAAGCCGCCCGGGTGGATGGCGCCAACGTGTGGCAGCGGTTCCGCCACATCACGCTCCCGCTGCTGTACCCGACGTTGGGCGCCGCGGCGATCCTGCGGGCCATCGACGCGCTGAAGACCTTCGACATCATCTACGCCACGAAGGGACGCGGCGGCGGTTCGCAGCATGAGGCCGAGACGCTCAACATCCTGGCCTACAGCGAGAGCTTCGAATATTCGCAGTACGGCAGTGCAGCGGCTCTGCTGATGCTGTTCTTCATCTTCATCGTCGTGGTGCTGCTGGCCCTGGCGATCCTCCGGAAGAAGGGGAATCTGACATGACCGCCGCCACCACCGACGCCTACGTCATCCACTATCGCAAGCCGCCGACCCGGGCCCGGGTGGCATCGGCCGCCCGGATCATCGGGATCATCCTGGTCACGCTGACCTTCGTCTTCCCGCTGCTGTGGATGCTCTCCGCCGCCTTCAAGTCGAGCCTGCAGATCATCGACCCGAGCTACACCTTCCAGTTCGTGCCGACCCTGGCGAACTTCGAAACCGTGTTCCGGGCCCAGAGCTTCGGGCAGTACATCCTCAACAGCTTCATCGTGGGTATCGGTTCGACGGCGATCGCCCTGCTGCTGGGAGTTCCGGCCGCTTACGGCATCGCCCGCTACAAGATCAAGCAGGCCACCACCTTCGTCCTGATGGCCCGGGTGATCCCCGGCATCAGCCTGCTGGTGCCGTGGTACTTCCTGTTCTCGCAGTTGAAGATGGTCGGCAGCTACGGGGTGCTGATCCTGACGCACATCTTCGTCACGATGCCCCTGGTGATCGCGATCATGTCGGGCTTCTTCGAAGGTCTGCCGGAGGAACTGGAGGAGTCGGCGATGATCGACGGCTGCAACCGGCTCACCGCCTTCCTGAAGATCACGCTGCCGCTGTCGGTTCCCGGCATCGCCACCTCGACGATCCTGGCCTTCATCTTCAGCTGGAACAACTTCCTCTTCGCGCTCGTGCTCTCCAACCGGGGCAGCCGGACGCTACCGGTGGCGATCGCCAACTTCACCAGCTACGCCGCCGTCGACTGGGGCGGCCTGATGGCCGCCGCTGTCGTCATCACTGTCCCGGTGATGATCATCGCCCTCTTCGCTCAACGCTATGTCGTGGCCGGCCTGACCTCCGGCGCGACGAAAGGATGAAATCCCCCATGGAAACCCGCAACGCCCGCGGCCGCCGGCTGCTGGTTGCACTTCCTACGATGTTCCTGCCCAACGGGGACCTCGACCTCGACGCCACGGCGCGGGTCGGGGCCCTCGTGGCCCGCTCCAGTGCCGACGGCGCCTTCGTCGCCGGCACCACCGGGGAGTTCCTCGCCCTGGAGCCGGACGAGCGCCAGGCCGTCTTCGCCACCCAGCGCGCGGCGCTGGGCGACAAGCGGCTGATCGCCCACATCGGCGCCGGCTCGACCCGGCAGGCGATCGCGCTGATGGAGGCCGCCCTGGCGGCCGGTATCACCGAGTTCGCGGCGCTCACGCCGTACTACCTGCCGGGCACCCCGCAGGCGACCTACGACCACTTCAAGGCGATCTCGGACGCGGCCGCCGGCCGGGCCCGGATCTATGCCTACCTCTTCGTCGCCCGGACCACCAGCGTGGTGACCGGTGACGACCTGGCCAGGATCGCCGAACTGCCCGGCATCATCGGGACGAAGGTGAGCGGCTTCGACCTCGGGCAGGTCATGGAGTACCGCCAGGCCACCCCGGCCGACTTCGAGGTCTTCACCGGCAACGACGCCGACTTCCCGGTGGCGCAGGCCAACGGGATCGACGGCGTGGTCTCGGGCGTGGCCTCCTGCTTCCCGGCCACCTTCGACCGGATGATCGCCGCCCTGGAATCGGGCGACGCCTCGGCCATCGCGGGGGCGCAGGCTGAGGTGCTCGAGGTGGTCGGCCTGATCGCCGGCGACATCGCCCGGATCAAGGTGGCGCTCGGCGCGCGCGGGATCGGCGGTTCGACCGTCCGGATGGCCATCGACCAACCCACTGACGACATCGCGGCGGCGATCACCGCCGCCGTAGCAAAGTACGAGGAGGCGTGATGCGCAAGATCATCAACAACCCGGAGGACTTCGTCGACGAGGTCGTCGAGGGCATCCTGCTGGCCCACCCCGACCGGCTGGGCGCCGTCGGCGGCGACCTGCGCGTCCTGGCCCGGACGGACGAGGCCGCGGGCCGGGTGGGCATCGTCACCGGCGGTGGCTCCGGCCATCTGCCGCTCTTCCTGGGCTACGTCGGACGCGGGCTGTGCTCGTCGGTGGCGATCGGAAATGTCTTCTCCTCGCCCTCCGCCGAGCAGATGCTGGCCGCGATCGAGGCGGCCGACGAGGGCGCCGGGGTGCTCTGCCTGTACGGCAACTACGGCGGCGACATCTTCAACTTCGATCTGGCCTGCGATCTGGCCGACGGCATCGAGACGACCACCGTGCTGGGGATCGACGACGTGCTCTCGGCCCCCCGCGAGCGGGCGGATTCCCGCCGCGGCGTGGCCGGACTGCTCTTCGCCTACAAGGTGGCCGGCGCCGCCGCCGAGCGCGGCGACGACCTGACCGAGGTGACCCGGCTGGCCGACAAGGCCGTCCGGGCGACCGGCACTGCCGGCGTCGGCCTGTCGCCGACGATCCTGCCGGCGGCGGGCGTCCCCACCTTCACCCTCGACGAGGGGGAGATGGAGATCGGCATCGGCATCCACGGCGAGCCCGGCCAGCACCGGGGAGCCCTGGAGACCGCGGACGAGATCGCCGAGCGGCTGCTGACCCCGATCGCCGCCGACCTGGAACTGGTGGCCGGCGACCGGGTGGCGCTGCTGGTCAACGGCCTGGGTGCCACCCCGCTCGAGGAGCTGTACCTGGTGTACCGCAAGGTCGTCCAGAACCTCACCGCTACAGGTGTAGAGGTGACGCGCAGCCTGGTCGGTGAGTACGCCACCAGCCTGGAGATGGCCGGCGCCTCGGTGAGCCTGCTCAAGCTCGACGACGAACTCCTGGAGCTGCTGGACGCGCCCGCGTCGACGCCCTTCGTCGGGCTCGGCGCGCGATGAACGCCGCGGAACTGCGGCCGGTGCTGACCGCCGCGCTGCGTGGCTGGGCCCAGCATGAGGAGACCCTGCGGGAGCTCGACGCGGCGCTGGGTGACGGCGATCTGGGCATCACCGTCCGTTCCGGTGCCGGGGCCGCGGCGGACGCCATCGACTCCGCGCCGGCCGATGCCGGGCTGGGCGCCTTGCTCGGCGCGGCCGGACGGGCGTTCGCCACCGCCAACCCGTCCACCTTCGCGGCCCTGGTGGGCGGCGGGGTGATGGCCGGCGCGAAGGCGGTGGGGACGATCCCAG
>JAPUEM010000100.1:12152-14091 GCA_027492575.1 Propionicimonas sp.
GCCCTGGTGGGCGGCGGGGTGATGGCCGGCGCGAAGGCGGTGGGGACGATCCCAGACGACGACCGCCACGCCGCGTCAGCGGCGGGAAGGGAAGGAGTCTTGACGAGGGCCGCGTCAGCGGACCGAGGAACAGAGCCTGTCGAAGGGTCGGCGGGCGAGCGTGGCTACACCAGGGACGACGCCGTGGCCTTCGGGCGGACGGTCGCGCAGCGCATCCAGGAGCGCGGCAAAGCCGAACTGGGCGACAAGACCCTGCTGGACGCGTTACTGCCCAGCCTCGACGCCCTGACCGAGGCGTCCGGCGGTGCGGCGGACCTGTGCCGGATCGCGGCCGGGGTAGCGCACGAGCGGGTCGCCGAGACCGCGGCCTGGGAATCCAAGCGTGGCCGCGCCGGCTGGCTGGGGGAGCGGAGCGTGGGTCATGCCGACGCCGGCTCCACCGCCTACGCGCTGCTGCTGGACGAACTGGCGACGGCCTTCGAAGCCCACTCATGACCGGCAGCGTCGCCTGGGTGCTGGGCGGCGGCAGCGGAATCGGTGCTGCCGCCGCCTCGGCGCTGGCTGAGTTGGGGATGCGGGTGGCCGTCAGCGGCCGGCGTCCGGAGCGGATCGAGCAGGTGGTGGCCGGGCTCGCCACGCCGGGCCTGGCGGTGGTGGCCGACGTCACCAGCGCCGAGTCGATGCGACAGGCCCACGAGGCCGTGCGCGCCGAGCTGGGCGAGGTGGACGTGCTGGTCTACTCGGCCGGCACCAACGTCACCCAGCGGTACTGGCACAACAGCGACGCCGAGGCTCTCGCCGGCGTCATCGACACCAACCTGAACGGCGCAGTGCGCGCCATCCAGGAAGTGATCGGCGGCATGCGGGAGCGCGGCGACGGCCTGATCCTGCTGATCTCGTCCTGGGCGGGCTGGCGGTTCGCTCCCGGCGTCGGGGTCGGCTACTCGGCCAGCAAGACGGCGCTCGGTGCGGTCGCGGAGACCGTGAACGCCCAGGAGCGTCTGAACGGCATCCGGGCCACCCACCTGTGCCCCGGCGAGGTCCGCACCGAGATCCTGAACACCCGCCCCGTGGTGCCCAGCGACGCCGAGCAGGCCCTGATGCTGACCCCGGAGGATCTCGGCGGCGCCGTCGCCTGGATCGCCGGCCTCCCCGCCCGCGTCTGCGTGAACGAGCTCGTGATCACCCCGACCACCAACACCAGCTACGCCTGAGCGGACTGGCGCTCGCGGCTTCGACGAGTACCGTCGGGCGCGGCCAGGCGACCACGCCGGGAGGCCGGCGTGGTCGCTTCCCGCCGCTGACGCGGCATCACGGTTCGACAACTGGGAGTCGTATTTCAGTCCGGAGACGTTCGATCCGACAACCCGTGAGGGTGTTCTGGCCGGTGACGAAGTCGGACTTGGGCGAGCACGGGGACCGCAAGCGCCACGGCGATCACCAGCCTCGGCCGCGCCATCCTGCTGAGCCGCCCGAGCTTCGTCGGGGGCGTGGTGGTCACCCCGTCGGGGTCGCGTGCGAAAACTGTCGGAGGCACATGGTTGGCTTGATTCATGACAGCGACGGCGAGCATCGGCACCAGGGATGGCCTGGTCGAGATGCTTGGCGTGCTCGACCGGCTGGACCCGGATCGGTCCGGGCTGCGCGCCGCGGATCGTCTGGCCTGTGTCACCCTGGCCCGCACGCTCGCCGACCGGGTGACTGCATTGGCGGCGGTGCTGGTCGCCGAGGCCGACGACGCCGGCGCCTCGGAAAAGGCGACCGGTGCGGCGATGACGTCCTGGCTGGCGTTGGACGCTGGCGCGTCGAAACGCGAAGCCGCCGGCATCCTCAAGCAAGGACGGGCGCTGACCGCCCGCCCCGCGGTCGGGCAGGCAGCCCTGACCGGCCAGGTCAGCGTCGGACAGGCCCGCGCCATCACCCGGGTCCTTGACGGACT
>JAPUEM010000101.1:0-12756 GCA_027492575.1 Propionicimonas sp.
CTGGGGTTCGTGGTGGAACAACAAGGCGACGGGTTCGTCGCACGAACCGGCTCGGCCCGGTTCTCCGCCGACGACCCCGTTGCCGTCCTTGGGCTGGTGAAGCTCGCAGAATCCAGGCGTCCTTGGCGGGCTACCGATTCCGAGATCGACGAGGTCCTTGCTGAGTTCGATCGGTAACACCGCAGTCAGGGACCGTGCGCTCGCGCCTGGAAGGATTGGGATATGGAGGCGGTACGGGCTGTAGCCACGCGCTGGTTGAGCGACGATCTTCCTGGGTTCCTCGAAGTCGTGCTGACCGACTCCCATGGGGTCGCGCACGCCATCCACGAGAAGGTGTCGGTCCTGAGCACCGATGACTGGTCGCCCGCCTCGGCCTATCCAAGCGAGATCTGGATCGACGCCGAAGTCCTCAGCGCACGTGGAGGCATTGTCGCAGTCCGCCTCGGCCACTCGATCGAGTCGCTTGAAGGCCGCGCCGAGTTCGAGGTCGCACCTGAGTTCATCCGAGCTCCCGGCGCCTCCAACCTGGACGGTCAGCCCAAGCCGACCCCGGGGAGCGTCCTCCACGACGCAGCATGGGCTCGACAGGCGCAGCGCGAGTTACGCGCCCTGCTGAATCAGTGGGATCCGATCGGCGTCGCCAGAGACGAAGGTGCCGGCTCGATCGTCGACGAGTACGACTGTCTCCGCGATTCGCTGATCTCAAAGCTGCTCGGTGGCGACGACCGCGCGGCGATCGTAGAGTTTCTCCGCGACGAACTCACGAGTCACTTCGGGATGGCACCCTCGCTCGCAACCGACGAGTTGGTCGATCGGGTCATGCACTGGTGGGCGTCGATCCAATAGCGGACGATCAACCGCACCCTGGGCCTGATCAGTCGCCGTAGTGAAGGCGTGCGGCCAGGACGACGATCTGGCTGTCCTCGACCGCGTACACGAGACGGTGCTCTTGGGTGATGCGGCGGGACCACACGTTGCCCAGCTGATACTTCAGCGGTTCAGGCTTGCCCGTCCCCTCGAAAGGCGTCCGAACGATCTCCTTCAGCAGGCTGCGGACCTTCCGATAGATGGCCCGGTCCTTGTCGACCCAATAGTTCACGTCTTCCCAGGCAGTCGGGGTGAAGGCGAGGTTCACCCCACCTCGCCCTCGTCGCCGGGCAGCGGCGCCTCGATCAGCTTGCCCTCGCGCCACTCCTCGATCGAACCCAGCAGCCGTCGCACGTTTGCCGGCGTGGAGAACAGGTGACGAGTCGTTTGCCACGCCTCGTAGTCATCCTCGGAGATCAGCACGGCGTTGCCGGCCTTGGAGGTGATCCGCACGACGTCATGGTCGGCGTTGACCTGCCCCAGTAGCGGGAACAGGTTCTTGCGTGCCTCGCTTGCACTCATGGTCGACATCAGCACCTCCAACTCGATGGTACAACAAATCGTACAACTAAGACCCAGCCTGGAACTCAGGGTCAGCGCGCCAGCCCCAGGAAGACCATCAGGGCGCGGTCGACCTCGAGGAGTTGCGGGCTTGTGAGCCTTCCGATCCTGGAGCGGGCGTTGCGACGCGGGATGGTGGTCAGCTTGTCGATCATCACGTCGCTGGTGACTTCGAGACCTGTGACGCCGCCGGGAGCGATGCGGATCCGGAGCAGTGCGGCGTCCTGCAGGGTCGAGGTCAGCGGGAGGACGGTCAACGATTCCGTCGCTTCGAAGACATCGTCCTGGATGATGAGCGCCGGCCGTGGTTTGGACGCGTAGACGCCTCCCGTGGCGATCCAGAGTTCTCCGCGTTTCACAGCTCATCCCAGGCAACCGAGGCGGCGTCCACCCACGCCTGATCCTCGGGGTGACGGCGGTCGTGCTCTGCCAGCAACGCGGACTGCCGCTGCGCCTCGGCGGCGAATCCGGGGCTGTTGACGTCCGGCACCCAGATCTGCACCGGACGGTAGCCGCGCTCTCGCATCCGCCGTCGGTGTTCCCTGACTCGCTCGCTCACGCCCATGCTCAGCATGTTACATGTAACCTTTCCGTCGAAACAGACCTAGGGCAGCACTCCCGCGATGATGCCGCCGACCACGGGGACGACGCCGAGCAGCAGGAAGGACGGCAGGAAGGCGCACATCAGGGGCATCACGCTGCGGACGCCGACCTGGCGGGCCCGGACGAGGGCGGCCGCTGCGGCGGTCCGGCGGGCCCCGGTGGCGAGGTCGCGCAGCAGGGGCGCGAGCCCCAGGCCGGAGGAGATCGTCCGGGAGATCTCGCGGGCCATGGCCGCCAGGGCGGGTTCGGCTTCCAGTTCGGCCCAGGCCTCGGCTTCGGGCTCGCCCAGTCGCACCTGCGCGGCGACGCCGCCCAGCACCTCGGACGCCGGGCCGCCGACCGCCTCGGCAACGACCTCCACCGCGCCTCGTAAGGGCAAGCCGGCCGCGGTGGCGACCGCCAGGAGGTCGCAGACCTGCGGCAGTGCGGCCACCAGTTCGGCGCTGCGGCGGGCGCGTCCGGCGGGCGTCACCCGTCCGAGCAGGACGAACGAAGCCGCCGCGGCGAGACCGGCCGGGAGCACCGCCGGCCAGCCCAGCGGTGCGGCCCACATCACGACAGCGACGCCCAGCCCGACGGCGGCCATTCCGCGCGGACGGACGTCCAGCGCGTCCGGAACGGGCGCCAGCCAGCCCGGCAGTCGCTTGGGTTCCACCCGGAGAAGTCGCCGTTCACCGGACGGCGGGACGACCAGCCACACCGCGCCGGCCAGCAGCAGCGCCGCCCAGGTCAGCCAGGTCATATCAGCCTCCATGCTTGTCAGCGAGCAGTTCCGTCCACACCAGGCCGGCGCAGCCCAGCGCCGCACCCACGGCCAGACAGAGCTGCCCGAACCAGGAGGAGGTCAGGAAGTCCACCGGATCGCCGCCGAGCAGATAGCCCAGCCCGAGCCCCGCCAGGGGCAGCGCGGCCAGCAGTCGGCCGGTCGCGCGCGGGGCGGAGAGCTCGGCCTCGACGGTTGCCCGCAGGATCAGCTCGGCGGCAAGCCGCTCGGCGACCGCGGCGAGGGTGGTGGCCATCGACGCCCCGGTCCGCTCGGCGACCTGCCAGGCGGCAGCCAGCTCGCGCAGACCTTCCTGGCCGGGCCGGACGGACGCCCGCCGCAGCACCTCCGCGACCTCTCCCCCGAGCGTCTGGACGGCAGCGGCCTCGGCCAGCACCGGCGCCCGTGCCGCGGCGGCCCGCAGCGCCTCGGCAGGCACCTGGCCCAGGCCCAGCAGCCCACCGACCAGCTGACAGGCCCGTACCACCTCGGCCCGCTGTTTCGCCGCCTCGCGGCGCCGCCGGTTCCGCCGCAGCACCCAGGTGGCCGTCGCCGTCACGCACCCGAGCGCCACCCCCACCGCCCAACCCGCCACCGCCGCCGCGGCCGCCCCCACGACAGCCGCCGGCGCCCAGATCAGCACCCGCGCGGGTGCCGCCCTGGACCGGACGGACGGCGCCACCAGCCGCGACAGGCCGGGCGCCGGCGCGACCCACAGCCACCCCGCCGCCGCGGCCGCCAGCACGGCGAGCGCGGTCACGCCTCCACCAGTCGCGACAGCGCCTCGGCCCCTTCCAGCCGCGCCACGGCTCCGCCCACCTCGAACCGCAGCGCGGGCACCGCCCGGCACAGCCCCGAGGCGGCATCGGCGCGGATCACCCGGATCTCCTCCACCCAGCGCCGTCCGTCCGGGAAGCGGCGGATCTGCACCACCAGATCGAGGGCGGCACCCAGTTGCGCATGCAGCGCCGCCCTCCCCAGGCCACCCAGCGCGGCCAGCGCCTCCAGCCGGGCGGGGACGTCACCGGCCGAGTTGGCGTGGACGGTGCCGCAGCCGCCCTCGTGGCCGGTGTTCAGCGCGGTCAGCAGATCGACCAGTTCCGGGCCGCGCACCTCGCCGACCACCAGCCGATCCGGACGCATCCGCAGCGCCTGGCGGACGAGGTCGGTCAGAGTCACCGCGCCGACCCCTTCGATGTTGGCCGGACGCCCCTCGAGCCGGACGCAGTGCGGATGCGCCGGGTTGAGTTCCCGGGAATCCTCGGCGATCACCAGCCGCTCGTCCTCCGGCACCAGCGATAGCAGGCTCGCCAACAGGGTGGTCTTGCCCGAGCCGGTGCCGCCGGCGATCAGGAAGGCACAGCGCCGCTCGATCATCCGCCGCAGCACCCGCGCCGCCGCCGGGGCCAGCGCGCCACCGGCGACCCATTCCTCCAGGCTCATGGTGCTCGAGCGCGGCACCCGCAGCGAGAGACAGGTGCCCCGATCGGCCACCCCGCCGAGCACCGCATGCACCCGCACCCCGCTGGCCAGGCGGGCGTCGACGAAGGGCGAGCCGTCGTCCAGCCGCCGCCCGACCGAGGCGGCCAGCCGCACCGCCAGCCGGCGCACCTCACCGTCGTCGGCGAACGGGGACGGCACGGGTTCCAGCCCGCCCCCGCGATCGACGTAGACCTCGGTCGCCCCATTGACCAGCACGTCGGTCACCCCGGGCAGCGACAGCAACTCCTCCAGCGGCCCGGCTCCCACGCTCTCCCGCCGCAGCGCCGCCACCGTGGCGCGCACCGAACGGTCGCTGACCAGGTGCCCCAGGTCGCGCAGCGCCAGCCCGACCTCAACCGGCCCGGCCGGCAAGCCGCGCCGGCCCAGGTAGGCCCGCACCGCCTCGACCGGGACCGCCAGCTCACGGGAGGCCGGCGGGCGCAGCGTCAGCACCGATTCAGTCATCGCGTCCTCCCAGGTCGGCCAGCAGCCGCTCGCAGGCCGCGCGGTAGCGGCGGCCCGCCCGCAACGGCGACAACCCCCGTTCGGCCGCCACCGGCAGCCGCCGGTCGTGGGGCAGTTCGGCCACCACCGGCAGTTCCAGGGCGTCGGCGACAGCCGCCGCCGACAACCCGTGGACGCCGTGCCGCAGCACCACTTCCGCCTCGTCCAGGGCCAGCGCGCGGACCAACTCGCGGGCGGCCGCCACCGCCCGCACGCCGCCGGGGACGACCAGCAGCACCCGGCTCGCCAGCCGGATCGCCTCGCGCGAGGCGGCGGCCAGCGAGCGACCGGGGTCGAGCACGACCAGATCGTGGCTGCGTCGCAGCGAGCCGAGGATGGCTGCCAGCGGATCCCGGGCCAGATCGACCGCCGGACCGCGGGCCATCGACACCAGCGAGACCCCGTCCACCACCGGCAGATACGGACGCAGGTCGCCCACGTGCCCCTCCGCGCCGCTCAGCCGCGGCCACCGCCAGCCCTGCGTTCGTTCCGCGCCGAGCAGCAGGTCGATGCCGCCACCCACCAGGTCGGCATCGACCAACGCAGAAGACCCGTCCCCGCGCGCGGCCAGACAGGCCAGCATCCCCGCCAGCGTGGACGCGCCCGCGCCACCGGCCCCGCCCAGCACCGCCACCACCGGGGTGGCCGCCGCCGGACCACCGCCGTCCAGCACCACGCCCAGCCAGGCGCGTCCGGCGGGCAGGCCGATCACGCGCGCTCCCAGCGGCGCCGACCAGCGGGTCAACGCCGACTCGTCGCCGCCGACCAGGAAGACCCGTTCCCGCGGTGGCAACGCGTGCCCGGCCACCGCCGCCGCGAAGTCGTCCGCGACGAAGACCGAGCCTGCCGACCGCCAGCCGGTGGCGAGTTCGGCGGTGCTGGTCACCGTCCGGGCCACCAACTCCTGCGCGGCGGCCGCGGCAAGCACCGCCTCCTGGGTCTCCCCCGGCCCGGCGACGACCAGTACATCCACATCATCTGCTGCATCCACGCCCGTACTCTTGTCAGCCGCGAACCATTTGTGCCAAGCAATCTGCTCACCTGTGGATAACTTCGGCTATCCACAGGCCCTGCCTGCCCGGCGGGCACCGAACCGCCGCGTACCATGCCGTCATGGCCACCTCCAGCGCCTTCCCGCCCGCCGCCGTCGAGTGGCTGACCGCGGACGCCGGCTCGGTGCTGGCCGTCGGCCCACCCTCCTTCGGCCTGGCCGCCCGGCTCAGCCCGCGGCTGCACCGGCTCACCCTGGTCGCGCGCGAACCGGCCCGCCTGGCCGCCGCCCGACGGACGCCCGCCACGATCGCGGTGGCCGCCGCCCCGGACGCACTGCCCTTCGTCCCCTGCAATTTCGACCGGGTGATCGTGGTCGACACCCTGCACGGCCTGCCGCCCCGCCTCGCGCTGGCCGAGTTCGCCCGGGTGCTGCGGCCCGGCGGCAGGCTGGCGGTCGTCCACACCGAACGGGACGATTCGGTGCCATGGGTGCGCCGGCTGGCCGGGATCGTCCGGCAACTCGACCCGCGGGCGATGTCGGGCGGGGCCATGTCGGCCACCGTCGGCGCGCTGCACGACAACCCCTACTTCCCGATGCTGCACCGGCGCGAGTTCCGCCGCTGGGTGCCGGCGACCCGGGGCGACCTGCTGGCGATGGTCCACCGGCTGGACGGGGTGCGGGCCGCGGATCCCGACCTCGTCGAGTTGCTGCTGGCCGAGGTCGGCGCGCTGTACGACCAGGTCGCCCGCGTCCCGGATCCGCTGCTGCTGCCCTACACGGTCACCTGCTGGCAGGGCGCGGTCGACCACACCGAACTGACCGCCCCGCTGGAGACCGACGGCGCCGGGCTGCGCATCCGCTTGTGAGCGCGGCGCGGGGGGCGCGCGCAACGGCCTGACTCAGTAGTGTGGTGCCACCAGCACCACGAGGGGACCGCAGATGGCAGAGCAGGATCTCGCCGGCATCATCAGGGACATCCAGACCAACGTCCGCACCATCGTGAAGGGCGAGATCGACCTGGTCAAGGCCGAGTTGATACCGCAGGCCAAGACCGCCGGCATCGGCGCGGGCCTGCTCGGCGCCGCCGCCTACCTCGGGATCACCGCCGCCACGCTGCTCTTCGTGGCGCTGGCCTTCCTGCTCTCGCTGGGGTTCATGACCTGGTTCCAGCTGCCCATCCTCGGCGCCGCCGCCTGGGGGTTCGGCCTGATCGCCGTCCTGCTGATGCTGGTCGCCGGGTTGCTCGCCCTGATCGCCAGGCAGCGGATGGTCTTCACCAAGCCGGAGCGGTCGATCAAGCAGGCCGAACAGACCGGAGCCTTCCTCGGCGACGCGGTCAAGAGCGCCCTCGCCGACGCCAACTCCCTCTCGCTGACCGGTACCCCGAAGCGCCCCGAACTCGAACAGCCGGCTACAACCGCTCGCTGAAGAAGCGGGGCGGGATCGGCGCGGTCAGCGTCGCATCCCAGGGCTGGGTCCAGCCGAGCAGGTCGAACATGCCGTCCAGCAGGTAGGCGGTGAAGCCCCAGATGAACAGGTCGCCCACCACGAAGGCGGGGCCGCGGTAGCCGTTGGGCAGCACCCAGGTGAGCCGGTTGCCCGGGTCGAGCAGCGTCGGGACGGTGATCCGGTGGACGGCCTGGATCTCGAACGGATCGCCCGGTTCCAGCGGACGCGGTTCGCGCCACCAGCCGATCACCGAGGTGACGTCGAATCCGCTGCGCCGGATGTGCGCCTTGGGCAGTGCCCCCAGCACCTCGACACTGGACGGGTCGATGCCGGCCTCCTCCTCGGCCTCGCGCAGCGCGGCCGCGACCGGGTCGAGTTCGTCCGGCTCCATGGTGCCGCCGGGGAAGGCGATCTGACCGGCGTGGTGCCGCAGGTCGGCGTTCTTCTCGACGAAGACGATCTCGTAGTCGTCCTCGGGTCGCGACAGCAGGATCAGGACGGCCGCCGGCCGCCCGTTGCCCGGCGGACGGGCGCCTGGGATGCGTTCCAGCGCTCCGGCCACGTCCCAGCGTCCGATCTGATCGCGCAGTTCCTCCGGAGCATTCATGTCAGCCCCTCGTCCACCCAGGTGGTGAGTTCGTCCAGGTCATCGAAGGCGCCGTAGTGGCGGGCCGCGACACGTCCGTCGGCATCCAGCAGCAGGCTGGTCGGCAGGCCCGGGATGCCCAGCGGCGCCTGAATCGTCTTGTCGGGGTCGGCCAGTTGCGGCCACGTCCACCCGGAGAGCCGGGCGAACTCGATCGCCCAATCCGGTTCGGGGTCGTCGTAGTTGATGCCCAGCAGACCCACGTCGTCACGAGCCGCATCGAAGGCCGCCAGCACCGGCGCCTCCTGCCGGCAGGGCAGGCACCACTGCGCCCACAGGTTGACCACCATCGGGCCGCGCACCGCCCCCAGCGACACCGTCACGTCACCGCCCAGACAGTCCAGGGTGAGGTCGGGCAGCCCCTCGGCCACCGCCTCCCCACTCGGCTGCGGGCACTCCTCGATCCCCGCCGCCCGGCGCGCCGCCACCAGATCCACCGTCGGCGACGGAGAGGGAGCCGGGACGACCGCACTGCACCCCGCCAGCAGCACCGCCAGCGCGCCCGCCGCGCCGCCGAGCCGGGCGGTCATCCCCGGGGCTCCCGCACGAGCTTGGCGGCGACCTTGGGGTCCGTCGGCCCGAGACCGAAGGACGGGCACAGCCGGGCCACCGGGCACACTCCACAGGCCGGACGCAGCGCGTGGCAGCGGCGGCGTCCGTGCCAGATCACCCGGTGGTTCAGCATGACCCAATCCCGCTTGGGGAAGAGGGCGCCGACCTCGCGCTCGATCACGTCCGGCTTGGTCGAAGCAGTCCAGCCGAAGCGCTGCGAGAGCCGGATGAAGTGGGTGTCGGTGGTGATCCCGGGCACCCCGAAGGCGTCGCCGAGCACCACGTTGGCGGTCTTGCGTCCGACCCCGGGCAGCTTCACCAGCTGATCGAGCGTGCCCGGCACCTCGCCGCCGAAATCCCGTTCCAGCGCCACGCCGAGCTTGATCAGCGAGTCGGTCTTGGCCCGGAAGAAGCCGGTCGGCTTGATCAGCTCCTCCAGGTCGGCGCGGTCGGCTGCGGCCAGCGCGGCGGCGTCCGGGTAGCGGCGGAAGAGTTCGGGGGTGACGGTGTTGACCCGCCGGTCGGTCGACTGGGCCGAGAGGACGGTGGCCACCAGCAGCTGCAGTGGGGTGGCGAAGTCGAGTTCGCAGTGGGCGTCGGGGTAGGTCTCTGCCAGGATCCGGTTGATCGCCCGGGCGCGCCGCACCAGGGCGAGCGGGGTCTCGCCGGCTTCCTCGATCGCCTCAGCGGGTTTCGACAACGAGCTCCACCTCGACCGGGGAATCCAGCGGCAGCACGCTCACGCCCACCGCGCTGCGGACGTGCAGCCCGCGAGCGCCGAAGATCGACTGCAGCAGCTGGGAGGCGCCATTGGCGACCGCCGGCTGCCCGGTGAAGGACGGGTCGCTGGCCACGAAGACGGTCACCTTCACCACCCGCACGATGCGGTCGACCCCACCAGCCACGCTGGCCGCCGCGGCCACCCCGTTCAGGGCGGCGATCCGCGCCAGCTCGGCGGCCTGTTCCGGTGACACCTCGGCGCCGACCTTGCCGGTGGCCGGCAGCACGCCGTCCACGAAGGGCAGCTGGCCGGCGGTGAAGACCTGTGAACCGGAGGCCACCGCGGGGATGTAGGCAGCCACCGGGGCCGAGACCGGCGGCAGGTCGATGCCGAGTTCGAGGAGCCGCTGCGTCGCGACGACCTCGATGCCGGCGTCCATCACTGTTCCAGCGGGCGCTTGAAGTAGGCCACCAGGTTCTGCGGGTTCGGGCCGGGCATCATCTGCACCAGCTCCCAGCCGTCCACTCCCCAGTTGTCGAGGATCTGCTTGGTCGCGTGGATCAGCACCGGCACCGTGGCGTATTCCCATTTCGTCATGGGTACACAGTAATGATGTGGTGCGGGCGTCCCTAGCCCACGTCCAGCCCTGCTGTCAGCGACCGGCCTTCGGGCACAGGATGGACGTCCACGAGGTGATGTCGGTGCGCTGGCGCAGCAACTGGCGGCGTTCGCGTTCGGTCATGCCGCCCCAGACACCCCACTCGATGCGGTTGTCGAGGGCCTCGGCCAGGCATTCGTTGTGGACGGGGCAGGTCGAGCAGACCGCTCGCACGCGCTTCTGGTCGGCGCCTTCCGGGAAGAGGTCGTCCTGCATGCCGCGACAGCGCGCCAGCAGCGTCCAGTCCTCAGTATTCGTCAGCGCCACTTCACTACACCTCTCACACGAGTCGTTGGGGAGCCGGCCGGGCCTTGCATTCTTAAAGGTTAGGCCATTTAGCAACGCTGTGGCTAGGCGAGATACCCGCGGTGAGACATCTTCGCTCGCATACTGAGACTTCCGGCGGATCCCGCCTCAGGTGACGATTCAAAGCACCCCTCGGCACGGCCGAAAACGGGGGTTTCGGAACGTCGCGTAGTCTGGTTGTCATGCGTCTGGGTAAGCGACTGTATTCGCTGTTGATCTTCCTCGGCGTCTCGATACTCGGTGGTGCCCTCGTAGCGGGGCTCGTGATCCCCGCGGTCAGCATGGCCACGACCACCGGACGGGACGCCGCGGCGAGCCTCGACAACCTGCCGGCCGACTTCGAGACCTCCGCCTCGGCCGAGCGGACTCGCGTCGAACTGGCCGACGGCACCTTCCTCACGTACTTCTACGAGGAGAACCGGGTCAACGCCAAGCTCGAGGACATCGCGCCGATCATGCGTCAGGCGCAGGTCGCCATCGAGGACCACCGGTTCTACGAGCACGGTGCCATCGACATGACCGGCACCCTGCGTGCACTGGTCAGCACCTCCCAGGGCGTCACCCAGGGCGGCTCGTCCATCACCCAGCAGTACGTCCGCATGCTGCAGTTGCAGAAGGCGGACGCCGACAACGACCCGGCCGCCCGCAACGCCGCCACCGAGAACACCATGTCGCGCAAGATCCGTGAGATGCGGTTCGCGATGGCGCTGGAGAAGAAGCTCACCAAGGATCAGATCCTGGAGGGCTATCTCAACATCAGCTACTACGGGGATGGCGCCTACGGCGTGAGCGCGGCCGCCCGGCACTACTTCGGCGTCTCGGCGGCGAAGCTGACCCTGGCGCAGGCGGCGATGCTGGCCGGTCTGGTCCGCAACCCGGTGACCACCAACCCGGTGAAGTATCCGCGGCTGGCGATCGAGCGCCGCAACGACGTGATCGACCGGATGCTGCAGCTTGCCAAGGATCCCGAGTCGACGCTCTACGGCGTGATCACCGACGAGGAGGCCGCCGCCGCCAAGGCCGAGCCCTTCGACGCCAGCAAGGTGGTCGAGAACCGGCTCGACTGCGCCAACTCGAAGTACCCGTTCGTGTGCGACTACGCCAAACGGGTGCTGCTGAACCAATCCAGCGGGCTGGGCACGAACTACAACGAGCGCAAGGACTACCTGTACCGCGGTGGCCTGACGATCCGGCTGACCATCGATCCGAAGATCCAGAAGCAGTCGGAGAAGACGATCGCCAAC
This sequence comes from Propionicimonas sp., assembly GCA_027492575.1. GTDB lineage: Bacteria > Actinomycetota > Actinomycetes > Propionibacteriales > Propionibacteriaceae > Propionicimonas. The sequence continues at coordinate 11,351 of JAPUEM010000101.1, forward strand.
TACCTCGACGCCCGTGACCCGGCGGTGTCGGTGATCACCATGCTCGAGCCGTCGACCGGCAACATCATCTCGATGGCGCAGAGCCGTCCGAAGTGGGGCAAGGACCTGAAGAAGGGCCAGACCTCCTACAACTACGCGGTGAGCCACGCCATGGGCGGCAAGGAGGGCTTCCAGGGCGGCTCGACCTTCAAGGCCTTCGTCGCCGCGGCGGCGCTCGAGGCCGGGATGGGCGCCTACGGCAAGTACAAGGCGCCCGGCGCCCTCGACCTGACCGGCGAGACGTTCAAGTCCTGCGACGGCCCGTTCACCCTGGTGGGCAAGTGGCGTCCGGTCGGTGGTTACGGCGGCGGCGCGATCGACATGTTCACCGGTGTCACCAAGTCGGTGAACACCTACTTCGCGCAGCTGATCCAGGCGGTCGGCGGCTGCGAGGCGGTGACCATGGCGACCAAGCTGGGCCTGGAGATGGGCCAGCCCACCGCCGAGAGCCCCGACATCATGTCCTTCGACACCAGGCCGTCCTTCACCCTGGGTGCGGTCGAGGTGAGCCCGCTGTCGCTGGTCTCGGCCTACAGCACCTTCGCCAACCGCGGCGTGCACTGCGAGCCGAACATCATCGCCTCGATCAAGACCCGTTCCGGCAAGGAGGTCGACCCGCCCAAGACCGAGTGCAAGCGGGTGATCTCCAAGGACGTCGCGGACGGGATCAACAAGATCTTCCAGGGCCCGATGAACGCCGGCACCGCGCGTCCGGCGAAGGTTCCCGGCGTGCAGATGGCCGGCAAGACCGGAACCGTCTCGGACAACAAGGCGGTCTGGACGATCGGCTACACCCCGGAACTGGTCGGCGGCGCCGTGATCTCCTACGACAGCGACCCCGCGTGGAGCTCGTTCTGGAAGAAGCACAAGACCCGGTACATGCAGGGCGCTTACATGAAGTACTCCAAGCGCTACCTGCAGGCCCGCTCGGGCCTGGACGCCGGCGGTCAACTGCTGCGGCCGGCCTTCAGCTACGCGATCAAGAACATCGACGACTTCAAGGGCACCCGGTTCAAGGAGCCGCCGGCGTCCATCCTGCGAGGCGAACAGGTGAACATTCCCAGCTGCTCCGGCTCGAGCGTGAAGGAATGCAAGCGGAAGCTCGAGAAGGCCGGGTTCACCACGTACACCTCGAACGTGAAGTCGGACGCCGCGAAGGGGACGCTGGTGGGTACACAGCCCAGCGGCAAGGCCTCGAAGGGGTCGGGCATCGCGATCCAGATCTCGAAGGGGCCCAAGAAGGGCTCCAAGGCCTGGTGTGAGCTGGGCGGCAACGAGTCGCGTCCGGAATGCGCCAAATACCAGCCGCCACCGGTCTGCGCCGACGACGAGGTGCTGGTGCCCGAGCCGGCCCCCGGCTACTGTGC
>JAPUEM010000101.1:12856-13997 GCA_027492575.1 Propionicimonas sp.
CGGACGCCGGTGAGCGCCGGCCGCGTGCTCGGCGGCCTGGCCCTGACCGGCGCGGCGTGCTTCGCCTACGGGGTGCTGATCGAGAACCAGGCGTTCCGGCTGCGGCGGGTCAGTGTGCCCGTCCTGCCGGCGGGGTCGCCGCACCTGCGCGTGCTGCACCTCTCCGACACCCACCTGCTGGTGCGCAACCGCGCCCGCGCGCGGTTCGTCGCCGGCCTGGCCGGGGTTGAGCCCGACCTGGTGGTCTGCACCGGCGACCTCGTCGCCGAGGCGGCCGCGATCGACACCCTGCGGGAGGCGCTCGGCCGGCTGCTGGAGCGTCCCGGCGTCTACGTGATGGGCTCGAACGACTACACCGGGCCACGGTTCTCCAACCCGCTGGGCTACCTGGTGCGGCCGACCACCCGGTCGGGGCCGAGTTCCGCCCGTCCGTTGCCGACGGGGAGGCTGCGTTCGGCGCTCTCCAGTGGCGGCTGGATCGACCTCACCCAACGCAAGACCCTGCTGGAGATCGGCGGCCTGACCCTCGAACTGCGCGGGACGGACGACGCCCACCTCGGTCTGGACGACTACGCCGCCGTGGCGGGCCGTCCGGATCGTTCGGCCGACCTGGCCGTCGGCGTCACCCACGCCCCCTACCGCCGCATCCTGGACGCCATGACCGCCGACAAGGTGAAGCTGATCCTCGCCGGCCACACCCACGGCGGCCAGGTCTGCGTCCCGCTCTACGGAGCCCTGACGACCAACTGCGACCTCCCCCTGTCGAAGGCCAAGGGCCTCTCCAAGTGGAAGGCCGGCGGCCGCACCTCGTGGCTGCACGTCTCCGCAGGCCTGGGAAGCTCCCCCATGGCCCCCTACCGCTTCGCCTGCCCCCCCGAAGCCACCCTGCTAACCCTCACCGCCCGCCCGGCAAACTGACCGCCGGTCCTTCTGTCATCCCCGCGAAGGCGGGGATCTCTCACCGACCAGCTCGAGTTGGGAGAACCCGCCCGGATTGGGCTAGACTGCCACTCGGCCCTGACGCGAGTCGGGGTCGATCGGGGTGTGGCGCAGCTTGGTAGCGCGCGTCGTTCGGGACGACGAGGTCGCAGGTTCAAATCCTGTCACCCCGACCAGCGGAAAGCCGCTCTGACTAGGGAAC
>JAPUEM010000102.1:0-11858 GCA_027492575.1 Propionicimonas sp.
TGGGTCAGGGCGAGGACGGCCCCACCCCCATCGATCCGCCGTTCCGGCGCAAGCCGGGATCCGTCCGCTGAGGTCGCGCAGCCAGCGGGCAGTCGTGGTCGCCGGTTTGCGGCGGCCTGAGGCCCGCTCACGACCTGTTGTATCCAGGATTCGTGAGCAGCAAGACTCGGCTCTCCTCGCGTGGGCCGGGTCTTGGCTTGTCACAGCGGGTTTCCGCTCCCCGGGTAGGAGTCGAACCTACGTCGCTAGTCCTGATTCAAAGTCAGGCGGGCCCTGCCGGCAGACCAACCGGGGATCGGTCGATGACCGCGGTCCACTCTACGGGGTGGGACGGGTGCGGGAACAACCCGCTGCTGAGTCCCGATCCGGGTTGTGGCATCTGCCGTCGTAGCTACTCGGCTTCTGGAACGAGAAGTCGAACAACTGCAGCGTCAGACGGCGCCGAAGGGGCGCGGTCACCAGAATGCTCCGCTTCGCGGATCCTCCTCTTCAGTCCGATCACGAGCAAGCTCGTGTCGTGCCTCGTCGTCGGATTTCCCAACCGGTGCGCGGCAAGCCAAACTTGGGGACGTGGATCAGGCAGCCGGAACCGCTCGCGCCAGGCGCGGCCGCGTCCGGATGACCCGGGCAGAGCGCCGCGAGCAGCTGATCGAGGTCGCCCGTGGGCTGTTCGCCGAGCGTGGTCTGGAAGGCACCTCGGTCGAGGAGATCGCCGCCCACGCCGGGGTCAGCAAGCCGGTGGTCTACGAGCACTTCGGCGGCAAGGAAGGGCTCTACGCGGTCGTCGTCGATCGCGAGGTGCAGACCCTGCACGGGGCGATCAAGCTGGCCCTGACCAACCCTCGCGCCAACCCGCGTGCCCTGATCGAGCAGGGGACGCTGGCGCTGCTCGACTACATCGACGACAACCCCGACGGCTTCCGGATCATCTCCCGCGACACTTCGGCGGCCTCGGACACCACCTCGTTCGCGACAATCCTCTCCGACATCGCCTCCCGGGTGGAGGACCAGTTGGCCGACGAGTTCACCAAGCGCTCCCTCGACCCGGCGACCGCGCCGCTCTACGCGCAGATGCTGGTGGGGCTGGTCGCACTGGCGGGCCAGTGGTGGCTGGACACCCGTGACGAGTTCAACCTCGACAAGCCCACCGTGGCGGCCCACCTGGTGAACCTCTCCTGGTACGGCCTGCGCAACCTGCGCGCCGAGCCGCGGCTGTTCACCCAGCGCCGCGAAGGTCCCCCGGAGTCGGAGTAGTCCTCCGGGAGTTCGTTCTCAAAAGGCACCGGCGGTCGGGAGCGAAGCAGATCGCTCAGTTGCGCTACGGGATGGTGGTTACGAGCTGAGTACCTCAGCGCGGCAGGTCGCTGCGCGACGAATTGGTCGTTGTGGACGCCGCGGGCCAGCTCACAACAGCCAACTCGTAGCGCAACGGCCTGTTGGCCGTCGCAACCGCCTTCATAACAGCTCTCCCGTAGCGCAACTGCTTGCGCAATTCGGAGTGGGCGGCCACTGCGGCCGACACAGCTCTCCTGTGGCGCAGTATCTGCGCCTGAGCGACTGAGTGCCGGGTTGGCCGCCGAGACTGGTAGCACCGCCTCCGCCAGGCTCTGTTCATCGGCTCGCGCTCAGTTCAGCAGGCGGGCTCCGGGGACGGGGCCGTGGACGCGGCGGATCTCGCGTCCGATGCCCTCGGCGGTGAGGCCCACGGACAACTCCAGGGCCGAGCGTTCGTCGGCGGCGAGGAAGGCCACCGTCGGGCCCGAGCCGGACACCAGACCACCCAGCGCGCCCAACTGGCTGCCCACGGCCAGCACCCGGCCGAGTTCCGGGCGCAGACTCAGCGCGGCGGGCTGCAGGTCGTTGACCAGCGCTTGACCGAGGGCGGCGGCGTCGCCGGCGATCAGGGCGCTGAGCAGGGCGGGTGGAGTCACCAGGTCACGCGTGCCCGAACGCAGGTCGTCGAAGCGGCGGAAGACGGCGGGGGTGGAGAGTTCGCCGTCGCTCAGCACGAGCACCCAGTGGTAGCTGCCGCGGCTCAGCACCGGGGCGATCCGATCTCCGCGGCCGGTGCCCAGCGCCGTCCCTCCGGTCAGGCAGAAGGGGACGTCCGCACCCAGCTGGGCGCCCAGCTCGAGCAGGTCGTCGGGGCCGACGTCGAGATCCCAGAGCACCGAGCAGGCCAGCAGGGCGGCTGCGGCGTCTGCCGAACCGCCGGCCATGCCGCCGGTCACCGGGATCGTCTTGCGCAGGTCGAGGGAGCAGCCCAGCCCGGTGTTCCCGCTCTCCCGGGCCAGCAGCCGGGCCGCCTTGAGTGCAAGGTTCGAATCGTCGGTGGGCACCAGCGCCGCCTGCTCCCCGCGCACCCGCAGGTCGAACTCGCCGGGGTCGGCCCAGCGGGCGTCCAGGTCGTCGTAGACCGAGACCGCCTGGAAGACGGTGGCCAGTTCGTGGTAGCCGTCCGACCGCCTCGGGCCGCTGCGCAGCGCGAGATTGACCTTGCCGGACGCCCGGACCCGGATCACCTCGTCTTCGGCCAGCGGAGATGCCATGGACGCGAACCTACCGGGCGGCGAGCGTCTCGGCGACCCTCACGAACTCGGCAATCCCGAGAACCTCGCCGCGCGCCTGTGGGTCGACCCCGGCGGAGGACAGCGCGTCCGAGGCCTCAGCGGAGGATCCGAACAGGCCGGACAGCGCCCCGCGCAGCATCTTGCGGCGCTGCCCGAAGGCGGCGTCGATCACCGCGAAGACCTGCTCGCGGGTGGCCGTCGTCGTGGGCGGCTCACGGCGGGCGAAGGACACCAGCCCGGAATCGACATTCGGGACGGGCCAGAAGACCGTCGGCGGCACCGAGCCGACCCGACGGGCCTCGGCGTACCACGCGAGTTTCGCCGAGGGCACCCCATAGACCTTCGACCCCGGCGGGGCGACCAGCCGGTCGGCCACTTCGGACTGCACCATCACCAGCCCGCCGCGCAGGGTCGGGAAGCGGGCCAGCACATGCAGCAGGACGGGGACGCTGACGTTGTACGGCAGGTTCGCCACCACCGCGGTGGGCTGCGGGTCGTCGAGGGTGTCGACGTCGAGGGCGTCGGCCTCGATCGTCCGCAGCGCGGCAACGTGTTCGGGGAGACGGTCGGCAACGGTGCGGGGCAGCCGGGCGGCCAGCGAATGCTCGATCTCGACCGCGACCACCTGGCAGCCGGCCTCAAGCAGGCCGAGGGTGAGCGAACCCAGCCCCGGGCCGATCTCCAGCACCACGTCGTCCGGACCGACCCCGGCCGCCGCCACGATCCGGCGGACGGTGTTGGCGTCGTGGACGAAGTTCTGGCCGCGCTGTTTGGTGGGCCGCAGGTCGAGTTCGGCGGCGAGTTCGCGGACGGTGCGCGGGTCGAGCAGGCCCTCAGCCATCGGCTCTCCCTGTGGTGAGTTCCCCGCCTTCGCGGGAATGACGGATGGAGGCGCGGGAATGACGGATAGGAGAACGGGGGTGACGAGGACGACCTTGAGCACGATGGCTGAGCTTGTCGAAGCCTCGATGCCAGGACCCTTCGACAAGCTCAGGGATCGCCCCAGACCGCAACTCCCCAGCAGGCTCAGGGACCGTCCCGGAGAACGACCCTTCGACAGGCTCGGGGAGCGTTGCAGTGAGCGACTGCCTGGCCGGTTCAGTCATCGCTCCCCCAGTCTCCGAACAGGGCGGTGGCGTTGGCGGCCAACTGGTGGCACAGCTCGGCGACGTCCGTCCCGCGGCGGTCGGCGATGAAGCGGACGGTGTGCGGCAGCAGGTAGGGGGCGTTCGGCTTGCCGCGCAGGGGCATCGGGGTGAGGTAGGGGGCGTCGGTCTCGACCAGCAGGCGGTCGGTCGGAGTGACATCCAGGGCCTCGCGGAGCGGTTCGTTGGGCTTGAAGGTGACCGGACCGGGGAAGGAGAGCCAGAAGCCGCGGTCGAGGCAGCGGCGGGCGAAGTCGGCGTCGCCGGAGAAGCAGTGCATCATGACGCGCTCGGGTGCGCCCTCGGCGTCGAGCACGTCGAGGACGTCGTCGTGGGAATCCCGGTCGTGGATCGCCAGCGCGAGGCCGTGCTGCTTGGCCAGCGCGATGTGGGCGGCGAAGGAGTGCTTCTGGCGGGCGATCCCGTCGGGGTCGCGGGTGCGGAAGTAGTCGAGCCCGGTCTCGCCGATGCCGCGGATACGCCGCGACGTGCCGGCGAGCGAGGCGAGGGCGTCCAGGTGCTCGTCCAGGGCGTCCCCCAGCCGGGCGGCGTCGTTGGGGTGGATGGCGATGCAGGCGATCACGTCGGGGTGCTGCTCGGCCAGCGCGACGGTCTCCCTCGACGACGCCACGTCAGTGCCGACGTCCACCAAGCGGGTCACGCCGGCGGCTCGGGCGGCGGTCAGGTTGTCGGTGACCGATAGCCCCGAGTAGCGCTGGGTCGCGACCAGATGGGTGTGGGCGTCCGTGGTCGGCGCGGGCAGCGGCTCGGGCGCCGGGGGCAGCGGCTGGCGGCTCATCGAAGACCCGTCCAGGCAAGGGGCGACCCTTCGACAGGCTCAGGGATCTCGACAGGCTCAGGGATCGTTCCAGCTCTCATCGGGCTTCCTTTCTGGCGTCGAGGGTGGCCTGGTAGAGCGCCTTGCGGGGCACACCGGAGAGCTCGGCGACCGCGGCCACGGCGGACGACAGCGGCTCACCGGCGGCGATCCGGGTGAGGACGTCGGTCACAGCCGAGGGAAGGTCAGCGGTCGGGGCAATCCCGGCGATCACCACAGTGATCTCGCCGCGCACCCCGGCCTTCACCCACTCGACGAGCTCGGCGAGGGTTCCGCGGCGAGTCTCCTCGTAGGTCTTGGTCAGCTCCCGGCTGACCGCCGCCCGACGCTCGGCGCCCAGAACGGCAGCGGCATCAGCCAGGAACTCGGCCAGCCGGTGCGGGGCTTCGAAGAAGACCATGGTGCGTTCCTCGGCGGCCAGCGCGGCGAACCGGCGACGGCGCTCCCCCGGCTTGCGGGGCAGGAAGCCCTCGAAGCAGAACCGGTCGGTGGGCAGCCCTGACAGCGCCAGCGCGACCAGCACCGCGGACGGCCCGGGCACCACCGAGATCGGCAGACCGTACTCGATCGCCGCGGCCACCAGCCGGTAGCCGGGGTCGGAGACGGTCGGCATCCCGGCGTCCGTCACCACGACGACGGTGCGACCCTCGTCCAGCACCGCCAGCAAGTCGGCCACCCGCGAGGCCTCGTTGCCGTCGAAGTAGGAGACCACCCGCGCCTGGGTCGTCAGGCCGAGCCCGGCCAGCAGGGTGCGCAGCCGCCGGGTGTCCTCGGCCGCGATGACGTCCGCGGTGGCCAGCGCCTCGCGCAGCGCCGGGGAGGCGTCGGCGAGGTTGCCGATCGGGGTTCCGGCCAGCACCAGGCCTCGGATCGCGGTGGTCACCCCCGCAGTATTCCCGAGCGGACGACCCACCGCACCCTCGGCGGCCCCCGGTCGCCGGATCTCCCCGCACAAACCGGGCAATCCAGGGCAGGCGCGTGCCATGCGCACGCAGCCTGCCGGAATCACCCGGATTCTGCGGGGCTCCTGTCCCGGGGTCATGCGGCCGGGCTTGGGGACGGCTCCAATCCCACCCGGGACAGGTGGGACGAGCGGGACGGCCGGACGGAATTGGAACCGTCCCCAATTCCGTCCAACTACGATGGCTGGGTGACGACGATCCCGGACGCCAGCACCGCCGTCGCCGGGGAGGACACCTCGGCGTGGGCGCCCGACGTCGTGGACGAGCCGACCGCCGCGGTTCCCGCCTACGAACCGTACGAGTGGCCGCCACCAGCGGCGCCCGTCCTCAGCACCATCCAGCGGCTGCGGGACGGGATCATGACCGACCGGCTGGCGGGCTGGCTGGTCACCCTGGGCATCACGGCGCTGGCCTTCGTGATCCGGCTGGTCGGGCTGGGCTACCCCAACAAACTGATCTTCGACGAGACCTACTACGCCAAGGACGCCTGGACGCTGCTGCACAAGGGCTACGAGACGGCCTGGCCGGACGGCGACTCGACCAACGCCTCGGTGATCGCAGGGGATGTCGACATCTACCTCGACAAGGCCGCCTTCATCGTCCATCCGCCGGTCGGGAAGTGGCTGATCGGGTTCGGCGAGCAGCTCTTCGGGATGAACTCCTTCGGCTGGCGGTTCATGCCGCTGGTCTTCGGCACCCTGCTGGTCTTCGTCACGATCCGGCTGGCCCGGCGGGTCTCCCGCTCCACCCTGATCGGCGGTATCGCGGGCATCCTGCTCACCCTGGACGGGCTGGCCTTCGTCATGTCGCGGATCGCCCTGCTCGACATCTTCCAGGCCTTCTTCATCGTCGCCGCGGTGGCCTGCTGTGTCGCCGACCGCGACTGGTACCGGCACCGGCTCGCCGATCTGCTGGACGCCCGCGGGCTGCGCGACTTCGGCGGTGACTTCGGGCCCATCGTGTGGCTGCGGCCGTGGCGGCTGGCCGCCGGCCTCCTCTTCGGGCTGGCGATCGGCACCAAGTGGAACTCGGTCTACGTCCTGGCGGTCATGGGCATCCTGTGCGTCTGGTGGGACGCCCGGGCCCGCCAACTGGCCGGCTCCGGCTGGAAGGGCTGGCTGGCGATCGTCATCGACGGCGTCCCCGCCTTCATCCGGATGGTCGTCGTCGCGGCGGTGGTCTATGTCGCGACCTGGGCGGGCTGGCTGACCACCACCGGCGGCTGGGGTCGCGACTGGGGCCTGAAGAACCCGGACGACCCGCTGACCATCCACCTCGGTGAGATGTGGGCCTCCTTCCTGCACTACCAGCAGGACATCCTCAACTTCCACACCGGCGACTACATCAACGGCGCCACCCATCCCTACGCCTCGCATCCGATCGGCTGGCTGTTCATGGCCCGTCCGCTGGGCATCGACTCGGTCTCCGGGATCGAGCCCGGGGTCGAGGGCTGCCATGCCGCCGCGGGCGAGACCTGCATCCGGGTGATCAACGGGATGGGCACCCCGGTGCTGTGGTGGATGGCCGCGATCGCCCTGGTGGTCGCGATCATCTGGTGGATCGCCGGCCGGGATTGGCGGTTCGGCGTCCCGGTGCTGGCGGCGCTGTCGACCTACATCCCGTGGTTCTTCGCGGGCACCCGTCCGATCTTCTTCTTCTACGCGATCACGATCATCCCGTTCACGGTGATCGCGCTGGCGATGGTGCTGGGGCTGATCCTCGGCCCGGCCAACGGCCGCTACCGTCGGCGGGGCGCGATCGTGGTCGGCGTCGCGGTGGCCCTGGTGGCGCTGAACTTCGCCTGGATCTACCCGGTGCTGACCGACGGCCTGCTCGTCCACCAGACCGAGTACCTGGCCCGGATGTGGCTGCGGAGCTGGATCTGACCCAGGTTCTCCAAGCCCCGCGGGAACTTACTGCCATATAGCCGCTCTGCGCGACATATCTGTCGCGGAGACGCACTATTTGGCAGAAACTTCACAGGGCGACGAGAATGGGCGGGTTTGGGACGCGACGGCGGGAGGCTCGTGGAACAGGGGCGCAGGACGCTGCTCGTCGGGACGATGCTGGCGGTCTTCAGCATCGCCTTCCAGTCGATGGGGATCGCGACGGCCATGCCGACGCTGATGGCCTCCTTCGACGCATCGGCGCTCTACCCGTGGGCGTTCACCACGATGATCTCGGGAATGCTGGCGGCCACGATCGTCTCGGGACGGGTGGCCGACCAGCACGGTCCGGCGATGCCGATGTACCTCGGCTTCGCCCTCTTCGCCGCCGGCCTGGTGCTGGGCTGGCTGGCTCCTTCGGTGTGGGTGGTGCTGCTGGCCCGCCTGGTGCAGGGGCTGGGCGCCGGGGCGCTGAACCTGACCCTGGCGGTCACCATCGCGCACGGCTTCTCGGCGCAGGAACGGCCGAAGGTGATGGCGATCTACTCCTTCTGCTGGCTGCTGCCCGCCTTCATCGGGCCGCCGATCGCGGCCTGGCTCACCCACTTCGACTGGCGGCTGGTCTTCGCCGCCATGCTGCCGCTGGTGGCGCTGGCCTTCGCGATCACGTTGCCCGGGTTGCGCGGGGTGCAGGCGAGGTTCCGTCCCGGTGAGGACGAGGTGGGCCCGGTCGCCGCCTGGCCGACGGCGGCGATCACGGTCGCGCCGTCGCTGATCCTGCTGGCCGGGCAGCCGCTGGGCTGGTGGAGCGCGGTCTCCGCCGTGGCCGGGGTGCTGGCGCTGGCCTGGGGCCTGCCGCGGATTCTCGCACCGGCCGCGCGCGGCTTCGGGCCGGGCATTCCGAGTGTCGTGCTGACCCGGGCGCTGCAGGCGGGCGCCTTCTTCGCGGCCGAGACGATGATCCTGGTCACCCTGCAGGATCTGCGGCACTACACCCCGACCGAGGTGGGCTGGGCGCTCACCATCGGCTCGATCGGCTGGACGGCGGCGTCCTGGCTGCAGTCGCAGCGCTGGGTTCCCTGGCATCGCGACACCTTCATCACGGTGGGCGCGCTGTTGACGACGGCGGGCCTGGCCGGGCTGGTCGGCTTCGCCTGGTTCACCTCCCTGCCGCTGTGGTCGGGGCTGGCCGCCTGGGTGGTGGCCGGTCTGGGGATGGGCTTCACCATGCCCAGTTCGGCGGTGGCGGTGATGGGGCTTTCGCCGTCCTTCGAACAGGGACGCAACCAGTCGTCGATGCAGGTGGCCGAGGCCGTCGGCAACTCGGTGGTGACCGCCGTGGTCGGCAGCATCTACGCCGCGCTGCTCGTCTCCCAGCCGCAGGCGCTGGGCTACACCCTGGCCCTGGCGGCGACCCTGCTGGTGGCCATCGCCGCGGCCGCCTTCAGCCGCCGGGTCGGCCATATCCACAACGCCCTGCTGGAATCGGCCTGATGGCCAGCAACGTCGGGCTGCGCTCGGAACGCGGGCCCATCCTGCTGAGCCTGATGCTGGCGACCTTCCTGATCGCGATCGACGCCACGATCCTCTCCACGGCGGTGCCCACGATCGTCCGCGAACTGGGCGGGTTCGCGCTCTTCCCGTGGCTGTTCTCGATCTACCTGCTCGCGCAGGCGGCCTCGGTGCCGGTCTACGGCAAGCTCGCCGACACGGTCGGACGCAAGCCGATCATGTTCGTCGGCGTCGGGCTCTTCCTGCTCGGCTCGATCCTCTGCGGCTCGGCCTGGGACATGACCTCGCTGATCGTCTTCCGGGCCGTCCAGGGGCTCGGCGCGGGCGCGATCATGCCGATGACGCTCACCATCTCGGGCGACATCTACACGGTGCGCGAGCGTGCCCAGGCGCAGGGCTACATCGCCAGCGTGTGGGCGGTCTCCTCGGTGGCCGGGCCGTCGCTGGGCGGGCTCTTCGCGCAGTTCGTCTCCTGGCGCTGGATCTTCTGGGTCAACATCCCACTGGCCCTGCTCACCGCGTGGATCCTGTGGACCCGCTACCACGAGCGGTTCGAGCGGCACCGCCGGCGCATCGACTATGCCGGCTCGATGCTGCTCACGGTGGCGCTGGTACTGCTCGTGCTCGGCGTCCTGGAAGGCGGGCACGCCTGGCCGTGGGCGTCCTGGCAGACCGCCGCGGCCTTCGGTGGCGGCTTCGCGCTGCTGGTGGCTTTCTGGTTCGCGGAACGGGTCGCGGACGATCCGGTGCTGCCGCCGTGGGTCTTCCGCAGCCGCATCGTGGTGACCAGTTCGCTGGTGTCGGCGGTGGTCGGCACGACGATGATCGGCGTGGTCTCGTTCGTCCCGACCTTCCTGGAGGTGACGACGGACGCCACACCCCTGGTCGCCGGCCTTTCGGTCGCCGCGCTGACCCTCGGCTGGCCGATCACCGGCACCCTGGCGGGCCGCTTCTACCTGCGGATCGGCTTCCGCGCCACCGCGCTGATCGGTTCGGTCGGGACGCTGCTGGGCGCGATCTGCCTGGTGCTCTTCTCGCTGGAGCCGTCGATCGGGCTGACCGCGGTGGGCTGCTTCGTGATGGGGCTCGGCCTCGGGCTGGTGGCCAACCCCAGCCTCATCGCCGCCCAGTCGTCGGTCGACCTGCGACGCCGCGGCGTCGTCTCGGGCGTCAGCTCGCTGGCCCGGTCGATCGGCAGTTCGCTGGGCGTCGCGGTCTTCGGGGCCGTCGCGAACGCCGTCATCGCCGGCCGGGAGACGGACGCAGCGGCCGTCCAGGCCGGCGGCACCGCCGTCTTCGTCGGATCCCTGGTCGCGGCCGTCCTGCTGGTGATCTCCAGCGCCCTGCTGCCCCACGTCCCGATCGCGGACGACCCCAGCCGCTGACCCCAACCCACCGTGGAGCCCACACACACCGAGGGCCTGCCTTAGCCACCGAGCGCCCGCCTTCAAGGCTGGTCCTCGGCAGGGAAGGGAGGCCCTCGATGACGTTGGGGGTGCGGGCGAGGCCCCGACGGCATCCGCGCGAACCCCACCGGCCATCTTCCGCGCGGGCGGGGATCTCCTACCTCAGAGGTTCTCGGCGTCCGGCTGCTTGGGGTCGAAGTCGGCGGTGAGCGCGGGCTCCTCCAGGGCCGTGCCGCGAGCCCGTCCGATGGTGCGCATCGCGTGGTAGAGCGCCAGGGCGGTGATCGTGCCGACGGTCACGCCGCCGAAGACGATGTCGCCGAACGAGAAGGTGAAGTCGGCGATCGCCATGATCAGGCCGACCGCGGCCGGGATCAGGTTCACCGGGTTGGTGAAGTCGACCTTGTTCTCGATCCAGATCCGGGCGCCGAGCAGGCCGATCATGCCGTACAGCACGGTGCCCGCCGCCCCGATCACGCCCGGCGGGATGGTGGCGATCGCCTCGCCGAACTTCGGGATGAAGGAGAGCGCGATCGCGATGAAGCCGGCGATCCAGTACAGCGCGGTCGAGTAGACCTTGGTGGCCGCCATGACGCCGATATTCTCGGCGTAGGTGGTGGTGCCGGAGCCGCCGCCGAAGCCGGCCAGCGAGGTCGCGACGCCGTCGGCCAGCAGGGCGCGTCCCATCTGCTTGTCGTAGTTGTGACCGGTCATCAGCGCGACCGACTTCACGTGGCCGACGTTCTCGGCGACCAGCACCAGGACGACCGGCAGGAAGAGCGCGGCGACGTTGAAGTCCGGGGTCGGCAGCTGGAAGTGCGGCAGGCCGAGGAAGCCGGCCTCGTTCATCCGGTCGAAGCTCACTTCCCCCTGAACCAGGGCGGCGACGTAGCCGACCAACACGCCGAGCAGGATCGAGAGGCGCCCGATCAGGCCGCGGAAGAGCACCGCGATCAGGACGATCGAGATGATCGTGATCCACGCCGTCAGCGGGGCGGCCCGGAAGCCGGCGTTCTCGTTGACGCCCCAGGCCGCGCCGGCCAGGTTGAAGCCGATCAGCATGACGATGGTGCCGGTCATCACCGGAGGCATCAGCACGTCGATCCAGTGCGAGCCGCCCACGTGGACGATCGCACCCACGATCGCCAGCAGGATGCCGGTGAGCATGATGCCGAAGAGCGCCTTGCCGATGTCGGCGGCCCCGTCGGTGACGATGGTGGACGCCAGCACCGGCGAGATGAACGCGAAGGACGAGCCCAGGTAGCTCGGCAGCTTGTTGCCGGTGATCAGCAGGAAGAGCAGGGTGCCAATGCCGCTGAAGAAGAGCGTGGTGGGGATCGGGAACCCGGTGATCAGCGGCACCAGGAAGGTGGCCCCGAACATCGCCACCACATGCTGGGCGCCGAGCCCGACCATCTTCCCCCAGCCGAGCCGTTCATCGGGGGTGACAACCGCCCCCGGTACCAGCGTCCCGCTCCCGTGCAGCTTCCAGATGGCCATGTCTCGTCCCTTCGCCGCTGGCACCCTAGTGCGGACGGC
>JAPUEM010000102.1:11958-40624 GCA_027492575.1 Propionicimonas sp.
GGCTCCCAACCATTCCTTGGGGATGCCGAGGCCTTCGACCAGCGATAGGGCGTGGGGGCGGAGTTCGCGGCAGAGCTGGTTGAGCTGCTCGTCGATGGCCTTGGAGCGGGTGGTGGACATCCGGTCGTGCTCCAGGAACCAGGCGCGGTCGGCGTCCAGGCTGCTCAGGGCGTAGAGGCTGCACACCTTGCCCAGCAGGGCACGGGCGTCGGGGTCGGCGCAGGCCTCGATGCCGGTCACGAAGGATTCGAAGATCCGGCGCTCCAGGTGCGCCCGGGCGACGAAGAGCACGTGCTCACCGAGCCGGTTGAAGGCCTCGAAGTGGTCGCCATCGGTATGCGAGGCGACGCGCATCCGCCGGGCCAGCGACTCCAGCGAGTGCCGCTCCCGCTCGGCGAACATCAGGGCCTGCCAGCCGCGGTCGACCATCGCCAGCTCGTCGGGCTGACGGCGGGCGGCCCGGGTCAGTCGTTCCATCACGGCGCCGGCCGAGGTCCGCTCGGCGACGGTCTCCCCCACTGCCCGCGCGGTGGCCTGGACGATGCCGGCCCGGTCGAGTTCGCCCCACAGCTGCCGGTAGTCGGTCAGCAGCGCCTTGGTCACCAGCTGCAACAGAACGGTGTTGTCGCCCTCGAAGGTGGCGAAGATGTCGACATCGGCGCGCAGCGCGGTCAGCCGGTTCTCGGACATGTACCCGGCCCCGCCGCAGGCCTCGCGGCAGCTCTGCAGGGCCTGGTTGGCGAAGCCGGTCGACATCGCTTTCAGCCCGGCGGCGAAGGTCTCCAGCTCGCGCTGGTCGCGTTCGGTGGATTCGTCCAATCCCTGCACCTTCACCAGCAGCTGGTTGAGGTCGTTCTGGGCGAAGCCGAGCGCGTAGGAGCGGGCCAGCAGCGGCAGCAGCCGGCGCTGGTGGGTCAGGTAGTCGAGCAGCAGGACGCCGTCGCGGCGGCCGGCGGCCGGGAACTGACGGCGCTTCAACGCGTACCGGGTGGCGATCGAGAGGCCGCGGCGGGCCGCGATCCCGGCGCCGGCCGAGATGCAGACCCGGCCACGGACCAGCGTCCCGAGCATGGTGAAGAAGCGCCGGCTCGACGATTCGATCACCGAGGCGTAGCGGCCCTGCTCGTCCACGCCGCCGTAGCGGTCGAGCAGCATGCGGCGCGGCACCCGCACGTGGTCGAACCGGATCGTCCCGTTGTCGACGCCCACCAGGCCGCCCTTGTGGCCCTGATCGGCGGTGGTGACGCCGGGCAGGTCGCGTCCGGCCTCGTCGCGAATCGGCACCAGGACGGCGTGCACCCCATGCCGGACGTGGTCGACCACCAGCTGGCCGAAGACGATCGCCATCGAGCCGTGCTTCCCGGCGTTGCCGATGTAGGCCTTGGTGGCCGACGGGGTCGGCGAATCCACCTCGAACTCGTCGGTCGCCGGATCGTAGGTGAGGGTCGTCTCGATGCTCGCCACATCCGAGCCGTGGCCCAGTTCGGTCATGGCGAAGCAGCCGAGCAGTTCCAGCCGGGTGAGCGGCGGCAGGAAGGTGTCGTGGTGCCACGTGGTGCCCAGGTTGGCGATCGCGCCGCCGAAGAGCCCGAACTGCACCCCCGACTTGATCAGCACCGACAGGTCGCCGTGGGCGAGCAGCTCGAAGGCCATCACCGCGTCCTCGGGAGAGCCATGATCATCGGCCGAGACCGGGACGCCGGCCGCGCCGAAGCCCGCGTCCGACAGCTCGCGGAGCCGGGTGAGCACCCATTCACGGGCCTCGTCCATGGGCTGGGTGGGATCGCGCAGCAGGTTCTCGGCCGGGAGGTCCGCTCGTCCGCGGGCGCGCGCTTCGGCGAACGGGCCGTCGAGGGCGGTGCGCAGCGCCTCGCCCAGGGTCGTGGTGTCGGCGGTCAGCAACATCTCAGTTCTCCTGTGGTCGGGTGAGCCCCGCGGTCAGCGCGGGGACGAACAAGCCGGTGATGTGGGCGACCACCTCGTCGGCCGGTGGACGCGGGTCGGTGGCCATCCAGCGGTCGGCCGCGGCCCGGACGAAGCCGACCAGGCCGTGCCCCCAGGTGGCCGCGGCGGCCGGATCCTCGCCGTGCTCGGCGAGCCGGGCGGCGATGGCCGCCTCGATCCGGTCGCCGATCAGGGTGGTGAGCCCGGCGGCCGGGTCGACCGGCTGGGCGGTTGGCGGAGTCATGACGAAGCGGTAGATCTCCGGATCCCGCTCGACCAGGGCCAGGTAGGCGCCCGCCAGATCGGCGGTGAGCCGTCCGACATCGGCGGGGTCGCTCAGCCGCAGCGCCCGGATCAGGTCGGTCAGGATGTAGGCGTGGACGGACTGCGCCACCGCCGCGTAGACCCCCGCGCGGTCGCCGAAGTGCCGGTAGATCACGGTCTTGGAAGTGCCGGCCTGGGCGGCGATCTCGTCCATGCCGACGCCCGGGCCGTGGCGGCGGATCGCCCGCAGCGCATGCTCGACCAGTTCGCGGCGCCGGGTGATCCGGTGCTGCGCCCAGCGGGTGTCGCGTCCGTCGGTGGTCACCACACCAGGGTACCCAGTACTGACCGTACCTGCTACCTTTGGTATCGGATATCTGGAAAGTGATTGGCCAACGACCCTTCGACAAGCTCAGGGATCTTCGACAAGCTCAGGGATCTTCGACAAGCTCAGGGATCGCTGAGGGAGCGCCGGCTGAGCCTGTCGAAGCCCGCGCGGCCGACACTGTCCGTGATTCCAAGGCATTTCGATTGGAGGCCCCATGCAGCTCCCCCGGACCGCGGTCGTCGTCGGCGGCAACCGCACCCCCTTCGCCCGCGTGAACGGCGCCTATGCGGCGGCGTCCAATCACGACCTGCTCACCGCCGCCATCGACGGCCTGGCGGCCCGCTTCGGCCTGGCCGGACAGCGCATGGACGAGGTCGTCGGCGGTGCGGTGCTCAAGCACACCCGCGACTTCAACCTGACCCGCGAGGCGGTGCTCAGCTCGGCGCTCGCCCCCGACTCCCCCGCCTGCGACCTGCAGCAGGCCTGCGGCACCGGGCTGGAGACGGTGATCTATCTCTCCAACAAGATCCGCCTCGGCCAGGCCGACGTCGGCATCGCCGGCGGGGTCGACTCCGCCTCGGACGCGCCGATCGCGGTGAGCGAGGGGCTGCGGCGGGCGCTGCTGGCGGCCAATGCCGCCAAGACGCTGCCGGCCCGGCTGTCGGCGCTGGCGCGCATCCGTCCCTCCCATCTGGCGCCCGAGACCCCGCGCGTGGTCGAGCCGCGCACCGGGCTGAGCATGGGCGAGCACCAGGCGCTGACCACCGCGAAGTGGGGGGTCACCCGCGCTGCGCAGGACGAACTGGCCGCGGCCTCGCACCGTCACCTTGCCGAGGCCTGGGAGTCGGGCTTCTTCGACGATCTGGTGACGCCCTACCTCGGCCTCACGCGCGACGCCACCCTGCGTCCGGACACCTCGGTGGAGAAGCTGGCCGCGCTGAAGCCGGTCTTCGGCGGCCCGGACGGGACCATGACCGCCGGCAACTCGACCCCCTTGTCGGACGGCGCCGCGGTGGTGCTGCTGGCCGACGCCGAGTATGCGGCCGCCCACCACCTGCCCGCGCTGGCCCGCGTGGTGGACGCCGAGGTCGCCGCGGTCGACCACCCCGGCGGCGCCGACCTGCTGCTCGCCCCGGTCACCGCGGTCGGACGATTGCTCGCCCGACAAGGCCTGACGCTGGCGGACTTCGACTTCTTCGAGATCCACGAGGCCTTCGCCTCGACCGTGCTGGCCACCCTGAAGGCCTGGCAGGACGAGGACTACTGCCGCTCGGTCGGCCTGGCCGGCGCGCTCGGCGAGATCGACCGGACGAAGCTGAACGTGACCGGCTCCTCGCTGGCCGCCGGGCACCCGTTCGCCGCCACCGGCGGACGGATCGTCGCCACCCTCGCCACCCTGCTGCACCAGCGCGGCCCCGGCTCCCGCGGCCTGATCTCGATCTGCGCCGCCGGCGGCCAGGGCGTCGCCGCCATCCTGGAAGGGGTGTGAGCGTGAACCTGCTCGAGAAGCTCTTCTACTCACCCCCCGGCAAGGCGATCGCCGCCAAGGCCGGCCTGCACGAACCCCCGGTGCTGCGGCGCGGGCCGGCGTGGCCCCAAGGTCCGATCGTGCTCGCCTCACTCGGCGGCGGACGGCTCGCGGCCGACACCCTGAAGCTGCTGGGCCGGGCCATTGCCGAACCGATCTGGGACGACGCCGAACCCGTTCCGGGCTACCCCGGGAAGATCGGCGCCCTGGTGATCGACGCCACCGAACTGCGCCGGCTGGACGAGCTGGAGCAGGTGCGCGCGGTGCTGCGTCCGGCGGTGCGTGCCCTGGAGGGCAGCGGCCGGGTCGTGCTGCTGGCCCGCGGCACCGAACGGGCAACTCAGGAAACGATCCCCGAGCTTGTCGAAGGGTCATCCACGGAGGCTTCGACAAGCTCAGCCAACGTCCCGACCACCGCGACCTACGCCAACTGGGAGGCCCAGGCGGTCGCCCAGGCGCTGGACGGCATCGACCGGACGGTCGGCAAGGAGCTCCGCAAGGGGGCCACCGCCAACCTGATCCAGGTCGGGCCGGCCGTGACCCCGGCCGCCGTCGCGTCGACCCTGGGCTTCCTGCTGCAGGGCCGCTCGGCCTTTGTGGACGGCCAGACCTGGCGGGTCGCGCCGGCGGAGGTTCCGGCCGTCACCACCCGTCCGCTCGACGGGAAGATCGTCGTCGTGACCGGCGCCGCCCGTGGCATCGGCGCGGCGATCGCGCAGGTCGTCGCCGGGCAGGGTGCGCAGGTGGTCGCGGTCGACGTCCCCGCGGCGGGCGAGGGGTTGAGCGCGACCGCCAACAGGATCGGCGGCAGCGCCCTGCAGGTCGACATCACCGCGCCCGACGCCGGTGCGCGGATCGCCGCCCATGTCGCCTCCCGCTACGGCGGACGCATCCACGGGATCGTCCACAATGCCGGGATCCTGCGCGACAAGCTGCTGGTCAACACCGATGCCGCGCGCTGGGCGTCCGTCCTTGAGGTGAACCTGGCCGCCCAGTTGCGGATCAACCAGGTGCTGCTCGACCCGACGACCGAAGGCGGGCTGGCCGACGACGGCCGGATCGTCGGGGTCTCGTCCACCTCCGGCCTGGCGGGCAACCGGGGGCAGACCAACTACGCCGCCTCCAAGGCCGGGGTCGCCGGACTGGTGCGGGCGATGGCCCCCGATCTCTCCAGCCGCGGCATCACGGTGAACGCGGTCGCCCCCGGCTTCATCGAGACCGACATGACGGCACGGATCCCGTTCGTGCAGCGTGAGATCTTCCGTCGCACCAACAGCCTCGGCCAGGGCGGCAAACCGGTGGACGTGGCGGAGACCATCGCCTACTTCCTCGACCCGGCCAGCGCCGGAGTGACCGGCCAGGTGGTGCGGGTCTGCGGCCAGAACCTGGTCGGCGCTTGATGTCCGAGGTCGTGCTGCCGGAGCTTCCGGGAATGACGGCCGCCTTCTGGCAGGGGGTGCTGCCGAAGCGGCCGCGGCCGCCGGCGGTGACCTCGAAGGAGTTCGTCGTCCCCGGCCACAGCCAGGATCTCGACGCGCTGGCCCGGTACGCCCGGGTCTGCGGGTTCACGCTGCGGGACGCGGTGCCGCCCACCTGGCTGCACGTCCTCACCTTCCCGCTGCACATCCGGCTGCTGGCCGATCCGGCCACCACGCTTCCGCTGGCCGGCTTGGTGCACGCGAGCAACCGGATGCGACTGCACCGGCCCGTGCTGCTGACCGAGCAGTTGGAGCTCCGGTGCGGCATCGGCAACCTGCGTCCGCACCGCCGCGGCACCCTGCTCGACCTGACCGGCCGGATCCACATCGGCGACGACCTGGTCTGGGAGGGCGTCAGCACCTACCTGGCTCGGGGCGGGACGACGATCGGTGGGCGTGACGAAGGATCGTCCCCAACCCCGTCGACCCTTCGACGAGCTCAGGGATCGTCCACACCAGAAACCGGCGCCGCCGTTCCCCACGCACTGTGGCGCCTCCCCGCCGATCTCGGACGGCGGTACCGCGACGTCTCCGGCGACCCGAACCCGATCCACACCAGCCCGCTGGCGGCGAAGGCCTTCGGCTTCCCCCGTCCGATCATCCACGGGATGTGGACGCACGCCCGCGTTCTGGCCGCGCTCGAGAACCGGCTCCCCGCCGCCTATGAAGTCGAGGTCCAGTTCACCAAGCCGATCCTGCTGCCCGGCACCGTCGGCTTCGCCGCCCAGCCGCGGGAGGGCGGCTGGGACGCCGCCGTCACCAACCGGGAGGGCAGCAAGCCCCACCTGCTGGCCGAGATCAACTACTGACACCTCACGTCGCAGCTGTTCGCCTTCCCGAACAAGATGCCGACCAACCGGGACGCCAGATCGACGAATCGGAGGCGACTCGGAACGAGTCCAGCCCAGGGCAGCCGCTGACCGGTGAACTTTCTGCCAGATAGCTGGCCCGCGCGACAAATACGTCTCGGAGAGTGGCTATTTGGCAGAAAGTGACCGCTAGCCTTCAGTGCAGGAGGAACCGTGTCCGAGACCAGCTGGGCGATCGTGGTCAATCCGACCAAGTTCGACGATCTGACCGCGCTCCGGGAGCGGGTGGCCGCGCACTGCACCGGCCAGGGCTGGCCGGAGCCCCGCTGGTACGAGACCACCGCGGAGGATCCGGGCACCGGCCAGGCCGCCCAGGCGATCGCGGACGGCGCCACCCTGGTCTGCCCGCTCGGCGGGGACGGGACCGTCCGCTCGGTCGCCGCAGCCCTGCTCGATTCCCCGGTCTCGCTCGGGCTGCTGCCCGGCGGCACCGGCAACCTGCTGGCACGCAATCTCGGCCTGCCGATCGACGACCTGGAGGCCGCGCTCACCATCGCGCTGACCGGGGACGAGACCCCGGTGGACGCCGGCCTGGTCAGCTTCGACGAGCGGGAGCCCGAACTCTTCCTGGTGATGGCCGGGATGGGTCTGGACGCCGAGGCCGTCGCCGGCGCCAGCACGCAGCTGAAGCGCCGCTTCGGCTGGATGGCCTATGCCGTCTCAGGGATGAAAGGCCTGGTGCACTCCGGTTTCGGCGCACGAGTGGCCGCCGGCGGACAACGCGCCTTCAGCCAGCACGCCGCGACCGTGATGATCGGCAACTGCGGGGAGCTCACCGCCGGGGTGCGCCTGATGCCGGACGCCCGGCTCGACGACGGGCTGCTCGACGTGGCCGTGGTGTCGCCGCGGTCGCTGGGCTCCTGGATGGCGGTCGGCGCGTACATCCTGACCCGGCACCGGGTGGGCCATTCCGCGATCGCGCACCTGCGCGGCCCGGAGGTCACCATCTTCGCCACCCGTCCGGTCGACGCCCAGCTGGACGGTGACGGGGTCGGCCCCGTCACCAGCGTCAGCTGCTCGGTTCGTCCGGGCGCGCTGACCGTCCGCGTGGCCTGATCCAGGCTAGGCCTCGGATTCCGCGATGACCGGCGTCGCGGGCGCCACCTCGTCCAGGGCGAAGGCTTCGGTGTGCGGGATGGGGACCCAGGTCGGGTCGCGGTAGAAGAGCACGACGATGTTGAGCACCGACCAGGACAAGAGCCAGACCGGGAAGGTCGCCACGGTCAGCCACACCCTCGGCCAGGTCGCCTTCTCCAGACGCAGCACCAGCAGCGCGATGCCGGCGATCAGCAGGTAGCCCAGCAGGGAGGCGACCGCGATGCGGGAAAGCAGGCCCAGCCAGTCCCCGGAGACGACCGTCTCCGCCAGCAGGGCGCCGACCCAGGCCAGGCCGGTGACGCCGGCGATCGGCAGACCGATGCTGAACAGGAAGGCGTCCAGCTTGCCGCGCCAGTCCGCCCGCGCCGCCCGCCACAGCCTCGCGCCGCTCAGCCCGATCACCTGGATGCTGCCCACCGCCCAGCGGTACCGCTGCCGCAGCGACTGGGCGAAGGTGAGCGGCTGTTCGTCGTAGAAGACGGCGTCCAGGGCGAGACCGACCTGGTGGCCGGCGGCGATCGCGTTCAGGGTGAACTCGATGTCCTCGCAGGCCGAGCTGGTGTGCCAGCCACGTCCTTCCAGCACCGCCAGGTCGAACATGAAGCCGGTGCCGCCCACCGAGGTGACCGGCAGGCCGTGCCGGGCCCGGGGCAGGTGGAAGAGCCGGGTCTGCATCAGCCAGAACAGGCTGCTGCAGCCGCTCACCCAGGTGCTGGCCGGGTTCTTGCCGACCCGGTAGCCGGCCGCGATCTGGTTGCCGGCGTTCAGCTGGCGGTTCATCGCGGCGAGGAAGCCCGGATCGACCAGGTTGTCGGCGTCGAAGATCACGCAGGCGTCGAACTCCGGGGCGCGCGCGAAGCGCTCGAAGAACCAGGTGAGCGCGTGGCCCTTGCCGATCCGGCCGGTGTCGAAGCGCTCGCCGACGGTGGCGCCGGCGGCCCGCGCGACGGCGGCGGTGGCATCGGTGCAGTTGTCGGCGGTGACGAAGACCTCGAAGGCCTCGGCGGGGTACTGCTGCGCCCGCAGGCTCTCCAGCAGTTGGCCGATGACGGCGGCCTCGTCCTTCGCGAAGACCAGCACGGCGAACCGGTGCGTCCGGTCGGTGACCGGGACGAGCGGCGCCAGCGTCCCGACGACGGGCAGGGCCAGCAGACCGTGGTAGAGGCCGTAGCAGCCGGCGACGATCAGGACGACCTGACAGAGCACCGCGAATCCCGCGACAACCTCCACAGAATTTCCCCGTTCTCGCCTCGGATTCCCCGCCATCCTACCCGCGAGCCCCATGGACGCCGTAAGAACCGCTCCCCCTTTCGTCCGGCCAAGGTGTTGCCGGTTCCCCGAGGTCGGGGAATCCGCCCCGGCTTGTGAGGCGGGGAGGCGGTCACGCGGCGATCCCCCAGAGTTTCCTGTGAACCGTCGCGATAGACTGCTCCTTCGGAGGTGGAAGCAGGATGCTGATTCAGAACGAGGCCAGCTGGTCACTGTTCTGGCTCAACTGCATCCTCTACACCCTGCTGGTGGTGGCCCGCGCCGGGATCGACCTGCTGATCCCCGAGCGCTTCCTGCGTCCGGACGGCTGGTGGTTCCGCACCCGGGAATGGGAGCGGGACGGCGAGTGGTACCGCGACCAGCTGCACATCGACCGCTGGAAGGACCGGCTGCCCTCGTTGCGCACGGCCGCCCGGTTCTCCAAGAAGCGGCTCACCGAGGCCAGCCGACGCTACTTCAACAGGTTCATCACCGAGACCTGCCGCGCGGAATCCAACCACCTGCGGGCGATCGCCTCGGTGATGGTGATGCGGCTGTGGACGCCGGTCGACCTGTGGCTGGTCTGCCTGCTGATCGCCGTGGTGGGCAACGTGCCGTTCATCATGATCCAGCGCTACAACCGGCCCCGGTTGATGCGTGCCCTGGAGCGGCTGGAACGGCGCGAGCTGGCCGCCGGCGGCGATCCGGAGCTGCGTCCGGCCACCGCGTAGTGGCCGCGTCCTTCGACAGGGAGGTACGCCGCCGCCTCGACGCCGAGGTGTGGACGCTCGCCGTCCCCGCCTTCGCGACCCTGCTCGCCGAACCGCTGCTGGTGCTGGCCGATTCGGCGATCATCGGCCACGTCTCCACCAACGCACTGGCCGGCCTGGGGGTCGCGGCCAGCGTCATCGGGCTCACCCTCGGGTTGTGCGTCTTCCTGGCCTACGGCACCACCGCCTCGGTCGCGCGGCGGCTGGGCGCCGGTGACCTGCCGGGTGCGCTGGCCGGCGGTCTGGACGGCATCACCCTCGGCCTGGGCGTGGGCGTGGTGCTGGCGGCGGGGATCGGCGGCTTCGCCGGCCCGATCATCGGTCTCTACGCCGTCGCTCCCGAGGTCGCGGCTCCGGCGAGCAGCTACCTGCGCATCGTCGCCCTCGGCTTCCCGGCCGCCCTGACCATGCTCGCCGCCACCGGCGTCCTCCGCGGCCTGCAGGACACCCGCACCCCGCTGCTGGTGGTGGGCTGCATGAACCTGGTCAACATCGGGCTCAACCTCTGGTTCGTCTTCGGGCTGGGCTGGGGCATCGCCGGCTCGGCCACCGGCACGGTGATCTCCCAGTACCTGGCGGCCGCCTGGATGGTGGCCGCGGTGCTGCGCGGCGCCCGGCGTCACCAGGTGCGCTGGCGGTGGCACCCTGCCGGGGTGCTCGCCGCGGCCGGCGCCAGCAGCTGGCTGATCCTGCGCACCCTGGGGCTGCAGCTGGCCCTGCTGGCCACCACCGCGGTGGCCGCCCGCATGGGGACGACCCAACTGGCTGCCCACCAGGTGCTGAACAGTCTGTGGATGCTGCTGGTCTTCGCCATGGACGCGGTCGCGATCGCCGCGCAGGCCATCGTCGGCCGCTATCTGGGCGCCGGCGAGCCCGGCATCGTCCGGGCGCTGCTGGGCCGGATGAACCGCTGGGCGATCGGGATCGGCCTGATCGGTGGTCTGGCGCTGTGGGCCGGAAACCGGCTCTACCTGCCGCTGTTCACCCCTGATCAGGCGGTCGTCGACCAGATCGGACGGGTGCTGCCGATCCTCGCCGCGCTGACCGTGGTCAGCGCCGTGGTCTTCGTGCTGGACGGGGTGCTGATCGGCGCCGGAGACGCCCGCTACCTGGCCCTCGCCAGCGGAATCAACCTGGTCACCTACCTGCCGCTGGCGCTGGCGGTCGCCTGGACCGGCGCCGGGCTGGAGTGGCTCTGGATCGCCTATGGCGGGCTCGCGCTGAGCCGGCTGGTCACCCTGGGGCTGCGGGCGCGGGGCACCCGCTGGATGCGACTCGGCGTCTGATTCCCCTCCCCGCGAGGGGGCCGCGCAGCTAATCTTGTGCGCAACCTGTGCGGTGAGGGGGGCACGTGACCGACGATCGGGCTGCTTCCGCCCCGCCCCCTGCCGAGCCGGCCGGCACCCCCGCGGAGGCCCAGTTCCCCTACGCGGCCACCCATGGCCTGCAGCCCGCCACCGCCACCCCCAGCCTGCGCCGGCATCACCCGGCCGGACGCCGCTCGCCGCTGCCGCTGATCGGGGCCGGCGCCGCCCTGTTCGCGCTGGCGGTGACCGCCGCCTACGTCGCCTGGGGTCCCCAGCCCGACCCGCGCTCGCCGGCCGCCGCCACCCAACTCGTCCGCGACTACCTCGCCGCGCTGGCCAGGGGGGACGCCGCGGCGGCGACCGGCTACGCGGGGCAGCAGCCGTCCGATGTCAGCCTGCTCACGGCACCGGTGCTCGCCGAGCAGCAGTCGATCGCCCCGATCGGCGAGGTGACCGTCCACGATCCCGCCGAATCCGGACGGGTGCCGGTCAGCTACCGGCTGGGCGCCGAAGAGGTCTCGGCCGTGTACGAGCTGACCCTCAGAGACCACGGCTGGGTGCTCGACCGGGCCGCCGCCGAGGTGGATCTGAGCGGCTTCGCCATCCCGGTGGCGATCAACGGCGTCGCGCCGCAGAGCCTCCGTCCGCCGCTCTTCCCCGGCCGCTACCGGGTCACCTCCCGCGCCCCGCGCTACCAGGTGGCCGACGGCGATTTCACCGTGCCGGATCCGTTCGCGGCACCGGCGATCGACACCCGGCTGGAGCTCAGCGAGACCGGCCGCGCCGAGGTCATCGCCGCCGCCGAGCAGCAGTTGACGGATTGCCTGCGCCGCCACGATCTCGACCCGCCCGGCTGCGGCTTCAGCGTCGCCGATCCACCGCAGACCGCCCTGGACACGTCGACCGTCACCTGGTCGGTGGCGGACGCGGCCGACCTCTCCACCATCGACTTCTCACTCGACCACGCCGGCTCGGCCAGTGCCGACATCGATCTGGCCATCCGCGGCGAGTTCAGCGGCGTGGACGGCTCCCGCTGGAAGGCGGACGTCCGGCTGAGCCGGCTGCGCGCCGATCTCACCGGCCCGGTGGTGAAGGTCGAGTTCGCCTGAGCCGGACGGCACTACTAATCTCGGTTCAGGACGGAGGCCACCCCCATGCAGCACCACCCCCGCACGCTCCCGCGGCGACGGCTGACGGCCGTCCTGGCCTTGGCGATCGCGCTCGCCTTCCCCGCGACCGCGACCGCCGACGAGGGGCTCGGCGAGACCTCGCACAGCCGCTACGTGGTCACCGAGAACTCCACCACGATCAAGGCCCGGGTCACGCTCACCCTGCGCAACAACAAGCCCAACCAGAACCTCGGCGGCGGCCGCTACTGGCGCTACTACTGGAATCGCTACCAGATCGCGGTCCCGGCCGAGGTCAGGAAGGTCACCGCCCGCAGCGGCGGAAGCACCCTGCGCACGACCTTCCGCCGCAGTTCCGACGCCCAGACCAGGCTGGTCGAGATCTCCTTCCCGCAGCTGTGGTACGGCCGCTCCCGGACCATCACGGTCGACTTCACGATCCCCGGCTCAAAGGTCCGATCGAAGGGGTACACCCGGGCCGGCGACGGCTACGCGGCGTTCGCGGTGCAGGGCTGGGGCGACCCCGGCCGGGTGTCGGTGGAGGTCGTCATGCCCAAGCAGATGGAGTTCAACAGCACCGCGCCCGGCTTCACCGCGACCACCGAGGGGAAGCGGACGACCTGGCGGCTCGACCACGACACCGAGGAGGGCGGCATCTGGTCCTACGTCTCGGCCCGGGATCCCTCCCGGGTGAGCGAACGCGAGGTGCCCATCGGCGACGACACGGTGGCGATCCAGAGCTTCCCCGGCGACGACGCCTGGGCGGAGTACATCGCCACCCAGATCGGCGTGGGCGTTCCGGCACTGAGCGAGCTGATCGGCCACGAATGGCCGGGCGGCCTGAAGCAGATCCGCGAGGACGTCGCGCCGTCGGTGACCGGCTACGCCTGGTTCGACCACACCCATGACGAGATCGTGCTGGGCGAGGAGTTCGACCCCGTCCTGCTCTACCACGAGCTCACCCACGCCTGGATCAACCCCGACCACATCGCGGGCCGCTGGCTCTACGAGGGCCTCACCGAGTTCGTCGCACGCCGGGCCGTCGACCGGACCGGGGCCGAGAAACGTCCCAGCACCACCAGCTCCGACCTCCGCGACCCATTCCCGCTGGTGGAGTGGCAGGAAGGCCCGAAGGCCCGGTTCGACGACCGGGACAACTACGGCTACACCGCCTCGTTCAGCGCCGCGCACGCGCTGGTCGGCAGCCTGGACGACGCGGCGCTGGCGGATCTGCTCTCCGCCGCCTACCGGGGCGAGAGCGCCTACGACCCGGCGGGCGAGATCCGCGGCAATCCGGTCACCGACTGGCGACGGTTCCTCGACCTGGTCGAGGATCGGGCGGGCGTGGACGGCGCCGAGAAGACCTACCGGACCTGGGTGACCGGCCCGAAGCAGGCCCGCGAACTCGACGATCGCGCGGCGGCCCGCGCGGCCTACCGGGAACTGGACGCCGCCGACGGCGACTGGCTCACCCCGCAGGGGCTGCGCGACGCCATGTCCGACTGGGAGTTCGACGAGGCGGAGACGCTGATCGGAACCCTGACGGACGACGCACGGACGGCGGGTGAGGTGCAGCGGGCCACCCGGGCCGCCGGCCTGGCCGAACCGGAATGGCTGCGCCAGGCCTGGCAGACGGCCTGGACCGAGGCCGACTACCAGGAGCTGTCGACCACCCTGCCCCGGGCGCTGCAGGTGACCGAGTCGGTGGTGGCCGCGTCCCAGGCCGCGGCGGGCGCGGCCGACCCGCTCTCCGGCCTCGGGAAGCTGGTGCTCGGCGTGGACGCCACCGCGGCCCGGGCCCGCGAACAGCTGGCCACCGGAGACCTCGACGCTGCCGCGGCGGCGGCCCAGGACACCGTCGAGCGGGCGGGGCTGGCGTTGTGGGCCGGCCTCGGCATCGCCGCGGCGGTGGCGCTGGCGATGGGCGGCGTGATCGTGCTGGTCGCGCTGCGGCGGAGCCGCCGGCCCGCCCCGGCCGACCTGCCATCGGCGACCTGGGGCAACGGACCGCCGCCACCACCACCGTCCCCGGCCGTGGCACCGCCGGGCGTGCAAGCCGTCCCACCGCCCGCTCCACCACCGGCCGCTCCCCCACCGACTCCGCCAGGGTCGGACGCCGGCTGATCCATGGCCGAGCGGGGACGGGCGAGGGCCGGTATTCTGCGACCGTGCCCGACTTCCCGACCGCGATGACCGCCGAGGACTTCACCCGGAACCTGGGGCTGGTCGAGCAGCGCATCGCCGCCGCCTGCGAACGCTCCGGGCGGGAACGCTCGCAGGTGCGCCTGCTGCCGGTGAGCAAGACCGTTGACGCCACGCGAATGCGGGCCGCGATCGCGGCCGGAATGCGTGACTTCGGCGAGAACAAGGTGCAGGAGGCGAAGGGAAAGGCGGCCGCGCTGGCCGACCTCCCGGGGCTGTCGTGGGCCGTGATCGGGCACCTGCAGACCAACAAGGCCAGGGACGTGGTCGCCTTCGCCGACGAGTTCCAGGCCCTCGACAGCCTGCGGCTGGCCGAAGCGCTCGACCGCCGGCTGCAGGCGGCCGGCCGGGGCCTGGACGTCTTCGTCCAGGTGAACACCTCCGCGGAGGAGAGCAAGTACGGGCTGGCGCCCGACGAGGTGGCCGGCGTGCTGGCCGAACTGCCGCGCTACTCAGGCCTGCGGGTGCGGGGGCTGATGACCCTGGCCCTGTTCAGCACCGACGAGGCGGCCGTCCGGGCCTGCTTCGTCCGGCTGCGGGAACTGCGCGACCGGCTGCGGCAGGATTTCGACGGCGTGGACGAGCTCAGCATGGGCATGTCCGGCGACTACGAGTGGGCGATCGAGGAGGGCGCGACCGTGGTGCGGGTCGGGCAGGCCCTCTTCGGACGCCGCCCGACCCCCGATTCCCTCTACTGGCCCACGGCAACCACCTAAGGAGAACCAATGAAGACCTTCCCGCTCGGGAGCAGCGACCTGCAGGTGCCGGCGGTGGTGGCCGGCATGATGCGGATCCAGGAATCCACCGATGCCGAGATCCGCACCTTCTACGACACCTGCCGGGAGCTGGGGATCGACTTCTTCGACCACGCCGACATCTACGGCAAGGGCGCCGCCCACGGCTGCGAACTCCGGTTCAGCGAGGCCCTGCAGCTCTCCGCCGCCGAGCGTGAGCAGATCGTGCTGCAGACGAAGGCCGGGATCGTGAAGGACGGACCCTACTTCGACTTCTCCTACGAGCACATCATCGAGGCGGTGGACGGCTCGCTGGCCGCCCTGCGGACCGAGTACATCGACATCCTGCTGCTGCATCGTCCGGATGCCCTGGTCGAGCCCGAGGAGGTCGCCCGCGCCTTCGACGAGTTGGCCGCGGCCGGCAAGGTGCGTCAGTTCGGCGTCTCGAACCAGACCCCCGGCCAGATCGACCTGCTGCGCCGTTACGTCACCCAGCCGCTGGTGGCCAACCAGGTGCAGCTCTCGATCACCCATTCCCCGCTGATCGCGCAGGGCATCGCCATGAACATGGCCGAGAGCGACCAGTCGGTCGACCGGACGCTGGGCACGCTGGATTACTGCCGGCTGCACGACATCACGGTGCAAGCCTGGTCGCCCTTCCAGGCCGGCTTCTTCAACGGCCCGTTCCTGGGCAACCGCGGCTACCCCGAGCTCAACGCCGTCATCGACCGGCTGGCCGCCACGTACGGGGTCGAGCCCGAGGCGATCGCGGTCGCCTGGATCACCCGCCACCCGGCGAACATCCAGGTCGTGCTGGGCACCACCAGCCCGGCGCGGATCCGGGCCGCGGCCGCGGGCGCGGACCTCGTCCTGACCCGCCCGGAATGGTACGAGCTGTTCCGGACCGCGGGCCACATCGTCCCCTGACGGTTAGGGTGTGACCATGCGCCTGGACGTCCCCTCGACACCGCCGGACCTCTCCTCGGGGACCGATATCGGCCCCTTCATCCTGCTGGCCGTCGTGGCCGTCGCCGTGCTGGGGTTCGCGCTGTGGCGGTACTTCCGTCACCGCCAGTAGCCCTGGCCGGTCAAGCCGGGCCGGTCGTCAGCCAGTAGAAGGCCAGACCGGTCAGGAGTGAGGCCGCGTTGGCGATGACGGCGATCAGCAGGGCGCTCTCGGCGGTGGTGGCCGTGCCGGGCTGCCGGGCGAGGACAGTCGCCCACCAGTACAGGCCGGTGGCCTCGACCACGGTGACCACGACTTCGGCGATTGCCAGAGCCCAGACCTCGACCGGACCGGCGAGCCACAGCACCGGGTGGGTCAGCTGCAGCAGCCAGGCCATCAGCCAACTGCCTGGCGCCCGCTCGGCACGCCAGCCCAGCCCGCGCACCAGAACCACGATCAGCGGCACCTCCACCGCACAGGTGATCAGGTACGCGACCGCCCACTCCCACACCACTGCAGCGTAGCGATCGGCGGCGGCACGCTGGTGGCCGGCTTTCCCGCCCCTTAAGGTGGGCCCATGCCGCAGGACGCCATCGCCCCTCCGTCCTTCCCGACCGGGACGGGCTTCGACGCCATCATCCTGCTCGTCGTCGTGATGGTCGCCGTGCTGGGGATCGCGCTGTGGAGGTACTCCCGTAAGCGCTAATAGCCTGCGCCTGCCGGCCGCCGGGCTGCTGCTGGTCGCGGCGCTGCTGGCGGCGGTGGCGGTGCAGGCCCCGTTCACCACAGCGGCGTTCAGCGTCATGCTGCTCGGGCCGCTGCATGTGCTGCTGGCCGTCCGCTACCTGAGCGGACGGATCGCCGGCGCGCTGCCCGGTTCGACAGGCTGGCTGCTGGTGGCCTTCGTCGCCGTGATGGCGCTGATCCGGGCGGTCTCGTCCGTCGCGCCGCACCTGGGGCATCAGCTGGAACTGGTCGGGGGCATGGCCGGCATCGGGGTGGCGCTCATGGTCGGCCTGCGCGGGCGGCTGCGCTGGTGGGCGCTGGCGGCAGTGGCGGCGATCGCCGTCTGGTCACTGATCGAGCTGCCCTGGTACTGGCATCTGTTCGTCCACGGGCACAACCTCGTCCCGCTGATCTTCCTGTGGGATTGGACGCGGGGACGGCCACCCGGCCAGCGGTGGGGGTTCGTCGGGGTGAACCTGGTCTGGCTGGCGGGCGTCCCGGCGGCGATCCTGGCCGGGCTGGCCGATCCGCTGCTGAACGGAGAGCCGCCCGCGATCGTGACCGGGCTGGTTGATCCCGCCGCCCTCGTGGCGAGCGCCTCGCCGCCCGGCGCCGATCCGGCCCTCGGGCTGCGGTTCCTGGCGGTCTTCGCCTTCGGCCAGGCCATGCACTACGTGCTGTGGATGGTCTTCTTCCAGCTGTACGGACGCGCCGAGGTGCGGCGCTCCCCGCTGCCGGCGGGCTGGCGGTTCTGGGCGCTGGCCGGTGGCGCCTCGGCCCTGGTCTGGGCCGCCTACGCCGCCGGCTACTACGACGGCCGCACCGCCTACGCGGTGCTCGGCGCCCTGAACGTCTACCTCGAACAGCCCATCGCCACCTGGCTGTTGCTGACCGCGCTGCCCGCCTCAGCCACCACCGCGCTGGTCGGCCGGCTGCGCGAGTGAACCGATCGGGGGACGGATTGCTTGGTAACGTACCCGCACTGACTCGCATCCCTGAGGAGCTGCCATGACCGCACCGGTTTCCGACATCACTGCCACCGCCGACATCGGCGTGGTCGGAATGGCGGTGATGGGCAGCAATCTGGCGCGGAACCTGGCCCACCACGGTTACACGGTGGCGGTCTACAACCGGACCTGGGCGCGCACCGAGGAGGTCATGGCCGCGCACGGCTCGGAGGGCGCCTTCGTGCCGTCCGAATCGCTGGAAGGCTTCGTGGCCAGCCTGAAGCGGCCCCGCAAGGTGATCATCATGGTGCAGGCCGGCAAGGGCACCGACGCCGTGATCGACGCGCTGGTGCCGCTGATGGAGCCGGGCGACATCATCGTGGACGGCGGCAACGCCCACTTCCCCGACACCATCCGGCGCGAAGCCGCGGTGCGCGCCACCGGGCTGCACTTCGTCGGCTCGGGCATCTCCGGCGGCGAGGAGGGCGCCCTCACCGGGCCGTCCATCATGCCGGGCGGCACCGCCGAGGCCTACGCCGAACTAGGCCCGATCCTGGAGGACATCTCCGCCCACGTGGACGGCGTCCCCTGCTGCACCCACATCGGCCCGGACGGCGCCGGCCACTTCGTGAAGATGGTGCACAACGGCATCGAGTACGCCGACATGCAGCTGATCGGCGAGGCCTACGACCTGCTGCGCAAGGGCCTGGGCGCGACCCCGTCCGAGCTGGCGGAGATCTTCGCCGAGTGGAACGCGGGCGACCTGTCGTCCTTCCTGATCGAGATCACCGCCGAGGTGCTGGCCCAGGTGGACGCGAAGACCGGGGGCGCGTTCATCGACATCGTGGTGGACGAGGCCGGCCAGAAGGGCACCGGACGCTGGACCGTCCAGAACGCCCTCGAACTCGGCATCCCGGTGACCGGCATCGCGGAGGCCACCTTCGCCCGGGCACTCTCCAGCGGCCTGCCGCAGCGCGAGGCCGCGCGGGCGACCTTCGGCACGGACACCGAGCCCTGGCAGATCGAGGACCGGGCCGCCTTCATCGAAGAGGTGCGCCAGGCGCTGTACGCCTCCAAGGTGATCGCCTACTCCCAGGGCTTCGACCAGATCGCGGCCGCCAGCGAGCTCTACGGCTGGAACGTGAAGCGGGGCGATCTGGCCCGCATCTGGCGCGGCGGCTGCATCATCCGCGCCCAGTTCCTCAACCGCATCACCGAGGCCTACGAGCGCGACCCCGAACTGCCGCTGCTGATCGGCGACGAGTA
The DNA here is from genome assembly GCA_027492575.1 of Propionicimonas sp. Lineage (GTDB taxonomy): Bacteria > Actinomycetota > Actinomycetes > Propionibacteriales > Propionibacteriaceae > Propionicimonas. Next base: position 30,741 of record JAPUEM010000102.1, read on the forward strand.
CTTCGCGGAGGTGGTCCGGGCCGGGCTGCCGTCCTGGCGCAAGGTGGTCGCCGAGGCCGCCCTGCACGGCGTCCCGACCCCGGCCTTCGCCTCCTCGCTCTCCTACTTCGACGGGCTGCGCGCCGCACGGTCGACCGCCGCCCTGATCCAGGGCCAGCGCGACCTCTTCGGCGCCCACACCTACCGCCGGGTGGACCGCCCCGGCACCTTCCACACCCTGTGGGTCACCGACCACACCGAAGTCGAGCTCTAGCGGGGCCGCCACTTACTGCCACATAGCTGACCCGCGCGACATATCTGTCGGCCAGAGTCGCTATATGGCAGAAAGTGGCGGGCACAGTGGGCAGACCGGATGACAGGTGTCGCTGAGGACCGCTCGCCGGTTCGCTATGCTCGCGGTGCTCGGGCAGTTCACGTCCGTCCTCCAAGGAGCGCACAGCAGATGGCAGACAAGACCCTCAACCGCGACACCTCCAAGCTCGACCCCACCACGTGGGATCACCGTTGGGGGTACCGGGACACCAAGCTCGTGGTGGAGCCGGACGAGTGCGTGATCATGACCGGCTCGCGGTATAACCTGTGCGGCTACCCGATGCCCTACCTGATCCCGTTCGTGCGCACCGAACTCGACTACGCCATCGACTTCACCGCCAAGCGTCCGCTCACCGAGCAGCCGAAGGTGTCGCCGGTCAAGCAGAACAAGCGCTTCCTGACCGCGCTCGGCAAGGCGCTCACCGAGGATCAGTTCTCCACCGACGACCGGGAGCGGCTGATCCACTCCCACGGTCAGACCACCACCGACGAGGTCTCGCGGGTGCTCTACGGCAACCTGCCGCGCACGGTCGATCTGGTGGTGTGGCCGGAATCCGAGGCGGACTGCGTCGCGATCGTGAACCTGGCCCGCGACCATGACGTCTGCCTGATCCCCTACGGCGGCGGGACGAACGTCTCCGACGCCCTGCAGATCCCCGCCTCGGAGACCCGGATGGTCGTCTCCCTCGACATGAAGCGCATGGACGCCATCGAATGGGTGGACGCCGAGAACCTGACCGCCTGCGTGCAGGCGGGCATCCTGGGTGGCCGGCTGGAGGAACTGCTGGCCGAGCAGGGCTTCACCTGCGGCCATGAGCCGGACAGCATCGAGCTCTCGACCCTGGGCGGCTGGATCGCCACCAACGCCTCCGGCATGAAGCGCAACCGGTACGGCAACATCGAGGACGTCGTCGAGAACGTGACGTTGGTGACCCCCTCGGGCGTCGTGGAGAACCTGTACTCGACCCCGCGGCAGGCGGCCGGCGTGGAGGCCTTCAAGGCGGCCTTCGGCTCCGAGGGCAACCTGGGCCTGGTCACCAAGGCGGTCATCCGCATCCACAAGCTGCCCGAGGCCAAGAAGTACGGCTCGGTGATCTTCTCCGACTGGAAGAAGGGCGTGGCCTTCATGGCCGCGCTGAACCAGACCGGCGCCAAGCCGGCCTCGATCCGGCTGGTGGACAACGTCCAGTTCCGGCTGGGGCAGGCGCTGAAGCCGGCGCCGTCCGACCGGGTGCACATCCTGAAGAGCAAGGCCGAGAAGCTGCTGATCACCAAGGTGAAGGGCTTCGACCCGCACAAGATGGTGGCCGCCACCATGGTGCTCGAGGGCGACAAGGACGAGGTCGACTACCAGTTCAAGGTGGTCATGGACACCGCCAAGAAGTTCGGCGGCGTCTCCGGCGGGCCGTCGAACGGCGAGCGCGGCTACATGCTCACCTACGCGATCGCGTACATCCGCGACCTGCTGGCCGACTACTACATCGTCGGCGAGACCTACGAGACCACCGTGCCCTGGAGCAAGATCCACCAGGTCTGCGATGAGGTGCGGCGGGTGGCCGAGGCCGAGCACAAGCGGCTCGGCTTCCCCGGCCGGCCGTTCGTGTCACCGCGGGTCACGCAGATGTACCACACCGGCGTCTGCATCTACTTCACCCACGGCTTGATCCATAAGGGCGTCGAGGACGGCGACGAGAAGTTCGCCGAGATGGAGAAGAACATCCGCGCCGCCATCATGGAGGCCGGGGGCTCGATCTCCCACCACCACGGCATCGGCAAGCTCCGCCGGAAGTTCGTCGACCGGGTCGCCACCCCCGAGGCCCGCGCCGCCGTCCGCGCCCTCAAGGAAGGTGTGGACCCGACGAACGTCTTCGGCGTCCGCAACAACATCTTCGCCGAGTAGCCCGGTTCAGACCCTTCGACAAGCTCAGGGAACGCCTTTCCGGGCCTGTGAACGCTGGCTGAGCCTGTAGCTATCTCTGAGCCGGTGAACGATCCCTGAGCCTGTGAACGATCCCTGAGCCTGTCGAAGGGTCGTCCCGCTGGGGTGAGATCATCAGGGACGTGCCCGATCCTGAACTGGTCCGTCCCGCGACGGCAGACGACGCCGCGGCCTGCGCGGCGATCTACGCGCCCTACGTCCGCGACACCGCGATCACCTTCGAGACCGAGGTGCCATCGGACGCCGACATAGCCGGACGGATCGCCGCCCACGGGAGCAGCCACGGGTGGCTCGTGCTGGAACAGGACGGCGTGATCACCGGCTACGCCTACGCCTACGCGTTCTCCCCGCGGGCCGCCTACGACTGGTCCTGCGAGACCAGCATCTACCTGGACCTGGACGCCCGTGGCCGCGGTGCCGGACGAGCCCTCTACGGCGCGCTGCTGCCCCTGCTGGCCGAGCGCGGCTACCGCCGGGCATTCGCCCGGATCGCCCTGCCCAACCCCGCCAGCATCGCCTTCCACGAGCGCTTCGGCTTCACCGAGTCGGGCGTGCTCCGCCGGGTCGGCTGGAAGCACGACGCCTGGCACGACGTCGCCTACCTGCAGCGCGACCTCGGCGACCCGGACGCCGCAGCTGGGCCGCTCCAAGCGAGAGTTTGATTAGTTCATTTAGCTCCGCCGGAGGTGTATCAACATCAGCGCAGCCGACCGCAAGCGATCCCTGAGCCTGTCGAAGGGTCGTTACCGGCCATATCGGCGACCCTTCGACAAGCTCAGGGATCGCCAAGGCTCACGCCGCTGGCAGCTCTGGACGACGGCACTCTCCCGGAGGTTGTATCCTCTCAAGCGAGAGTTCCCACCGCCGGGAAGCCCCATCGATCAAAGGAGTCGCCATGTCCCACGCCGCCATTCGGATCTCCGCTGAGGTTCAGGAGGCGCTGGCCGCCGGCCGGCCGGTCGTGGCACTGGAATCGACCATCTTCACCCACGGGCTCCCCCGGCCGCGCAATGTTGAGGTGGCGCTGGAAGGCGAGGCGATCGCCCGTGAGGGCGGCGCCGTCCCGGCCACGATCGGCGTGGTGCACGGCCAGCCGGTGGTCGGCCTGAGCGAGGACGAGATCCGCGAGCTCGGCTACGACGACAATGCCGCGAAGGCGTCCATCCGGGACCTCTCCTACGCGGCGGTCTCGAAGAAGAACGCCGGCACCACCATCGCCGCGACCGCCCTGCTGGCCCGTGCGGCCGGCATCGACGTCTTCTCGACCGGGGGCCTCGGCGGCGTCCATCACGGCGCGGCCAGCACCTTCGACGAGTCGGCGGACATCTTCGCCCTCGCCGAGATCCCGATCGTCCTGGTCAGTTCCGGCGCGAAGGCGATCCTGGACATCCCGGCCACTCTCGAGCGGCTGGAGACCCTGAGCGTCCCCGTGGTGGGTTACCGCACCAACCGCTACCCGGGCTTCTATGTGGTCGATTCCGGCTACGACCTGGCGACCCGGGTGGAGGATCCGAGCCAGATCGCCACCATGGCGCGGACGCAGCAGGCCCTCGGCCTGAAGAGCGCCGTCCTGGTCGCCAACCCGGTCCCCGCGGATCGGCAGCTCGACCCCACCGGCCTGGACGAGGTGCTCGAACGCGCCTGGGCCGCGGCCGACGAACAGGGCATCCACGGCCAGGCGACCACCCCGTTCCTGCTGGACTTCATCCGGGTGGCGACCGACGGCCGCAGCCTGGACGCCAACACCGCGCTCTACTTCAACAACATCCGGCTCGCGGCCCAGATCGCCGCCGAACTGACGAAGTAGTCATGCTCGGCGTCATCGGCGACGTCGTCCAGGACATCGTCGTCTGGCAGCTCGAGGAGATCCGTCCGGCCACCGACACCAAGGCGGAGATCGTCATGACTCGCGGCGGGTCGGCCGCCAATGTCGCGGCCTTCGCCGCCCCGCGCCACCCCACCCGCTTCATCGGCTGCGTCGGGGACGATCTCGGCGGCCTGGTGCTCACCCAGGAGCTCAAGCAGCGCGGCGTCGACGTGCGGCTGCAAGTGCGCGGCACGACCGGCATGATCGTCGTGCTGATCGACCAGGCCGGTGAGCGGGTGATGTTCCCCAGCCGCGGCGCCTCCCTGCAGCTGGAGCCCGTCGATCCAGCCTGCCTGGACGGCCTCGACATCCTGCACGTCACCGCCTACTCCTTCGACGGCGGCAGCACCGCTACGACCGTGCGGCAGGCGGTCCACGAGCAGCATCACCGCGGCGGCAAGGTCAGCCTGGACGTCTCCTCCACCGGCATGATCGACCACTTCGGCGTCGCCGCCTTCCTGGACCTGATGGACGAACTGCGTCCCGACTTCATCTCCGCGAACCGCGACGAGGCCCACCACCTCGACCTCATCCGCGGCGACCACCCCGGCCCGCAGCTGGCGCGGTTCGGGGACGCGATCCTGCTGGCCCGCCAGGGCAAGGCGGCGACCAACATCTTCCAGTCAGGCCGCCTGGCCGCGACCGTCCCGGTCACCCCGGTCGACGGCGTCCGCGACATGACCGGCGCCGGCGACGCGTTCAACGCCGGCTTCCTCACCGCCTACCTCACCACCGGCGGCGACCCCGTCGCGTCATGCCTGGCCGCACACGCCCTGGCGGCCCGCGTCCTGCGCTCCCCTGGCGCCACCGAACCGTCGCAGGGGTAGGTCCTCACGCTTCGTCGCGGCGTCGCGTGAGGAGGGCGATCTCGGCCGTGTTGCCTGCGAGCGCGATCGCGGCGTCATAGGCCTCGCGGGAGGCTGTGGTTCGGCCCAGCTTCCGCAGCAGGTCCGCGCGCGCCGCGTGGTAGGCGTGGTACCCCACCAGCTCGGACTCGAGTTCATCGACCAGCGCAAGGCCGGCCGGTGGCCCATCGCGCTGCCCGACCGCGATCGCGCGGTTGAGCCGCACGATGGGTGAACGGTCGAGCGTCGCGAGGTGGTCGTAGAGCGCGACCACCTGCGTCCAGTCGGGTGCATCGCCATCCGTGTGCACGGCGCTGATGGCGGCGAGCAACTGATAGCGGCCGGGCGGGATCCCCGAGGCGAGCCGGTCACGGACCAAGCTGTGTCCCTCTGAGATCAGCGCCGCATCCCACGATCTTCGGTCCTGCTGGGCCAGCGGGACCAACTCGCCTGCCGATGACACGCGTGCGGAGCGGCGCGCCTCGGTGAGCAGCATGAGGGCGAGTAGCCCGGCCACCTCACCGGCGTCCGGCAGCAACTGGTGGAGCAGCCGCGCGAGCCGGATCGCCTCGCCGGTCAACTCCTCCCGGACGGGCGGGCCACCGGGACCGGACGCGAGGTACCCCTCATTGAAGATCAGGAAGAGCACCGTAAGCACCCCCGACATGCGGCCCGGCAGGTCCTCGGCCATCGGCACGCGATACGGGATCCCGGCGGCGGCGATCTTCGCCTTGGCGCGGGTGATCCGGGCGCCCATCGTGGTGTCCTGCACGAGGAACGCGCCGGCGATCTCGGGAAGGCTCAGTCCCCCGACCATCCGCAGTGTCAGGGCGACCCGAGCCTCCATCGCCAGAGCGGGGTGGCAGCAGGTGAAGATCAGCCGCAGCCGGTCGTCGTCGATCGCGCCGAGCGGTTCGGGCTCGGCGCGGTACAGGAGTTGCGCCTCCTTGTGTCGCGCGGTGCGGGTGCTCTCTCGACGAAGCCGGTCGATCGCCTTGCGGGTCGCCGTCATGGTGAGCCAGGCGCCAGGGTTGGGCGGGACGCCCTCCACCGGCCAGTGCTCGGCAGCGGTCGCGAAGGCGTCCGCGGCAGACTCCTCGGCGATGTCGAGTCCGCCGAAGCGCTTGGCGAGCGTCGCCACCAAGCGCGCCCACTCCGCACGGTGGGCGCGAGTGAGTGCTTCCCGCGCGTCTATTGCGGCTCCTGAAGCAGCGGCCGCACCTCAAGCCGGCGATTGCAGGCCCGCGAGCCCGCCGCCATCAGCTTCAGCGCGACGTCCAGGTCGTCCGCCTCGATGATCCAGAAGCCTGCCGCCCACTCCTTCGTCTCGATGAACGGGCCGTCGGTGAACACCGGCTCCTCCCCACGGCCGTCGATCACGGTCGAGACGGCAGGGTCCGCCAGACCGCCGGCGAAGACCCAGTGCCCGCCCGCGATGAGCTTCTCGTTGAACGCGTCGATCGCGACCATCTCTTCGGACGTGCCGGAGTTGCTGCGGCTGTCGATGACGTTGATGAGGTACCGCACGGCTACATCTTCTCCCGGAGCCGCGGTCCGACGCCCTGGGGGATCTCACCGTGGACGCGCGGGGCATAGACGAGCTTCAGCGTGCGGCCGTCCAGAACGGTCGACTCGATGAGGTCGAGATCGAATTCCGCACCGTCATGGAAGAGCGCCGCGGAGCCCGATCTCCCCGTGATCGCCGGGAAGATCATCACCTCGAGCCGATCGACCAGCCCGGCAGCGAGCAGCGTCCGGTTGAGCGAGATGCTGCCGTGCGACCGCATCGGGACGTCGGTCGTGCGCTTTAGGCGCTCGATCGCGGTCACCGCGTCCTCGTGGATCACCGTGGAGTTCTGCCAGTCGAGCGGCGCTTCGAGCGTGCTGGAGAAGACGAGCTTGGAGAGAGAGTCGAGGCTGTCGTAGTACGGCTCGTCGAACATCCTGACGAACGTGCTGAACTCCCGGAATGTCGTGGCCCCGAAGACCAGCACCTGATCCTGCGAAAAGGTGCGCACGCGATCGGCGATCAGCTCGGGGCCTTCCTTGCCCCAGTAGCCGGGCCAGCCCTCGGCCGAGCCGTTGCCGTCGAGGCTGCAGAAGAAGTCGACGGTCAAGGTGGTGCTCATGGTGTTGCTCCCTTGTCTCGCGCCGCCCCTGTTGGGCGGCTTCACTCCTTCAACGAACAGGACCGGCCCGATTCGACAACCCTTCCGGACATTCTCACTCCGTTCGCCATCCTCCTCGACTGACAATCCCGCATGCTGACAGCATTCCAGCGGAACGACAGAATACTGTCTTACTGCTAGAATACTGTCATGGATCTCACGTCTCCACTGCGCTCGCTCATCCCGAGCCTCGACTCGGTTGTGCTGGAGGTGCTTGCCCGCACGGAAGGCGCGCTGGGCGTCAGCCGAATCCACCGGCTCGGCGGCAGGGGCTCCCGGGCCGGCATCAGCCTCGTGCTCGATCGCCTTGTTGAACATGGCCTTGTTCTCGCTGAACCGTCCAATGTCGGATCGGTGTACTGGCTCAACCGAGAGCATGTTCTCTTCGACGCGATCCTCGTGGCATCCAACGCTCGACAGGAGTTCCTCCGCCGGCTCGGCGAAGCTTGCAGCCGCCTCCAGCCGGAGCCGACCACCGCCGCCCTGTTCGGGTCCGTGGCCCGCCGAGAGTCCGGCCCTGACAGCGACATCGACCTTCTCCTCGTCATCCCTGACACCACCGACACCCAGGCGGAAGTCTGGACCGACCAACTGGACTCGCTGCGTCGACAGGTGCTCGCGTGGACCGGCAACCGGCTGGAGCCGATCGTGGTCACCTCGGCACACCTGCGGACGCTGAACGACGCGGGCGAGCCCATCACACGCTCATGGCAGGACGAAGCGGTCACCGTCTTCGGGACAGACGTGGCAAACGCCCTCGGCCGCCGACCTGGACGCGAGGTCGCCTGATGAGTCCCAAGAAGCACCGCACCAGGCCGGGCGGAGTCGGTGAGGCCCGCAGCCGCCGCATCGTCGCCGAGTATCTGGAAGCGGCAGACCTCATCGCACTTGAGGATGGCGCCGCTATCAACGTCTGTGTCGGTCTCGCGGTTCTCGCTGGCATCGCGGCGGGTGACGCGATCTGCCTGTCAGCGACCGGCGAACGGTACGCCGGCCAGGATCACGCAGCGGCAGCCGATCTGTTGTCAGGTGTCGATGCCCAGCTGGGTAAGCGGCTCCACACCCTCGTCGGGTTCAAGCCCGCCTCACACTACGGCGCCCAGATCCTGAGCTCGGCCGACAGAACGGCTGCGTTGAGATCGGCCCAGACGCTCGTTGAAGCGGCCCACGCCCGAACCACCTGACGATGACATGGTCACGGGTGGCCAGAAACGCCATCATGACCAGTCCCGCGGATTCAGGACCGCCGCACAGACCTGCGTTCAGATCGGCCGCCGGTGACGGATCCCTGCTGAAAAGAGCTCTCCAGCGTTGGATCCGTTCGGTCACTCGGTGACGTTCACGAAGCCGTGGGCTCCGCGTTCGGCGTCCACCATCAGGTGGGTGACCACCGGGTAGTGGCCGGCTTCGGGGAAGACCGCTTCGACGAAGCCGCCCTGGGCAGGGTGCAGGCCGAGCACCTGGGAGCCGCCGTTCTGGGTGCCGAAGGCGTCTTTGCCAGCCTTCAGCAGGTAGTGGCCCTCGGCGTAGACGGTGTCGAACTGGGAGCCGACGATGTGGAAGCTGCTGGGACGGTTGGGGCCGGCGTCCAGCACCCAGAACCGGACCCGCTCCCCTGTCTTCGCGGTGAACTGCTGCTGGTCGTAGGCGTTCGCGATGCCGTTGAAGACCACGTAGTCCGGGGTTTCGGCGTTGACCTTGTCGGCGTTCACCTCGGTGGCACTCTCGGGGTCGGACGCGACGGTGTCGAGGTAGACCTCGGACTGAACCAGCACGTACGACCGGTCGACCTCCGGCAGGTCGTCGGGCTCGATGATCACCGCTCCGTGCATGCCGGCGGCGATGTGGGCGCTCATCGGCATGGTCGAGCAGTGGTACATCCAGACCCCGGCCATGGTGGCGGTGAACCGGTAGACCAGCGACTCGCCCGGCTCGATGGTGCGCATCGGCTGATCCGGTGCCAGCGAGCCGGCGTGGAAGTCGATCGAGTGCCCGATCGAGCCGTCGTTCACCAGGGTGATCTCGAAGACGTCGCCCACCCGTCCGTGCAGGGTGGGGCCCGGAGCGGTGCCGTTGAAGGTCCACCGCCGCTGCCACACCCCGGGAGCGACCTCTAGCGGCACCTCCTGGACGGTCATGGTGAGCTTGTGCACCTTCTCGTCGGTCAGCGGGGGCAGCACCGGGTCGATGACGGACGACAGCGCCGGCGCCTCCCCTTCGGGCTCGTGGCTGTGCTGGCCGGACGGCTCGGGCGCGGGCTCGGAGGCGGGGGCGTCGTCCACGATCACCGCGAAGACCATGCCCATCTGGCGGTGACCCACCACCGAGCAGAAGCCGAGGATCGACTCGCCGATCACGCCGGCGTCGAGTTCCTCGGTGGCGCCCGGGGCGAGGCGGGCACTCCGGGCGTCCCCGATCACCAGGTCGTGGGTGGTGGTGTCGGCGTTCACCAGTTCGACGATCAACTGGTCGCCTCTGTTGAGGTGGACGCTGGCGGGCTCGTAGCGCATGCCGACCGCCTCGACCTGCACTCGCACCACGTTCCCGGTCGGGGTGACCGACGAACTGCCCGGTGGGGTGGCGGCTCCGACCCCGGCGGCCGCGGGGTCGATGCCGATGCCGAGCACCACCGCGGTGGCGATGGCCGTGAGGCCGGCGATCACCTGGCCGGCGGTGAGCACTCCCACCGAGCCCTGAGCGGCTCCCGACGATCCCTGAACGGCTCCCGACGAGCTCTGAGCGGCTCCCGACGA